>JBGAPX010000074.1:0-19080 GCA_044221045.1 Gemmatimonadales bacterium
CAGTCACCTGATGCATCGTGCCCTGCGGGCCGCCCTGGCCATCCTCTGGTGCGGGTCCGCGCCCGCCGGCGTCCGGGCGCAGGCAGGAGCGGAACTGCACCTGATGGGCCTCGGGATCGCCAGCGTGACCAGCGTCGATCCGATCCCGGGGGGTGGCCGCCTCACCGAAGCCCGGCTGGTGCAGCCGCTGCTGATGGCGCACGCCCGGCTGCTCGGCGGGCACCTGCGCGCGGTGGGCACCCTCGACCTCGAGGGATGGACCATCCCGGACGGGGAGCTGACCCCAGGGGGCTGGGGCGAGGGCTTCAACGACCGGCGTCACCCGCACACCTATGCGCACGAGCTCATGGTCTCCGCGGTGGACGTCCTCGGACCTCGCGACGGCGCCGTCCGGATCTCCCTGAGCGCCGGGAAGGGCTTCGCCCCCTTCGGCTCCGATGACCCGATGAGCCGCCCCACGGTGCGGTATCCGGTGAATCATCACCTGGCGCAGGTGCTGGAGCGGGCGGTGCTCATCGGGGGCGTCCGCGCGGGACCGGTGGTCCTGGAGGGCGCACTGTTCAACGGCGACGAGCCCGAACGACCGGGACAGTGGCCCAGGTGGAGCCGGTTCGGCGATTCCTGGTCCGGGCGGCTGACCGTGCTGGCAACATCGTGGCTCGAACTGTCGGGCTCCCGGGCCAAGGTGCACTCGCCCGAGCACCGGCCGGGGGCGGGTACGGACGCATGGAAGTGGCACGCCGCCGCCCGGGTGGACCGCGCGTTCGCCGGGGGCCGCTTGTACACGCTGGCCGAATGGGCGCGGACCGAGGAGGCCCGGGGGTTCTTCACCTTCCAGAGCCTCCTGGCCGAAGCGGCCTGGCGCCGCGGCCCGCACCGCCCGTATTACCGCTTTGAGCGCAGCGACCGGCCGGAGGACCTGCGTGAACTGGACCTGTTTCGGTCCGTGCGGCCGCACCTGGAGAACGCGATCCTCGGCACCACCCGGTTCACCCTGCACACCGTGGGCTACGGTTTCGCGCGCCGCACCGGCCCCGGGCCGCTGACACTCCAGCCGTTCGCGGAGCTGACCCTCGGTCGGGCCGGCGCGACACTGGGAGGGGTGCTGACCCCGCGGATCCTGTACGGCACCAACCGGGTGCGTTCGGTCACCGCGGGAGTCCGCGTGGGCTGGGGCCTCGAGGGGCACCGGATGGGCCGCTATGGCGGGCTGCTCGAGCCGTCCAACACTGATCCAGCTGAGGGAGCGGGACATGCGCATTGACGAGGCATTCCTCCGGGGGCGGGGAGGGTGGTCACGACTGCCGTTGGCCCTGGCGCTGGCCGCCGCCACGGGGCTCGCCTGTGGCGGGGGGGATGCCGGAGGCCCGCGCGAAACCGGGACCCTCGCCCTCGCCTCCGGCGACGCGCAGAGCGCCACCGTGGGCACCGCGCTCCAGCCCTACCGCGTGCTCGTGACCGACCCGCAGGGGCAGCCACGGCCCGACGTCAAGGTGTCCTGGAGCGTCCGGAGCGGCGGCGGCACGGTTTCGGCCGGCAGCAGCCAGAGCGACGCAGCCGGGTTGGCCGAGATCACCAGCACCCTGGGCCCCATCGCCGGCGCGCAGGTGGTGCAGGCCAGCATCCGGGGCTACTCGGGCTCCCCGGTGAGCTTTGCGAGCACAGGGACCGCCGGGCCGCCGACGGGACTCGTCAAGCTCAATGGCGACAACCAGACCACGTCCCGGTCCCAGGCCGTCCTGATCCCGCCCACCGTGCTCGTAACCGACGCCTACGGCAACGGGGTGGGGGGGGTGACGATCGCCTGGGCGGTCCAGGCCGGCGGCGGCAGCGTCGGGGCGCCCAGCAGCGTCAGCGGACCAAGCGGCGCGGCGGCGATCGGGTGGACACTCGGCGCCACGCCCGGGACGAACCTGCTCGATGCCACCCTGCCCGGGGATACCACCGTCACCTTCGCGGCGCTGGCGGTGACGGCCTTCAGCGTGGACGGCGGGGGCAACAACGTCGGCGAGCGGTACACTTCGGACCTCTGGGTGGCCGACGGCTACGCCTACACCGGTACCTGGGGCTTCCGGGGCGCGTTCGGCAATGCCGTGAAGATCTGGCAGCTCGATCCGGGCGGCGCGCCGGTGCTCACCGATTCGATCATCACGCCGGGCATCTCCACGGTCAGCGACCTCGAGGTCTCGCCGGACGGACAGTGGCTGGTGTTCACCAGCGAAGGCGGGGCCAACCGCGGCATCCACGCCTACGAACTGACGAGCCCGGGGGTGGCGGTGAGCCGGGCCACGCTTCCGAACAGCAACGGCCTGCACACCGGCGCGCTGGCGGTGATCGGGGGTACGCTGTACGCCTTCGCCGCGCAGGACCCGCCGGGGTGCGCCCTGAAGGTCTACGATCTCTCCGCCGCCGCCAGCGGCACCATCACCGTGGCCAGCAGCACGCCGATCCCGGACCATTACTGCATCCACGACACCTTCGTCCGGGACGGCTATGCATTCGTCTTCGCATGGGACGAGGGGCTCTACATCTTCGACGTCGGGAACGGCTCCCATGGCGGCTCCCCGGCGAACCCGGTCCAGGTGAGCAAGACGGGCAGCCCATCGAACCTCAGGTTCGGGGGCGAGACCCACAACGGCTGGTGGTTCCACAACCCCGTGAGTGGCGAGCAGAAGTACCTGTTCATCGGGGAGGAGGGCCCGGGCGCGGTCGGCAGCTCCTCCAGCGGCGACATTCACGTCGTCGACGTATCGGACCTCGCCAACCCCGTGGAGGTTGCCAGTTTCCACCTGGCCGGGGCGGGGACCCACAACTTCTGGGTGGACGAGCCGAACCAGCGGCTCTATGCCGCGTACTACAACGGCGGCGTCGTGGCGCTGGACATCTCGGGAGTGTTGTCGGGCAACCTGTCGAACCGGATCGTGGCCCAGGTCCGCCCGGGCGGCAACGGGAATACCTATGTCTGGGGGGTGATGCTCTACCACGGCGCCCTCTACGCCAGTGACATGCTCTCGGGCCTCTGGCAACTCGGCCTCCCCTGAAGAGGTGATGGCGGGAGGGCTGGAACGCACGAGGGGGCGGCCGTCACGGCCGCCCCTCGTTGCGTGAAAAGAAATTGCCGGTTTCAGGTCCCAGCGGGCCCTCGGCCGCCCTCCACGGCCCTCCCGCGCGCGGCCCGCGCCAACTTGCCGTCGAATTGACGCCGGACTGACGCCTGTACTCCATCTTCCCCCTGGTTGAGCCCACGTCATGCTCGGGGGGACAGGTGAGCCGCTGGAGCGATATCATCCTCGCCCGCCGGGGCGGGAATGCCCCGGAGGACGGCAATGGTGGCCCCTGGGGCCCCTGGTACCCGGTGCCCACCTCGGCCGGGATCCTGGTCCGGGTACGCCGGGCCCGGATCACGCAGGAGGGCGAGCGGGAACTCTACTCGTGGTCCTACGAGTTCAAGTCGCAGCTGCCGCGAGCGGTGAGCTTCCAGTACAAGGTCCATCCGAACCGGGACGGTCCGTTCGATCGCGTCGTCCGGCGCCTCGTGGCGGGCGAGGTCGTCCGGGGCTCCGTGATCCTCCCGACCGCCGGCCCCGTCTGGATCGACGCCCGCCTGCTCGGTTGACCGGAGCGTTGCCCGGGCGGAGATTCGCACTGCCCCCAACCCCGGACCCGCCGTGTTGCGTCCCGCCCGCCTGGCCCTCCCGCTCGCCCTGCCGCTCCTCCTGGCGGCGCGGCTCCCGGCCCAGGCCGTTCCCGACAGCGCGTGGGGTGCCGCGACCGCGGCCTTCGACCGGCTCCTCCAGACCGACAGTGTCGTGGGCGGGAGCCTCGCCCTGCTGCGCGACGGACGCATCGTCCGGCGCCACGACGCCGGCTTGCAGGACCGGGCCGCCCGACGTCCCATGGGACCGCGAGCCATTCTCCATTGGGGTTCCATCACCAAGACCCTGACCGCGGTCGCGATCCTGGGCCTGCGGGACCGGGGCCTGCTCTCGCTCGACGACCCGATCACCCGCTGGGTTCCCGACCTGCGCCAGGTACACAATCCCTTCGGTTCGATGGACGGCATCACCCTGCGGATGCTGCTCTCGCACTCCTCCGGCTTCCAGAACCCGACATGGCCCTATCGCAGGTACGTGGCCTGGGAACCGTTCGAGCCGACCCGCTGGGAGCAGCTGGTGAGCATGATGCCCTACCAGGAGATCCTGTTCCCGCCCGGCTCGCGGTACGGCTACAGCAACCCGGCGTACATCTACCTGGCCCGCGTCATCGAGGCGGTGACGGGCGATCCATACCAGTCCTACATCTACAAGAACCTCTGGATCCCCCTCGGCCTGCTCGAAAGCTCGTTCGGGACCACGCCCTGGCACCTGCGCGAGGTCCGTTCCGCCAATTACACCCTGGTGCGGGACAGCGCCGGCGCGGAACGGGTGCTGGACAACGGATCCGAGTTCGACCCGGGCATCACCATTCCGAACGGGGGCTGGAACGCTCCCGTGACGGACCTGGCCCGGTGGATGGCCTTCCTGAGCGGCTCCGCCGGGACCGACACCTCGCTGCAGCGGCGATTCGACACGGTGCTCGGCCGTGGCACCCTGGCGGAAATGTGGCGGCCGGTGGTGCCGGTCGGCGATGGGGGTGAGGAGTCGATGGGCCTCGGCTTCTTCCTGCGGCGGCAGGGGGCCGTCACCCTGGTGGGGCACACCGGCGAACAGGCCGGCTTCCGGTCGTTCCTGTACTTCAACCCGGTGACGCGCGTGGGCGTGATCGGCTGCGTCAATACCACGAACGACGCCCGCCCCGGGGACTCGGGACGGGCGTTTCGCCAGGCCATGCTGGCGGCGGTCAGCCTGCTGCGCTGAGCGTCAGTTCGCGGCCTTCCACCCGTTGTTCCGCGGGTTCACGTCGGGGAACTGTCCGTCGGCGTTGACCTGGGCCGCCGTGACCGGCTTGTCGGTCGGGATCACGGCCGTGTACTTGTCGCCCTTGTACCAGATCTCCACCGGGTACCTGAGCACCTGGGTGGTACCGTCGCCGAAGGTCAGGGTGAGCTCCACCGGCATCACCTGCTGTCCCACGTTCCGCAGCACCACCTGCACCTGGCCGTTGCGGCTGGTGACCGATTCGACCGACTGGTCGAGTGCCGCCGTGGTGAAGAACCAGCCCCGCCAGAACCAGTCGAGGTCCCGCCCGCTCAGGTCCGCCATGCTCCGGAAGAAGTCGGCCGGCTGGGGGTGCTTGAAGGCCCAGCGGCGGGTGTACTCCCGGAACGCGGCGTCGAAGACGTCCGGGCCCAGCACCTTGTTCCGCAGCACGTAGAGACCCATCGCCGGCTTGATGTACGCCAGCGCGCCGAGGTTGCCCTCGGTGCGGTAGCGGTTGGCGTAGGTCATGATCGGCTGGGCGGTCGGGGCCTGGTCATTCATGAGCACGAACATGCCCTCGCCCTGGCGGCGGCGGGTGTCGTCGCGCTTGAAGTAGCCTTCCTCGGAGAAGATGTTGATGAACGTATTGAACCCCTCGTCCATCCACGCGTAGCGCCGCTCGTCCGAGCCGACGATCATCGGGTACCACATGTGCCCGATCTCGTGGGTCACGACCGCGTACAGCCCCTCCTTGGTGTCGTCGTTGGCTTCCATCGCCACCATCGGGTATTCCATGCCGGAGACCGGCCCTTCCACCGCTGAGATCTGCGGGTACGGGTAGCGGAACCAGCGGGTGCTGTACTCCATGATCGAGTACCGGCTCATGTCTGCGGCATCCTGCCAGGTGGTCTTGGCCGACGGGCGGTAGTATGCCTGCGCCAGGATGCCCTCCCAGCCGCTCGCGTCCCAGAGGTACTCCGGGCTCGCGGCCCACGCCACGTCGCGGACGTTCTCTGCCTTGAAGCGCCAGGTGAGCGTCCCGTCCTTCCGCGGGCGCGCCGCGCCCGAGGCCAGTTCCGACTCGGTGATGATGCGCGTGACCGTGTCGCTCTTGACCGCGGCCGCGAGGCGGGCGCGCTGCGCGGCCGTCAGGACCTCCAGCGGGTTCTGGAGCACCCCCGTGCCGGCGACGATGTAACCGGCCGGCAGGGTCACGTCATACTCGAAGGTGCCGTACTCGAGGTAGAACTCGCCCTGACCCAGGTACTGGAGCGTGTTCCATCCGTGCACGTCGTCGTACACGCACATGCGCGGGTACCACTGGGCCAGTTCGTACAGCGCCCCGTCCCGCCCCATGCGGTCGGCGCCGTGGTCGGGGATGTTGAAGGCGTAGCCGAAGTCGAGGACGGCCACGGCCCCGGGCGGCAGGGGCGTGGCCAGCAGCACTTCCATCATGGTGTCGTCGACCCGGGTCTTCACCGGCAGGGGACGCGGCGCCAGCTGGCCCACCCGGCCCCGGCTGGGGCGCAGGCCCGACTCCAGTGCCTGAGTCATGCCGCTGATCTCGAAGCCGCCATCGAAACTGGCCCCGCCGAACCGGCTCTCCTGGGCGTTCAGGTAGGACCCGACACTGTTCTTCCGGAACAGGTTCTGGTCCAGCTGCATCCACACCCGCGTGAGGGTGTCGGGGGAGTTATTGGTGTACCGGATGGTGACGTGCCCGCTCAGCCGCCGCGCGGTGGTGTCGAGGGTGGCCTTGATCACGTAATCGGCCCGCTGCTGCCAGTAGGCCCGGCCCGGCGCCCCATTGGCGCGGCGCAGGTCGCTGGCTTCCGGGAGTGCCAGGGGGCTGAAGATCCCGGTATCGGCCACGGGGGCGCGGAGCTCCCGCTGGGCCGCCGCGGCAGGGCGGGGGCCACCGGGGGCGGCTGGCGTCGGGGGCGGCGCGGGATTCTGGGCGGCGAGTGGGAGGGCCAGGAGTACTGAGAAGAAAAGCGGACGCATGCGTCTTCCTGAAAGCCGGTGGAGGCGGGAACCCTTCCCGCCGGGAGGCGAAATCTAACCGGCCTACGGGGGTGGCGCCGCCGGGGATTCGGTGGTGCCCGGCTGTCCATTCCGGGGCTACTTTGTCGCCATGGGGATCATGGAACGATTGTCGGGAGCCTTCGGGCCTCGGGTGGCGGAGCGGCCGCTCGAACTGGTGCGCGGTCCCAAACGCTGGCCGCTCGGCGGTCGACCGCTGGCCATTGGCCGCGCCCCGGAATCCGACATCGTGATTCCCGGGGAGCAGGTGTCGCGGCTCCATGCCTGGATTGTCCCGGCGGCGGACGGGGCGTTCGTGGTGGACCAGAGCCGGCTTGGCACCCTCGTCAACGGGGAGCGGATCGGCGCGCCCTGGCCCCTCGGCCCCGGGGACGAGATCCAGATCGGCGAGATCCGCTACCAGGTGGCGCTGGCGACGGCCTCGGCGGCCGCGCCACGGCCCGCGGGCGGCGCGGGGAGGCTCGGGCAATGGCTCCGCCGGTACGGCCCCTCCGAGGTGCTCGGCACGGTGGCGTCAGTCGGGGCGGCGGTCGGGGTCCAGCAGGTGACCGGGAGCCTCGCCGCGGCCGCGTACGCGGGCGCGATCGCCGAGGCCCTGGTCTTCTACGGGGTCATGTTCCTGCGGGAGAGCGTCCGGGAGGCACACCAGGCCGGGATCCGGGGCCGGCCGTTCGGCTCAGCCGACCTGCTGCCGGTCGGGCGGAGCCTGCTGCTGGAGTTCGGGGCGGCCGAGACCCTCGACCTGCTGGTGGTGCGGCCGCTGTGCATGGCGGCCGGCCTGGAGATGATCGGCGGCAACCTGGGTGGGCTCGCCGGAAAGCTGGCGGCCGACCTCGTGTTCTATGGACCGGTGCTCGCGATCTATGAGTGGCGCCTGGCCCGGAGCCGGGCACGGGACCGGAAGGACCACCGGCGGCGTACCACGGCGGTGGGCCTGCCGCAGCCGGAGGACGGAGCCGAATAGGAGCTCCAGATTGGGCGACCAACGCCCGGGGCCCGGCTGGTGCCGGGCCCCGTTGCATTGTGGGAAACTCAATTCACATCACAATTATAGTCGCGGGAGGGTGACCCCGGTCTGGCGCTGGTACTTGCCCGCCTTGTCCTTGTAGCTGGTCTCGCAGATGTCGTCCGCCGCCGCCTCGAAGAAGAGCACCTGGCAGATGCCCTCGTTCGCGTAAATCTTCGCGGGCAATGGTGTTGTGTTGCTGATCTCCAGTGTCACGTGACCTTCCCACTCGGGCTCGAAGGGGGTCACGTTCGTGATGATCCCGCAGCGGGCGTAGGTGGACTTGCCCACGCAGATCGTGAGCACGTTCCGGGGGATGCGGAAGTACTCGACCGAGCGGGCGAGCGCGAAGCTGTTGGGGGGCACGATGCAGATGTCGCCCTCGAACTCGACGAAGCTCTTGCTGTCGAACTCCTTGGGGTCCACGATGGCCGAGAGGGCGTTGGTGAAGATCTTGAACTCGGGCGCCACCCGCATGTCGTAACCGTAGGAGGATACGCCGTACGAAATGACCCGCCGGCCGGCCGCGTCGACCTGGCGGACCTGCGCCTCGGTGAACGGCTCGATCATCCCGGTTTCCTTCGCCATGCGGCGGATCCAGCGGTCGGACTTGATGGTCATGGGCTTCGCGGACGGGGTGGCGTGTGGAGGCGCGGTCGGCGACCGCGTGAGCGGGGGAGCAATATACGCCCGCCGCGCCGGTGGGCGAGGGGCGGGACCGTCTACCGGCCGGGACGGGGCGGCTGTCTGAAGTCCCGGTGGTGGCGCGTGAGGGGTACCATAACTTCGCGCCAGTCATTACTATCGTGGCGCCCCAGAGTGAAGGAATTCACCAGCGAGGCCCCCTCCATGCTGCAGGCCTACATCCCGGTGTTGCTGGTCTTGGCGTTCGTGGTCGCCAACGCCATCCTCATCCTCGGGCTGTCCCACGTCCTCTCTTCCTATCGCCTTACGCCGGTCAAGCTGTCCCCCTACGAGTCCGGCATGCCGGTCCTGGGGGATGCCCGCGAGCGGTTCAGCGTCAAGTTCTACCTGGTCGCGATGCTCTTCATCATCTTCGACATCGAGACCGTCTTCATGCTCCCCTGGGCCGCCGCGTTCCACCAGTTCCTGGCGCTGCGGGGCCTGCTGCTCGCCGAGATGTTCGTCTTCGTGGCGATCCTCGCGGTGGGCTACCTCTACATCTGGAAGCGCGGGGCGCTGCAATGGGACTGACGCCGCCGGAGGGCGGGGCGGGCACGGAGGTCTCCTCCCTCTCGCCCAACTGGGTGACCACGCGGCTGGACGTGATCAGCAACTGGGGCCGCGCCAACAGCCTGTGGCCGATGCCGTTCGGGACGGCCTGCTGCGCCATCGAGTTCATGGCGAGCGCCGCCAGCCGGTTCGATCTGGCCCGGTTCGGCATGGAGCGCATGAGCTTCTCGCCCCGGCAGGCCGACGTGCTGATCTGCGCCGGCCGGCTGCCGTTCAAGCTGGCGCCGGTCATCCGCAAGATCTGGGACCAGATGCCGCAGCCCAAGTGGGCCATCTCGATGGGCGCCTGCGCCTCGTCCGGCGGCATCTTCGACACCTACACGATGGTGCAGGGCATCGACACGATCATCCCGGTGGATGTCTACGTGCCCGGCTGCCCGCCGCGGCCCGAGGGGCTGATCTACGGCATCCAGCTGCTCCAGAAGAAGATCAAGGGCGAGAGCTTCCTCGACGCCGACCTGCGGACCGAGCGGCTGCTGCGGCCCGACGGCCTGTTCCTGCCGGCCGATCGGATCGACGAGGTGAGCGAGCCGTTCGGCAACAGCGTGCACCAGACGAGGTCCGCGTGAGCGAGGTCTCTCCTTCCGTCGCCGCGCTGCGGGCGCGGTTCGGCGGCCAGGTGCTGCGTCACGCCGTGTCCTGCGGCGACACGATCGTCTATATCGCCCCCGGCGCCGTGCACGACGTCCTGGCCTGGCTTCGGGACGACCCGGGCCAGCGCTTCGACTACCTGACCGACGTGACCGCCGTGGATTACCGGGACCAGGAACGCCCGCTCGAGGTGGTGTGGCAGCTGCGGTCCCTGGCGCGCAAGGCCGACCTCCGGGTCAAGACCGAGCTCGACAAGCAGGGGCCGCTCGCCGTGGCCTCGGTTCTCGACCTGTGGAAGGGCGCGGACTGGCTGGAGCGCGAGGTGTTCGACATGTTCGGTGTCACCTTCGAGGGCCACCCCGACCTGCGGCGGATCCTCATGTGGGAGACCTACGCGGAGGGCTACCCGCTGCGGAAGGATTTCCCCCTGCGCGGCCACTTCAGCCGCGCCGAGCAGACCCGGCAGGCGCTCTCGGCCAACCCCGAGGCCCACTACTCCCTGGAGGAGCTGTCGATCGCCGCGGCCTACGGTGACCTGCCGACGGACATGCAGGATCGGCTGGCCCACGGCGACCGGGGGTCCGTCAAGTGAGTACCCGGACCCTGGAAGTCTCCCTCGCGACGCCCTCGCTCGACCCGCGCGGCAACCCGACCACGACACCGCTCGGCGTCGCCCTGCCGGCCTACCAGGCCACCCCGGACGACCTCGGCGGCGAGCACATGCTCATCAACATCGGTCCCCAGCACCCGGCCACCCACGGGGTGCTGCGGCTGGTGATCGAGCTCGACGGCGAGACGGTGGTCCGGGTGGTGCCGCACATCGGGTACCTGCACTCGGGGTTCGAGAAGCTGGCCGAGTACCGGCACTACAACCAGATCATCCCGCTGACCGACCGCACCGACTACCTCAGCCCGATGGCGAACAACGTCTGCCTCGCGCTCGCGGCCGAGAAGCTGATGGGGATCACCATCACCGAGCGGTGCCAGGTGCTGCGGGTCGTGGCCTGCGAGATCAGCCGGATCATCTCGCACCTGGTCTGGCTCGGGACCACCGGGATCGACCTCGGGGCATTCACCCCGTTCCTCTGGTGCTTCTACCAGCGCGAGCGCCTGTACAACCTGCAGGAGGCCTGGACCGGCGCCCGGCTCACCACCAGCATGACCCGGGTGGGCGGCCTCATGGCCGACATTCCCGACGGCTTCGAGGCAGGGCTGCGCGACTTCTGCCGCACCTTCCCCCGGACCCTGGCCGAGGTGGACGCGATGTTCACCCGCAACGCCATCTGGTGCGGGCGCACCCAGGGCGTGGGGGTGATCGACGGGCCGGACGCGATCAACTACTCCCTGTCCGGGCCGATGCTCCGGGCCAGCGGGGTGGACTACGACGTCCGCAAGGACCGGCCTTACCTGGGCTACGACAGCTACGACTTCGACGTCCCGGTTGGCGAGCACGGCGACATCTATGACCGGTACCGGGTGCGGCTCGAGGAGATGCACCAGTCGGTCCGGATCCTGGAGCAGGCGCTCGACCGCCTGGAGCCGCTCCGCGGGGCCCCGATCAACGTCGATGACCCGCGCCTCATCCTCCCGCCCAAGCACCGGGCGATGAGCGACATGGAGGCGATGATCTTCCACTTCAAGCAGGTGATGGAAGGGGTCAAGGCGCCGGTAGGGGAGGCCTACCTCGGCGTGGAAAACCCGAAGGGCGAGCTGGGCTACTACTTCGTCTCCGACGGCACCGCCAAACCGGTCCGGTGGCGGGTGCGGCCGCCCAGCTTCATCAACCTGGCCTGCCTGCCCAAGCTGTGCGAGGGCGTGCTGCTCTCGGACGTGATCGCCATCAACGCCTCGATCGACATCGTCATGGGGGAGATTGACCGATGAGCACGGCGCACGCCGCCGGCGAGAGTCACGAGCCGGTGTTCGTCGGCCCCACCCGGGCGAAGCTCGAGGCGCTGTTCCCCAAGTACCCCACCCGGCAGGCCTGCCTGCTGCCGGCGCTGTGGCTGGTCCAGGAGGCCCGGGGCTGGATCTCCGACGGGGCCATCCATGAGGTCGCCGCCGAGCTGGGCGTGACCCCGGCGTACGTGCGGGGCGTGGTGACCTTCTACACCATGTACCACACCCACCCGGTGGGGCGGCACTTCATCCAGGTCTGTACCACTTCCCCCTGCAACATCTGCGGGGCGGAAGAGGTGACCCGGGCGTTCCTCAAGCACACCGGCTGCCACGAACTCGGGGCCACCAGCGCCGACGGCCGTTTCACGGTGATCGAGGTGGAATGCCTCGGCGCCTGCGGCTTCGCGACGCCGGTGCTCATCGACGACGACTTCATCGAGTCCGTCACGCCGGAGCGCGTGCCGGGCATCCTGCAGGGGTACAAGTAATGGGCTATCCCCATCCGAGCCATCCGAAGGAGCAGCCGGTCCTCAGCAAGCACTTCGGGGATGCCGGCGCGCGGACCTTCGACGGCTGGGTGAAGCGCGGCGGCTACGCGGGCCTCAAGAAGGCCCTCGGCATGACGCGTGACCAGGTGGTCGAGGAGGTCAAGGCCTCCGGCCTGCGGGGCCGGGGCGGCGCGGGCTTTCCCACCGGCATGAAGTGGTCGTTCATGCCCAAGGAGGTCACCAAGCCGCACTACCTGGTCTGCAATGCCGACGAGTCGGAGCCGGGCACCTTCAAGGACCGCGAGATCATCCGGTGGACGCCGCACCAGCTCATCGAGGGCTGTGCCATCGGGGCGCACGCCATCGGGGCCGAGCGGATCTACGTCTACATCCGCGGGGAATTCACCCAGGAGCACCGGATCCTGGTGGCTGCAGTCGAGGAGGCGTACCAGGGCGGGGCGCTGGGCGCCAACGTCTTCGGCAGCGGGCGGCGGATCGACCTCGTGGTGCACCGCGGGGCGGGGGCGTACATCTGCGGCGAAGAGACCGCGATGATGAACTCCATCGAGGGCCGGCGCGGCAACCCGCGCATCAAGCCGCCCTTCCCGGCGGTGGCGGGGCTGTGGGCCTCGCCCACGACCATCAACAACGTCGAGACCCTGAGCGCCGCCGGTCACATCCTCACCCACGGGGCCGACTGGTACAAGGCCTTCTGCCGGGGCAATCCCAAGAGCACCGGCACCAAGCTCTTCTCGGTGTGCGGGCACGTGCAGAAGCCGGGCAACTACGAGGTCGTCATGGGCACGCCCATGCGCGACCTCATCTTCGACATGTGCGGCGGGATGCGCCCGGGCCGCACCCTCAAGGCGGTGATCCCCGGCGGGTCGTCGGTCCCGATCATGACGGCGGCCGAGATCGAGGACTGCGCCATGGACTACGAGGGCATCGTGGCCAAGGGCTCGATGCTCGGCTCGGGCGGCATGATCGTCATGGACGACTCCACCGACATCGTCTACCAGGTCATGCGCCTGGCCCGGTTCTACGCCCACGAGTCCTGCGCCCAGTGCACCCAGTGCCGCGAGGGCACCGCCTGGACCACCAAGATCCTGGAGCGGATCCTGGCGGGGCAGGGACGGCGCGAGGACCTCGACCTGCTGCTCGACCTGGCCGACAACATGACCGGCAAGACCATCTGCGTGCTCAGCGACTCGTGTGCCGCGCCGGTGGTCAGCGCCATCCGGAAGTTTCCCGCCGAGTTCGACGCCTATATCAGCCGGCGGAAGTCGCCGGTCATGGTGACGGTCTGATATGACCCAAGATCTGGTGACGGTCACGATCGACGGCCTGCAGGTGCAGGTGCCCAAGGGCACCAGCATCATCGAGGCGGCCAAGCAGGCCGGGGTGCTGGTGCCCCACTACTGCTACCATCCCTCGCTGCCGTCCCCGGCGGTGTGCCGCATGTGCCTGGTGGAGGTCGAGAAGGCCCCCAAGCTCATGCCCGCGTGCGTCACCACGGTGGTCGAGGGCCAGGTGGTGCACACCGACAGCCCGCAGGCCCGGAAGGCGCGCACCGGGGTGCTCGAGTTCCTGCTCATCAATCACCCGCTCGACTGCCCGATCTGCGACCAGGCCGGCGAATGCGAGCTGCAGGACTACGTCTTCCAGGAAGGCCAGGCCGGCACCCGGTACGGCGACTACGCCAAGCGCTACAATCCGGTCGAGGAGTTCGGGCCCGACGTGCTGTACGTGGCCAACCGCTGCATCCTCTGCACCCGCTGTGTGCGCTTCATGGACGACGTGGCCGGCGCGCCGGTCCTGAACGTGTCGGAGCGCGGCGACCGGGCCCACATCGGCATCGACGAGGGGCAGCTGCTCGACCACCCCTGGGCCGGCAACGTCGTGGACCTCTGCCCGGTCGGGTCGCTGATCTCGCGGGACTTCCTGCACAAGGCGCGGGCCTGGGACCTCGACAAGACCGCCAGCGTCTGCACCGGTTGCTCCCAGGGCTGCAACGTCATGCTCGACACCCGCGATAATGTCGTGGTGCGCATCCGGCCCCGGGCCAACCTCGAGGTCAACCGGCACTTCATCTGCGACACCGGCCGGATGAACTACCGCTGGATGAACCGTGGCGACCGCATCGAGGCGCCGCTGGCCCGCGAGGAAGGCCGCCACGTGGCCACCGACTGGGAACCGGCGCTGGCCTGGCTGGGCGCTCGCCCGGCGGGGCGGGACAGTCGTGCTCCTCGCCTTCCGCGGGCGCCTCCCTTGGAGGCGCTGGCCCCGCTGCGCTGGCGGGACCGGGGCGGGTCACCGCGGCGGTGCAGGTGCCCATGGCCGACCGCGAGGAACCGCTGTCGGGGGTGGCGGGGCTCGCGCTCCGCACCGAGCGGGCCCCCAACGCGGAGGGCGCCCGGCTGCTCGAGTACGGCACCGACTGGGCCGCGGCGGTCCAGGCCGCCAGCGGCGCCGACCTGGTGCCGCTGCTCGATGCCACGCTCACCGACGCCGAGGCGGCGCTGGTGGCCGGGGCGGCGGCGGTGGTGGTGCTGGGCACCACCCTGGCCCAGGCGCTGCCCGGCGCGGAGCTGGTGCTCCCGGTGACCACCGTGGCGGAGGAGAGCGGCACCTTCGTGAATCGTGATCGCCGCGTCCAGCGCTACCAGCAGGCCCGCACCGCCCCGGGCATGGCGCGGCCGGCGTGGTGGGTCGCCGCGGGCGCTGCCGGGGCCGATCTCGGCTCGGCGGCGGAGGCCTTCGCGGCCGCGGCCGCCACGGTGCCCGCGCTGTCCGGGCTCACCTATGCCGATCTCGGCCTGAATGGCCGGTCTCTCCAGGCGCCGAGCCGCCGAGTCGACGGGGTGCCCGCATGACGCCGGACATGAAGGGGTTTCTGCTGGTCACCGTGCTGAAGCTGCTGGTGGTCTTCACCGTGACCATGATCGGCGTGGCGCTGCTCACCCTGATGGAGCGCAAGGTCTCGGCCTGGATGCAGTACCGGCTGGGCCCCAACCGGGTGGGCTTCTGGGGCCTGGCCCAGCCCGCCGCGGACGGCATCAAGAACATCATCAAGGAAGAGACCTTCCCCGGGATGGCCAACCGGGTGCTCTTCACCCTGGCGCCCACCCTGTCGTTCATCCCCGCGCTGACCCTGGCCTCGGTGATCCACTGGGCGGCACCGCTGCCGGTGGCGTTCGATTTCACCCTGCCGCTGCTGGGCCGCTTCCACTACGACGCGCTGATGCCCATGGCGGTCGCCGACCTGCCGGTCGGCATCCTGTTCGTCTTCGCGGTGAGCTCCATGGGCGTCTATGGCATCGCCCTGGCGGGCTGGTCGTCCAACAGCAAGTACGCCCTGCTCGGCGGCCTCCGGGCCAGCGCGCAGATGATTTCCTACGAAGTGGCGATGGGGCTGTCGGTGGTCCCGGTGCTGCTGCTCACCGGCAACGTGGCCTTCGGCGAGGTCATCCGGGCCCAGCAGGCGGGGCTGTTCGGGTGGTTCATCCTGCCGCTGTTCCTGGCCTTCCACAACTTCCTGGTGGCGGGGTTTGCGGAGACCAACCGGCTGCCGTTCGACATGCCGGAGGCGGAGTCGGAGCTGATCGCGGGGTATCACACCGAGTACTCCTCGATGAAGTTCTCCATGTTCTTCATCGCCGAGTACGCCAACATGGTCACGGTCTCCGCGATGGTGACCACGCTGTTCCTGGGGGGGTGGGACATCCCGTTCACGCACTGGGACGAGACCCCCGGGGTACTGCAGACGATCGCCACCGGCGGGATGATGTTCCTCAAGGTGTTCTTCTGGCTGTTCTTCTTCATGTGGATCCGGTGGACGCTGCCGCGGTTCCGGTACGACCAGCTCATGGCGCTGGGCTGGAAGGTGCTGATGCCGATCGCGCTGGCGTACGTGATGCTCATCGCCACCGCCATCTACCTGATCGAGACGGTGGCGGGGGTCACCAGCCCGGGCGTCCGGCTGCTGGTGCTGACGGCGATCAACGTGGGGCTGGGATACATCGTGTTCGTGGTGCTCGACCGGGGCCTGCTGATCAGCGGCTCCCGCAAGCGTGGCGCGGCCTCGGGCGGCCTCGACCACCGGGCGGCCTGAGGAGCCTATGGCAATCGGCGTGAAGGTCCTGAAGCGGCCCGAGAAGGACGTCTCCTACGTCCGGGCCACGCTCAAGGGCATGGCGATCACCTTCAAGAAGATGCTGGAACCGAAGGTGACCATGCAGTACCCGGAGGAGAAGAGTGCCCCCGAGCCGGAACGCGGCGCGTGGACCATCGCCCCGCGGTGGCGGGGCACCCACCGCATGCTCACCGACGAGCAGGGCCGCTCCAAGTGCGTGGCCTGCGGGCTCTGCCCCCAGATCTGCCCGGCCAACTGCATCAAGCTGGTGCCCGGGGAGGATGAGCAGGGGCACCGCTACCCGCTGATCTACGAGATCGACGAGTTCCGCTGCGTGTTCTGCGGCTACTGCCAGGAAGTGTGCCCGGAAGAGGCGATCCACGTCGGCGTGCACTACGAGAACGCCGAGTACAGCCGGGACCGGTTCGTCTACGACCTGGAGCGGCTGTCGTCGCAGACCCACCCGGTCTCGACGCTGTGGGACCCCACTGACCCGAAAGGCGAATGATGGTCGAGCAGGTCTTCTGGTTCTTCGCCGCCGTGGCGGTCATCTCGGCGCTGCTGGTCGTGGTGATGCGGAACCCGATCGCCTCGGCGTTCTGGCTGATCTGCACCATGCTCTGCCTGGCCGGGATCTTCTTCCTGCTCCAGGCCCAGTTCATCGGGGTCATCCAGGTCCTGGTGTACGCCGGCGCGGTCATGGTGCTGTTCCTGTTCGTGATCATGCTGCTCAACCTGGGCCGCCAGGACACCGCCCTCCGGCGCACCCCGACCTGGTTCGTGGCCGTGCTCCTGGCCGGCGTGCTTGCCAGCCAGCTGGTGCCGTCGCTGGTCGGCTACAGCCCCGAGCGGCTGGCGCTGGAATACACCCGCTCGACCGTCCTCGCCGACCCGCGCATGGTGTTTGACAGCACCCTGGGCGCGGCCCAGGCCACGCTGGAACGCGGCGTGCCCGGGGACATCGCCCAGCCGCTGTTCGCCCAGTACCTGGTGCCCTTCGAGCTCACCAGCATCCTGCTCCTGGCGGCCATCGTCGGGGCGGTGGTGCTCGCCAAGCGGAGGATCTGATGCTGCTCGGGCCCTCCCTGGCGCTCTCGGCGCTGCTCTTCACGATCGGGGTGGCGGGCGTCCTGCTCCGCCGCAACGCGATCGTGATCTTCATGTGCGTCGAGCTGATGCTCAACGCGGTGAACCTGACCTTCGTGGCGCTTTCGACCGCCCACGGGATGTCGGGCCAGGTGTTCGTCTTCTTCGTGATGACCGTGGCGGCGGCGGAAGCGGCCGTGGGCCTGGCCATCATCCTCGCGATCTACCGGCACCACAAGTCGGTGGACCTCCAGAACATCAACCTGCTCAGGGGCTGATGCACTTCCCGCTTGCGTTCCTTCCCGCGCTGGCCGCGGGCGGCACGCCCGAGGCCTCGGGGCCGGTCCTGCCGATCGCGCTGATCCTCGGGCTGCCGTTGCTCGGGTTCCTGCTCAATGGCGCCCTCGCGCTGTGGCGGCCCGCCGCCAAGACGGCGGTGTCGCTGGTGGGGCCCGGGGTGCTCCTCGGGGCGTTCGGCGTCGCGCTGAGCCTGTACGGCCAGTACGAGCACGTCTGGCACGCCGACCCGCACGCGACGCAGGTGGCCACCCTGTGGCAGTGGATCCCGGTCGGCGACCTGCGGCTGGCCTTCGCCTTCCAGCTCGACCAGCTCTCCATGGTCATGCTCCTGGTCATCACCGGGGTCGGGAGCCTGATCCACCTCTTCAGCGTGGGCTACATGAAGGCGGATGACGGGTACGCGCGCTACTTCGCGTACCTCAACCTCTTCGTGATGTTCATGCTGGTGCTGGTGCTCGGCGCCTCCTTCCCGATGATGTTCATCGGCTGGGAGGGCGTGGGCCTCTGCTCCTACCTGCTGATCGGCTTCTGGTTCACGGAGAAGGCCAACGCCGACGCCGGCAAGAAGGCCTTCATCGTCAACCGGATCGGCGACTTCGGCTTCCTGGTGGCGATGTTCCTCATCTGGCAGGCCACCGGCTCGCTGAGCTATGCCGAAGTCTTCGAGCGGGCCCCCCAGGTCCTGGCCGCCGGCGGCCCGCTGATCACCGCGATCACCCTGTTCCTCTTCCTCGGCTGCACCGGCAAGTCGGCGCAGATCCCGCTCTACACCTGGCTGCCCGACGCCATGGCGGGCCCCACGCCGGTCTCCGCGCTGATCCACGCCGCCACGATGGTCACCGCCGGCGTCTACCTCGTGGCCCGGGCCAACGTGCTCTTCGCGCTCGCCCCCGCCACGCAGACGGTGGTCGCCGGGGTGGGCGCGCTCACGGCCCTCTTCGCCGCGACGATCGGCCTGCGCCAGTACGACATCAAGAAGGTGCTCGCCTACTCCACCGTGTCCCAGCTCGGGTACATGTTCCTGGGTGTCGGGACCGGGGCGATCACGGCGGGCGTGTTCCACCTGGTGACCCACGCCTTCTTCAAGGCGCTGCTGTTCCTCGGGTCGGGCAGCGTGATCCACGCCATGCACCACGCATACCACGCTACCCACAGCCACGAGGACGCCCAGGACATGCGGAACATGGGCGGGCTCGCGAAGTACATGCCGGTCACGGCCGGCCTGATGATCCTGGCCACCCTCGCGATCGCCGGCATCCCGCCCTTCGCGGGCTTCTTCTCCAAGGACGAGATCCTGGCCTTCGCCTTCGGTCGCGGGGAGCACGAGCCGATCTTCCGCGTCTACTGGGCCATGGGTGCCACCGCGGCGCTCCTGACGGCCTTCTACATGGCCCGCCTCATGGCCATGACCTTCTTCGGCGA
>JBGAPX010000075.1:0-18297 GCA_044221045.1 Gemmatimonadales bacterium
GGTGCCATCGCCCAACTGCCCTGACCCGTTCTCTCCCCAGCACCAGGCCGCACCGGCCACCGTCAGTCCGCACACCGTCCCGCCACCGGCCTCGAGCTGCGTGAACCGGTGCCCGCCCGGCACGGACCAGGTCGAGGCGAACACGAGCGGGGCCGGTGCGAGCCCGGGGGCATGCAGCGAACCGGCACAGTAGGCCAGCGAGTCGGCGTCCAGTCCGCAGGCAAGCCCCGCACCTGCCGTGATGCTGGCGAAGGGCTGGCCGGGGTTCACCTCCGTCATGGGCACACCGCCCTGCGGGTCGGCGCTGGTGAAGCACCAGGCGGCTCCCGCCTGATTCAGGGCGCAGGCATAGCCTTCCCCCAGGGACAGCTGCGCGTACGGGCCGTGCTCCGCCCCGACCTGTGTCTGCAGCTGGAGTGCACCCCCGACCCCACGTCCCCAGCACTCGAGGTAGATCCCCTGATGACAGGTGGCCCCGGTGCCGGCGTGCACCCGCTGGGTGGTGAGTGCCAGGGCATACTGCGGGACCGGTGACCGGTGGCCTGGGTCGCCGACCAGATCCATGAGCTGGCCGTCGGTACCCTCCCCCCAGCAGAACACGATCTGGCCGGCACAGGAGTGCGTGCTGCCCACCGTGAGGCTGCTGAAGGTGTGGGGGTATTGCGACACCGAGATGGCGCCGGCCGAGAGCGTTCCGGTGCTGGCGGTGAGGCTGTAGTCGCCAGGCAAGGTGAGGGCCGCCCCCGGAAACCTGGCCACGCCCGCACGCGGGATGGACGTGGTCGGGCCGCGAATGGCCCCATTTGGAGGCCCCGCCAGCAGGCTCAACTGCACCGGCGACTGCTGCGCACTCGAGATGTTGCCGAAGCTGTCGATGCCCGCGACGGCGATGGTGTCCTGGAACGGGAAGTTGGCAAGGCCCGACTCAGGGAAACCGACGAATCCGAGCCTGACCGGTGTGGCCCCGCGGATCGTGAACAGCGGGCTGTAGCCGGGCGCCACCCCGGGCGCGGTCGCCTGGAGCATGTAGCCGCTGTCGGCACGCACCAGGAACAGGTCATCGAAGGTGGCGAGGCCGCCGACCGCGGGGCGCGTACGGGTGCCCCGCAACGAGTCCCCGCCGGGGTTGAGCTGGAACGCCAGCGTCACGGACCCGGCGTAGGTCCGCGCCGTATCCCCGAGGATGTCGATGACGGCCACCCGCACCGGGACGGGAAACGACTGCCCGGCGATCCCGGTGGGAACATAGATGTCCCCCAGGTGGTCAGCCGGCGCCGGCCGCGTGGTCAGGATCCCGCTCTCTGCCGCGAGCTTGCCGGAGGAAGCCCGCAGGCGAAGGCCGGTGGCCGGTGCGCTGATGCTCACCCCGGGAAACCGGGCCACACCATGGACGGCGACGGCGCTGTCCGGCCCCACCAGGATCGCCCCGGCCCCGGCGGGCTGCAGCGAGAGCTGCACCAGCCCCGTGAAGGTCGTGTCGAGGTATGCGGTGTCGACGGATTCACGCCAGACCGTCACATACAGGTCCTGCGGCATCCGGGCGATCAGGGTGTCCGGGAGGAACGGCAGGTGGAGGACGCGCGGCGGGCGCGGGGCGTCCGAAGGGCCGCTGGAGTCGCCACACGCGAGGCCTGACCCGGCGGCCAGGAGCAGCAGGCCGAGCAGCACGACTGGGCGGGACGGAGTCCTGACAGCGGGGTCCATGTTGCCCTCCGGCGTGTTCGGGCGGCCCCGGAAATCAACCGTACGGGTCAGTGGTCCGCTTGAGTCCGGTGACGCCACGCGCCGGCGCCTCCTGGCGCTCGACCCGCTTGCCGAGCTGGGCCGTGAAGTACGCCAGCACGTGGTCGGGCCGGGCGCGGCGGGTGGCATGCAGGGCGCGCCGCACGTCATCCTCGCGCCGACCGTCGATGAGGGCCTCGACCTTCGGGGCGGTCACCGAGGGGTCCAGCGCGCGCAGCTGGCGGGCCACCGCCTGGGGGAACGGCAGGTCGGCGGCTGGCGGGAAGCGTTCCACCCCCGCCCGCCCCGGCAGCATGGCCGGCCGCGGGAACCGCACGAAGAGCGGCTGGGTGAAGTGCGGGTGCCGCACCATGAGCTCGCCCTTGGGGAGGGCCGCCAGCTTGGCCCGCGTGGCCGGCGACAGGATAGCATAGCCCGGCGTGGCGATCTCGTCCATGTCCATGCGGCCCAGCAGCGACGTGCCGGCGTTGCCCACGACCCGGCGCAGCACCTGGCTGCGGAACTGCTGGGCCGAGAAGAGCACCAGGCCGAGGTAGCGGCCGCGCTCGCTCAGCTCGAGCAGCATGCGCCGGACGTAGGTGTCCTGGCCGTCGGCGGGGGCGTACTTGTTGAGCTCGTCCACGAAGACCACCACGTGATCCACGCCGAGGTCGCGGCGCTCCAGGTGCTCCTTGAGCTTGGAGACCACGCGGGCGAAGACCAGGTCCTGGGCCAGCGGGTCGACCCCGGCCACGTCGATGACGTGGACGCTCCGGTCCCGGAAGGCGCCCCACGGGAGGTCGCTCGACTGGCCGTCATCGGTGACCAGCCCCTTGGCGCGGACGCTGATGTTCCCGAGCCGGTTGCGGACCTTCCGGATGGTGGCCAGGTGGTGGTTGCGCCACACCTCGCTCCCCTTGGCCTGCACCTCCATGAAGTCGAAGATGCGGCGGAAGAAGTCCTCGAGGTCGGCGAAGGTGCGCACCTCGAGGGTCTCCTCCGAGAGGGTGATGTCGCGGAACTCCCGTCCCACCACCCGCTCGCCCAGGAAGTCGATGAAGGCCCCGGCCTTGGCGTCGACATCGTCCTTGTTGAGCAGGACCTCGGCGTAGTCGAGCACCTCGCGCAGCCCCCACACCAGCGGGACGGTGTTCGCGGCCAGCGCCTCGTGGGTCCGGAGGGTGTTGAGGTTGACGCCGTCGGCCTTGTAGGGCGCGTGATACGTGACGTCGGGGAACGGCTCCGGCCGCAGGCCGAGCCGGGCGTAGAGCCGGCGGTCCTCGTCGGAGAGGTCCGCGGGCTGGTCGAGGAAGCAGAGGTCGGGGCCCTTCACGTTGAAGCAGACCGCGGCCACGCTCCCCTTGTGCGCCGGGAAGGCCTGGAAGATGCTCGACAGCAGGAACTCGACCGCGCTGGTCTTGGTGGCGAGCCCCGAGACCCCGGTGATGTTGAGGTGGGCCGCCTCGGGCCCGAGCAGGAAATCGGCGTCGAGGTAGATCGGCGCCTCGAGCCCGCCGGCCGCGTACACGCCGGCGGGGATGCCGCTGGGCTTCCCCGCGTGCAGGAAGGCGTCCATGCGGAGGGCGGTGACCACGTCGGCGTCGCCCGCCAGGTGCACGGCGCCGAGCGGGACCGGCTGGAGCGGCTCCTCGGGGAGCTGGCGCAGCACCGCGGCGGTGTAGAGCCGGATCTCGGTCCGCTCCGTGGGGGCGTCGCCGGCCGCGGCGGGATCGCCGTCCGCGCCGATCACGTCGTGGATCGGGGTGAGCAGGTCGGAATAGGCGAAGCCGTCGGTGACGATCCCGAAGACGGTGCGCCCCGGCGCCTCGACGCGCACGATGGCGCCGATGCCCACCGGCGACTCCCGGGCGGTCCAGAAGTGGAACTGGTGCGGCGTCGCGGGCTTGAGCTCGGTCGCGACGACGCGGCCGATGGGGGCGGTCATTCGCCGCTGGCCCGGAGGTAGGCCTCCACGGCGCGGATGCCGTAGAGCAGGCGGTCCCAGCGGGGGTCGGGAGCACTCACGGGACAGCGCTCGGCGAGGAGCCAGCGCGAGAGCTGGTCGGCCCGGGCCACGGTCTCCGCGGTGGCGGCGGCCTCGATGCGCACCAGGCCATGCAGGAGGTTGCGGCCCTGCCAGGGCCACAGCCGGAGCGCCCACGAGTACACCGGGGCCACCCGGCTCCCGGCCGGCTCGAACACCGGGGAGCGGGTCCCCGCGGGGAGGCGAAGGTAGCGCTCCAGGTCGCCGCCGCCGAAGGGCAGCGTGGCGTGGCTCTTGGCGACGCCGAGCATGCGGCCGTCGGCGGCCCACTGGGGACTCTCGGAGAGCGCCCCGTCGACGATCAGCCAGGCGTTGGAGGCGGTGCGGTACCGGTGGCCGATCTCGACCTCCAGCCGGCCGCGGGCGGCGTCGACCTCGCGCCGGGCCAGCTGGAAGTCCTTGACCGGGTGGGCGGGCTCGTCCTCGGGGATCTCGACCGCGCCGTGGCCCTCGATGGCGTCGCCGAGGTCGCGGAGCACCTCGGGGCGCGCGATCACCAACCGGCGGCGGGCCGACTCGGCCACGTGCAGCTGGCGATCGCGCCGCTCCAGCACCGCCGCCGCGATCTCGGCCACGACCACCGGGCTCGCGCCGGCGTACGCCATCACTTCATAGCGCTGGGTGCCGTCGAGGAAGGCGAGGGTGCCCGGCCAGGGTTCCGGGGTACCCACCGGGTGCCCGTCCACGTGGAGGTCCTCCACCAGGCGCGCCGGGCGGATGGTCGCCTCCTCCGCCCGGCCCTCGCTGGCGGCGGGGATCCAGGTCGCGGGGGTGAACCCGCACGCCGCCACCGCGCGGCGCAGCCGGGTCCACCCCCGGGTGGTCACGTCTCGCCCAGGGTCTTGATGAGGCTGAGCAGCCGCTCGAGCGCCGTCTCGAGGTCCTTGTCGGAGAGCGCGTAGCTCATCCGCACCCAGCGGTCGTCGCCGAAGGCGGCGCCCGGCACCAGCGCCACGCCGGCCGCCATCGCGCGCTCGCAGAAGGCGGAGCCGGTGTAGTCGTGCAGGCGGGTGACGCCGTCGACGCGGAAGAAGAAGTAGAAGGCGCCCGTCGGCTCCACGAACTCCACGCCGGGCGCCTCGGCCCGGAACCGCGCCACCACGGTGTCGCGGCGGCGGCGGAAGGCGTTCACCATCTTCACCACGTCGGCGTCGACCCGCTCGTCCCCGAACGCGGTGGCGGCGGCCCACTGGGCGGGGTGGTTGGCGGCCGTGGTGGTCTGCGACTGCAGCGCCCCCATGGCGCGGACCAGCGGCATCGGGGCGTAGGCCGCGCCGATGCGCCAGCCGGTCATGGCATAGGCCTTGGCCGCCCCGTAGATCAAGACCACCCGCTCCAGGAGCTCGTCCGGCAGGTCGAGGAACGACGGCGCGGGCCCGTTGCCGTAGTAGATCCGCCGGTAGATCTCGTCGGCGATGATCCACACGCCGTGCTTCCGCGCCCATTCCGCGATCGCCTTGATCTCGGTGGCGGAATAGGTGGCGCCGGTCGGGTTGCAGGGGGAGCAGAGGATGAGCCCCTTCACCAGCTTGTCGTACCTGGCCTCGAGGTCCTTCACGCTGACCTTGAGCCCCCACTCGGGGTCGCCGGTGACGGCCACCGGCTCCGCCCGGCAGAGGTGCACGATCTGCGGGTAGGACACCCAGGCCGGGGTGGGGATCAGCACCTTGTCCTTGGGCCCGAACAGCGAGAAGCAGGCGTTGAAGATCGACTGCTTGGAGCCGTTGCTGATGATGATCTGGTCGGGGTTGATGGCCCGCCCGCCGGACATGAGCGAGAGGTTCTTCGCCACGGCGGTGCGGAGCTCCACGATGCCCGGGTTCGCCGCGTAGCGGGTGTACCCCTTCTGGATGGCCTGGATGCCGGCGTCGGCCACCAGTTTCGGGGTGTCGAAGTCGGGCTCCCCCACGCTCATGTCGATGATGTCCTCGCCCGCCGCGCGGCGACGCTTGGTCTCGTTGCTGATGGCGACGGTTTCGGACGGCTTCAGGTAGGCGAGGTTCGGCGACAGGCTTTCGGACATGCCAGAGTCCTGCTGGGGTGGATGCACGCCGGCGGATGGGGGAGCGACCATCGACTGCGGCGGGGCGGACGGCGAATAGTCCCTCTGGCGCGAGGCCATGTCAACTGGTCAACCGTCGACCCGCGGGTTACTTTCCTCCCGCGATTCACAGCGGCTTTTTGACAACTGAGGACGGCGATGTCGGGATTGACGGAATTGTCGCTCGCGCCCGTGGTGGCGGGGGCGCTGGAGTCATTCGGATGCACCGCGGACGACCCCGCAGTGCGCGACCAGGTGCCCCCCGCCGCGCGGGGCACCAACCTGGCGCTGGCCTGGCCGCCGGCGGCGCGCTACGCCGCCCCGGCGCTGGCCGGGCTGGTGAGCGCCCTGCTCGGGAATGACCGCCAGGCGCTCATCCTGGCCCCGCCCCACGCGCTCGACGAGTGGGCCGCCGTCCTCCTTCCGCTGCTCCAGGCCGCCGGCCTTCCGGCCGCGGTCACCCAGGAGCCCGCCCGCGCCACCCGGCGCCTGCGCGAGGGCCGGCTCCGCCTTCTCCTCACGACCCCCGAGACGGCCCTCGCCCTGCTCGCCCGCAGCGCGCTCAAGGCCGAGGCGCTGGGCCACGTGGTGCTGGCCTGGCCCGAGCTCTACGCCTCGGACGAGCCGCTGGCGGCCCTGATGCAGGACCTCCCGGCGGAAGCCCAGCGGCTGGTGATCCTGGCGCGCCCGGCGGCCGGCCAGCCGGTGCTCGAGCGGTACGCCCGCCGGGCGCTGCTGCAGGGCCCGCTGGCCGCGGCCCCGGCGGCCGACCGCCCCACCCCCGTCGAGGTCCGGATGGCCATGGTCGGCTGGGCCCAGCGGGGCGCGGCCCTGGCCCGGCTGCTCGAGGCCGAGGACCCCGCGCGCGTGACCGTCTGGTGCGCGGACGCGCGCAGTGCCGCGCACGCGGCGGCGACGCTCCCGGTGGCCGACGCCTCCCTGATCGTGACCACCGCGCTGCCCGAGGCGGGCAGCCTGATCGTGGCCTGGGACCTCCCCACACCGGCACGCCTGGCGGAGCTGCGGGCGCTGGGCGAGGTGGTGCTCCTGGTGCCCCCGCACGCCGTGGGCTACGTGACCCAGGTGACCGCCAAGGCCACGCGGGTGCGGTTCGCCGGCCCCGCCGACCAGGCCCGGGAGGCGGCGGCGCGGCGACGCGAGGCCACGGAGGCGGAGATCGCCCGGGGCGACCTCGAAGGCGAGCTGCTGGCCCTGGCGCCGCTGTTCGAGCGGCACGACCCGGCGCTGGTGGCCGCCGCGCTCGCGCGGCAGCTGCGGGCCCTGCCGGTAACCGCGGAGGCCGGGGCACCGGCGGGCGGCGGGGCGGCGGCCGCGGGCGGCAAGGCCCAGGTGTGGATCGGGGTGGGCAAGAAGGACGGCGCCGGCCCGGGCGACGTGGTGGCCGCGCTGGCGCGGGACGCCGGGGTGCAGGCCGACAAGATCGGCCGGATCGAGGTGCGGGAGCTGTTCTGCCTGGTGGAAGTGCCGGCCGCCGACGCGGAGGGGATCGCCCGCGCCATCTCGGGCAAGACGATCCGGCGGCGGCAGGTGGTGGCCAAGGTGGACCAGGGCCGGCCGGCGCCTAGCGGCGATTCACGCGGTCCTTCAAAGCCGATCCGGCGCGGAAAACCGGCACCACGGAAGCCTTGATGGTCATGGCGCGCCCGGTCCGCGGATTGCGGGCCGTGCGCGCCGCCCGCTTGCGGGTCTCGAAGCTGCCGAACCCGGTGATCTGCACCTTGCGGCCCCGGCGGAGCTCCGCGGCGATGAGCCCCTCGGCGCCGAAGATGGCCTCGACGATGCGCACCGCGTCGGCCTTGGAGCGACCCAGGGTGGTGGCGAGGGCCCGCGCGAGCTGCTGTCTGGTCACGAGGCGCTCCTGCGGCGTCAATGGGTGGCAGGAAGAGGGCGGGCATAATAGCGCCCCGTTCCGACGCGCCGCAAGCCGCGCCATCACGCTCGCTTGACCCCGCTCGCCGCCCGCCGTATCCTCAGCGCTCCCACTCCCACCCCCGAGGCTGGCCGGATGTACCACGGCTCGCGACCCGGCTGGATCGAGGTCATCACCGGCGTCATGTTCAGCGGCAAGAGCGAGGAGCTCATCCGCCGGATCCGCCGGGGCATCATCGCGCGCCGCCGGGTCCAGGTGTTCAAGTCGCACCTCGACGCGCGCTACGCCGGGCTGTACACGGTCTCCACGCACGACGGCCGCGAGCTCGAGGCCACGCCCGTGGACGCGGCCGCGGAGATCTTCCGCCTGGTGCGGCCCGACACCGAACTGGTGGGGATCGACGAGGCGCAGTTCCTCGACCCGGAGATCGTGACGGTGGCGAGCGCCCTGGCGGCGCGCGGCGTGCGGGTGATCCTGGCCGGCACCGACACCGACTTCCGCGGCGAGCCCTTCGGCGCGATGGGCAACCTGCTCGCCATTGCCGAGACCGTGGACAAGCTGCAGGCCATCTG
Organism: Gemmatimonadales bacterium; assembly: GCA_044221045.1. Classification (GTDB taxonomy): domain Bacteria; phylum Gemmatimonadota; class Gemmatimonadetes; order Gemmatimonadales; family GWC2-71-9; genus JADJOM01. The sequence continues at coordinate 8,271 of JBGAPX010000075.1, forward strand.
CGTCATCTGCGGCGACCTCGCCACCCGCAACCAGCGGCTGGTGGACGGCAAGCCGGCGCGGTACGACTCGCCCACGATCCTGGTGGGCGGCCGCGAGTCCTACGAGGCCCGCTGCCGGCACTGCCACCGGGTGCCCCGCAAGGACGAGGACCAGACCGCGCTGCTCTAGGCGGCTCGGCGGCTCGGCGGCTCGGCAGAAGGTGCTTCGCGGCGCGAACGCCCTCACCCCCTCGGTTCACCCTCGACTCCGCCTCGCCCATGTTCCACGTCGCGCTGACCGGCAACATCGCCGCGGGGAAGTCCACGGTGGCCGCGTTGCTCGCCGGCTGGGGGGCCACGGTCATCGACGCCGACCAGCTGGCGCGGGAGGCCCAGGCCCCCGGCACCCCGACCCTCGCGGCGATCGCCGCGGCCTTCGGCCCTGACGTCCTGACCCCGGCGGGGGCCCTCGACCGCGCCCGGCTCCGCGCCCTCGTCCTGGCCGACCCGGCACGACGGCGGGTGCTCGAGGGCATCGTGCACCCGGCGGTGGCGGCGCGGCGCGAGGTGCTGGTCCGCGAGGCCGCGGCGCGCGGGGTGTCCGTGGTAGTGAGCGACATCCCGCTCCTCTTCGAGGCACTGGATCCCGCCGCGTTCGACGCCGTGCTCCTGGTGGATGCGCCGGAGGCCGTGCGGCTGGCGCGTCTCGCCGCCCGGCCGGGACTGTCCGCGGCGGAAGCCCGGGCCCTGGTGGCGGCGCAGCTGCCGGCAGCGCAGAAGCGGGCCTGGCGCGGCCCGCGGGGGGACGGGGTGCTGCTGATCGAGAACGATGCCGACCGCGCCACCCTCGAGGCGCGCACCCGCGCCGCATGGGACACGCTCCGGGCCCGCGCCGCCGGCGCATGAATGGATATGCAGTCGCCGGCCGCGGGCCGGTCCCGACTAGATATGACATCGGGCGGCGTCTATCGTTGCCGCACGCAACCCATCCGGAGCTTCCCGTGGCCAACGTTCCCGCCGACCTCCTCTACACCCCCGAGCACGAGTGGGTGCGGAAAACCAAGGACCCCAAGGTGGTGGAGATCGGGATCACCGACTTCGCCCAGGGCGAGCTCGGCGACATCGTCTTCCTGGACCTCCCCAAGGCGGGCGCCAGCTTCAGCCGGATGGGCGTCTTCGGCACGGTCGAGGCGGTGAAGGCGGTCTCCGAGCTCTTCTGCCCGGTGTCGGGGACGGTGACGGAGGCCAACACCGGGCTCGACGGCGACCCGGGGACGGTGAACCGGGACCCGTACGGCGCCGGCTGGATGGTGCGGCTGACCCTGGCCGATCCCGCCGAGCTGGGCACGCTGCTCAGCGCCGCCGACTACACGGCCAAGATCGCGGGCTGACGCCCGCCCCCCGCGGCGCCTCACGGGCAGTGTCCCGGGGGCGCCGCGCCGCAGGGGGAGCGCGGGCGCGCTCCCGACAGTGCCGGATGGTCGGTGAGCCGTCGGCAGCGAGATCGTTCCCGGGCGTGGCCACTGGCCCGCGCCCCATCTCCTGACACGCAGACGAGCCCACCCCGCGCATGCCTGACGCCACCAGCCAGAACCACGCCTCCTATACCCTGCTCCGCACCGACCGGTTCGTGCACCGGCACCTCGGCCCCCGGCCTGAGGACATCCGGGAGATGGCCCGGCTCATCGGCTTCGAGACTCTCGACCAGTTCATCGACGCGGTGGTCCCCGGCGACATCCGGCTGCGGGACGCGCTCGACCTGCCGCCCAACCGCAGCGAGCGGGAGGCGCTGGTGGCGCTGCGCGGCATCGCCGGGCAGAACCGGCTGTGCCGGAACTACATCGGCATGGGGTACTACGGGACCTTCACCCCGCAGGTGATCCAGCGGAACATCCTGGAGAACCCGGGCTGGTACACCGCCTACACGCCGTACCAGGCGGAGATCGCGCAGGGACGGCTGGAGGCGCTGCTCAACTTCCAGACCATGGTCTCCGACCTCACCGGCCTGCCGGTCGCCAACGCCTCGCTGCTGGACGAGGGCACCGCGGCGGCCGAGGCCATGGCCATGACCCTGGCGGTGAAGAAGGTGAACGGCACCCCGGTCTACCTGGTGGACGACCGCTGCCATCCGCAGACCATCGCCGTGGTCGAGACGCGGGCCTGGGCCCGCGGGATCACGGTACAGCGCGGCCGCGCGGAGGACTTCCAGTTCGGCGGCGACGTCATCGGCTGCCTGGTGCAGTACCCGGCCACCGACGGCGGCGTGCACGAGTACGCCGCGGTCTGCGCCCGGGCGCACCAGTCCGGCGCGCTGGTGACGGTGGCCACCGACCTGCTGGCGCTGACCCTGCTGGCGCCGCCCGGGGAGTGGGGCGCCGACATCGCGGTGGGCAACAGCCAGCGCTTCGGCGTGCCGATGGGCTTCGGCGGCCCGCACGCGGCGTTCTTCGCGGTCAAGGACGAGTACAAGCGCCACATGCCGGGCCGGATCATCGGGGTCTCGAAGGACTCGAGCGGCCGCCTGGCGCTGCGCATGGCGCTGCAGACCCGCGAGCAGCACATCCGCCGCGACAAGGCCACCAGCAACGTGTGCACCGCGCAGGTGCTGCTGGCGGTGATGGCCAGCATGTACGCCGTCTACCACGGCCCCGAGGGGCTCAAGCGCATCGCCGAGCGGGTGCACACCCAGGCCACGATGCTGGCGGCGGCGTTGCGGCAGCTGCGCTACCACGTGGTGCACAACCACTTCTTCGACACCGTCTGTGTGGAAGTCCGGCCCGCCAACCTGCCCCGGATCCTCGACGCCGCGCGCTCGCGCCGGATCAACCTGCGGGTGCTCGACAGCCACCACATCACGGTGGCCCTGGACGAGAGCGTCTCGGTGGCCGACCTCTCCGACCTGATCTCGATCTTCTCGCTCGACGTGGCCCTGCCCAGCATGCTGGGCGACACCGCGAGCCACGTGCGCCCGGGCATCCCCGACGCGCTCCGCCGCCAATCGCCGTTCCTGACGCACCGGGTGTTCCACCGCTGCCACAGCGAGACCGAGATGCTGCGGTACATCAAGCGGCTGGAGGCCAAGGACCTCTCGCTCACCTCGGCGATGATCCCGCTCGGCTCCTGCACCATGAAGCTCAACGCCACCACCGAGATGATGCCGGTCTCGTGGCGCGAGTTCAACCGCCTGCACCCGTTCCAGCCGGCCTCCCAGGTGCAGGGCTACCTGCAGCTGTTCAGCCAGCTCGAGGCGTCGCTGGCGGAGATCACCGGGTTCGACCGGGTGTCGCTGCAGCCCAACGCCGGCAGCCAGGGGGAGTTCGCCGGACTGCTGGTGATCCGGAAGTACCACGAGTGCCGCGGCGAGGGGCACCGGCGCACCTGCCTGATCCCGATGTCCGCCCACGGCACCAACCCGGCGAGCGCGGTGATGGCCGGCCTCACCGTGGTGCCGGTGGCCACCGATCCCCAGGGCAACGTCGACCTGGCCGACCTGCGGGCCAAGGCGGCGCAGCACGCCGCCACCCTGGCCTGCCTGATGGTGACCTACCCGTCCACCCACGGCGTGTTCGAGCCCACCATCCGGGAGATCTGCAGCATCGTGCACCAGCACGGCGGGCAGGTCTACATGGACGGGGCCAACATGAACGCCCAGGTGGGCCTCTGCCGCCCCGGTGACTTCGGCGCCGACGTCTGCCACCTGAACCTGCACAAGACGTTCTGCATCCCGCACGGCGGCGGCGGCCCGGGCATGGGCCCGATCTGCGTGGCCAAGCACCTGGCCCCGCACCTGCCCGACCACCCGGTGGTGCCGCTGGGCATTCCGCAGAGCTGCGGCACCATTTCGGCCGCGCCGTGGGGCAGCCCGGCGGTGCTGCCGATCAGCTACGCCTACATCGCCCTCATGGGCAGCGACGGGCTGGCCGAGGCCACCAAGGTGGCCATCCTCAACGCCAACTACATCGCCCACCGGCTGTCGCCGCACTTCCCGGTCCTCTACAGCGGGGCCGGCGGGCTGGTGGCGCACGAGTGCATCCTCGACATGCGGCCGTTCAAGCAGTCGGCCGGGATCGAGGTCGAGGACATCGCCAAGCGGATCATCGACTACGGCTTCCATCCGCCGACGGTCTCGTTCCCGGTGCCGGGCACCCTCATGATCGAGCCAACCGAGAGCGAGCCCCGGGAGGAGCTGGATCGCTTCATCGACGCGATGATCAGCATCCGGCAGGAGATCCGCGAGGTCGAGGAGGGCAAGGTCCCGCGGGACAACAACGTGCTCACCAACGCGCCGCACACCCTGGTGCAGGTGATCGGCGACGCCTGGGACCGGCCCTACTCCCGGGAACAGGCCGCCTTCCCCATGCCGGGCCTCCGGGAGCACAAGAGCTGGCCCACCGTGGGCCGCGTCGACGGCGCCTACGGCGACCGCCACCTGGTCTGCACCTGCCCGCCGATGGCGGAGTACGGGTCGTAGGCGGCGGCTCGGCGGCTCGGCGGCTCGCCGCATTGGCCGATCGCCGAATCGCCCAATCGCCCAATCGTCATGCGCTGGACCCTGATCACCGATCCCGCCGGACATCCCGGCTGGTGGCACATGGCCCTCGACCAGGCGCTCCTCGATCGCGCGGGGCGGACAGGCGAGGGCTTCGTGCGCTGCTACCGCTGGGCGCCCTGGTGCCTCTCGTTCGGGCGCCACGAGCCGGCGCTCCGGCGCTACGATCGCACCCGCCTCGAGGCCGCCGGACTCGACGTGGTGCGGCGCCCCACCGGCGGCCGCGCCGTGTGGCACGCCCGGGAGCTGACCTACAGCGTGGCCGCGCCGGTCGCGGCACTGGGCACGCTGGCCGACGCGTACCGCGCCATCCACCAGGTGCTGGCACGGGCTGTCGGGCGGCTGGGAGTGGCCGCGACGCTGGCGCCCACCGGGCGGCCGGTGGACCCGGGCGCGGGCGCGTGCTTCGCGAGCCCGGCCGGCGGGGAGGTCCTCAGTGGGGGCCGCAAGCTGGCCGGCAGCGCGCAGCTGCGGCAGGGCGACGCGCTGCTGCAGCATGGCAGCCTGCTGCTCGAGGACGACCAGGCGCGCGTGGCCGAGTTCACCCGTGGCGTCGTGCCGCCGGGGGGGGAGATCACGCTGGCGGCGGCGCGGGGCGGGCCGGTGGGGTTCGAGGAGGTGGCGGGCACGGTCGCGGAGGAGTTCCAGCGCTGGCCGGGCCACTGGACCGGGGTGACGGGCGGCCCGGCACTGGATGCCGTGGCCGCCGATCACGCGGCGCGATTCCGCGATCCAGCGTGGACCTGGCGCCGCTGAGGGGCCGTGCCGGTAGCGCGGGTGCGGAGGCCCGGGCTACTATCCTAGGCGTGAATCCCACCCGCATCCCTTCCCTGCTCGCCGCCCTGCTGGCGGGCGCCGCCGCGCTCCCCGCGCAGGGCCCGCCGATCCGCGGCACGCTGGTGATCGCCGGCGCCAGTGAGGCGACTTCCCCGGTGCCCACGCTGTGGCGCGGGGAGCAGGTGAACCGCGACGTCTCCGACCTGCTCTTCCTCCACCTCGCCAACCCGGACCTGTCCTATCGGCTGACGGACGAGCGCGCGTGGGAACCTGCGCTGGCGCGGAGCTGGAAGCGGCGTGACCCGCTGACCCTGGCCTTCGAGCTCGACCCGCGGGCCCGCTGGGATGACGGCGTGCCGGTCACCGCGCGCGACGTGGCCTTCGCGGTGAACCGGGCCCGTGAGCCGCGGCTCGGCGGCGTGACGGCCGGCCTCCTCCGCCGCATCGCGAGCGTCACCGCGGAATCGGATCGTGTGGTGGTCTTCCGCTTCAACGAGCCCTACAGCGAGCAGCTCTACGACGCGGTGTTCCACGCGCCGCCGCTGCCGGCCCACCTGCTGGCGGCCCTGCCCCCGGACTCGGTGGCGACCAGCCCCTTCGTGCAGCGCCCGGTGGGTAATGGGCCATACCGCCTGGCGGAGCGGGTCCCGGGCCAGCAGCTCACCCTCGAGGCCAACCCGCGCTTCTTCCTCGGCCGGCCGGGGATCGGGCGGCTGATCTTCCTGGTCACCGGGTCCCCCGAGGCGCGGGTCAACCTGCTGCTCTCGGGGGAGGCCGATGCGATGGACAACATCTACGCCCTCCCCAACCCGGCCCGCCTCGAGGCCGCGCCCGACTTCCAGCTCTACCCGCTCCCGGGGCTCGGGCTCAACTTCGCCAGCCTGAACCTGCGCGATCCCGCCGACACCTCGCGGCCGCACCCGGTGCTCGCCGACGTGGCGGTGCGCCGGGCGCTCGTGCTGGCGGTGAACCGGGAATCGATGAGCCGCACGGCGTACGGCCCGTTCACCCATGCGCCGTCGGGCCCGCTCTCCGCCCTGGTCGGGCGCGGGATTGATGCCCCCCCGCCGCCACCTTTCGACACCGCGGCCGCCCGGCGGATGCTGGCCGCGGCCGGCTGGCTCGACCACGATGGCGATGGCGTCCTGGACCGCGACGGCCGGGCGCTCGCCTTCCGCGTGATGGTGCCGTCGATTGCCGCGAGCCGCGTCCGGATGGCCGCGGAGATGCAGGAGTCGTGGCGCCGTCTGGGCATCCGCGCCGAGGTGGAGCAGGTCGAGCGCACGGTGTACAGCGCGCGTTTCGCCGCCGGCGACTTCGACGTGTCGATGCACGGGGTGAATCAGGACCCGACGCCCTCGGGGCTCACCCAGAGCTGGACCTGCGGGGCCAAGGGCGGCTCAAACGTGAACCACTACTGCAATCCGCGGGTGGACTCCCTGCTGGGCCGCGGCCAGCTGAGCCTTCGCAACGCCGGCCGCTACTATAATGAAGCGGTGCGGCTCATCGCCGCCGACCAGCCGGTCATCTTCCTGGCGGCGCCGGTGGCCGGGATCGTGGTGCACCGCCGGTTCACGCGGGTCCGCCTGCGCGCCGAATCCACCTGGGCGGACGCCTGGCGCTGGAGCCTGCGGCCCGAGCTCGCGCTGGAGCGCGACGGCCGGTGAGCCGGTGGCTGCTCCGCCGCCTCCTCGGGGCGGCGGTCACCCTGCTGCTCGCCATCACGCTCGTGTTCTTCCTCATGCGCCTCACCCCGGGCGACCCGCTGGCCCGGCTCAACGAGGACCGGCCCCTGCCGCCCGAGGCCACCGCCGCCCTGCGAGCCCGCTTCGGCCTCGACCAGCCGCTCCATCGCCAGTACGCGGCGTTTCTCGGGGGCGCGCTGCGGGGCGACCTGGGCGGCTCGATCGAGCATGGTGGCCGGCCCGTGGTCGCCCTGCTCGCGGAGCGGCTCCCGGCCACGCTCCTGCTCGGGGGGACGGCGCTCCTGCTCAACTTCACCCTCGGCGTGTGGCTCGGCGTGTGGCAGGCGGCCCGCCGCGGCAGCGCGGCCGACCACGTCGCCTCGGCGCTCACGCTCACCGCGTACGCCACCCCGTCGTTCCTCCTCGGCATCGTGCTGGCCTGGGGCCTGGGCATCGAGCTGCGCTGGTTCCCCGTCGGCTTCATGCATGCCATCGGGCTGCCCGCCGACGCCGGCGCCCTCACCCGCCTGCGCGACCTGCTCTGGCACCTGGCGCTCCCGGTCGCGACCCTCTCGGCGGGGACCATCGGGGCCACGGTGCGGTTCCAGCGGGCGGCCATGGTCGAGGCGCTCCGGCTCGATGCCGTGCGCACCGCGCGCGCCAAGGGCCTCCCGGAACGGGCCGTGCGCTGGCGCCACGCCTGGCGCAACGCCCTCGGTCCCATGCTCGCGCTCTTCGGGCTGTGGCTGCCGCTCCTGGTGGCCGGCTCGGTGTTCGTGGAGCAGATCTTCACGTGGCCCGGGCTGGGCAGCCTCGTGGCCGACGCCATCGGCACCCGGGACTATCCCGTGCTCATGGGCGCGACCATCCTGGTGTCGGCGACGATCATCGGCGGCAACCTCCTGGCCGACGTGCTGCAGCGCTGGCTCGATCCCAGGCTCCGCGCCACATGACGCCCGCCAGCCTCTGGCGCCACGCCGGCGGAAGGGCCGGGTTGCTCCTGCTCGGTGCCCTGATCCTGCTGGTGCTTCTGGCCCCGCCGTTCCTGCCCGCTCCCTACCTCCAGCCCGACCCCGAGCATGGCCGGCTGCTTCCGCCCGGGGCGGCACACCTGCTCGGCACCGACGACCTGAGCCGGGACGTCCTGGCGCGGGTGGTGGCCGGGGGCCGGGTGTCGCTGGGCGTCGCCGCCGGGGCCGTGCTGCTCTCGGTCAGCCTCGGAACCCTGGTGGGACTCACGGCCGGCTACGCCGGTGGCTGGGTGGACCAGGTGCTCATGCGTCTGGTCGATGCCGCCCTGGCAGTCCCGCGGCTCTTTCTCCTGCTCATCATCGTCGGCGTCATGCAGCGGATCCCCCTGGGCGTGCTGATCCTGGCCATCGGCGCCACGGGGTGGTTCGGGACCAGCCGCCTGGTGCGCGCGGAGGTGCTGCGGCTGCGCACGCTGGACTTCGTCCGCGGGGCGCGGGCCCTGGGAGCCGGCCCGCGGCGGGTGGTGTTCCGGCACCTGCTGCCCAACGTGCTCGGACCGCTCGCCGCGGCCACCACGCTGGCCGTCGGCGACGTGATCCTCCTCGAGGCCGGCCTCTCGTTCCTCGGCCTCGGGGTGCAGCCCCCCACCCCGTCGTGGGGCGGGATGATCTTCGCGGCGCGCTCCGACCTGGTGAACGCCCCATGGGTCAGCCTCGCGCCGGGGATCGCGATCGTCCTGACGGTGCTCGCGGTGAACCTCGTGGGAGAGGCGCTGCAGGACCCGGCCGGCGAGGCCTCCGCATGACCCCTCTGCTCGAGGTGCGCGACCTGCGGGTCAGCTTCCCCCACGCTGCCGGACGGGTGCAGCCAGTGGACGGGGTGTCGTTCACCGTCGGCCAGGGCGAGACCGTGGCGCTGGTCGGTGAGTCCGGTTCCGGCAAGAGCCTGACCAGCCTGGCGCTGCTGCAGCTGCTGCCGCCCACCGCCCGCATCGAGGCGGGGAGCGCCGCCCGGCTCGGCGACACCGATCTCCTGGCGCTCACCGGGGAGTCACTGCGCCGGGTCCGCGGCCGCCGCATCGGGATGGTGTTCCAGGACCCGATGACGAGCCTCAACCCGGTGCTCACCATCGGCGACCAGGTGGCGGAGACGATCCGCGCCCATCTGCCGGCGTCGGCCGCTGAGGCTGCCGAGCGGGCGGTGGCGCTGCTCGGCGAGGTGGGCCTGGCCGAGCCGGCCCTGCGGGCACGCCAGTACCCGCACGAGCTGAGCGGTGGCATGCGGCAGCGCGCCCTGATCGCGATCGCCCTCGCCGCGGAACCGGAACTGCTGGTGGCCGACGAGCCGACCTCGGCACTCGACACCACGGTACAGGCACAGATCCTGGAACTCCTGGACCGGCTGCGGGTCGGCCGCCGCCTGTCGGTGCTGCTCATTACCCACGACCTTGGCGCGGTGGCGGGACGGGCCGACCGGGTGCTGGTGATGTACGCCGGCCGCCTGGTGGAGAGCGGCCCGACGGCGGCCGTCTTCGGCGCACCCTCGCATCCCTATACCCGGGGCCTCCTGGACTCGCTGCCCTCGCTGCGCGGGCCGCGGCGGCCGCTGGTGGCCATCCCCGGCAATGTTCCCGACCCATCGCAATGGCCGGTCGGCTGCCGCTTCCGGCCGCGCTGCCCGGTCGCGGAGGCGCGCTGCAGCGCGGAGCCGCCGGTGGTGCCCGTCGGGGACGCGCGGACCTGTGCCTGCTGGCTGGCGGGGACGACCGCCGGGGCGGCGCCGTGACCGAGCCGCTCCTGGTCGTGCGGGACCTGCAGCGCCACTACCCGACCGGGGGCTGGCTCCGACCCGGGCCTGCGGTCCGCGCCGTGGATGGCGTCTCACTGGAACTGGCGCGAGGGGAGACGCTGGCCCTGGTGGGGGAAAGCGGTTCGGGCAAGTCGACCCTGGCGCGGACGCTCCTGCGGCTGGAGGAGCCGGACGGCGGAACGGTGCGGTTCGATGGCACCGACGTGCTGGCCCTCGGCGGCGAAGCACTGCGGGCACTGCGGCGCCGCATGCAGAT
>JBGAPX010000076.1:0-18475 GCA_044221045.1 Gemmatimonadales bacterium
GATGGGAGTCTACAGTCTCGTCACTTGGGTGGTCCAGGAGCGCCTGCCAGAATTCGCCATACGGCAGGCCCTGGGTGCGACTCGATCGGACATCGTGGGCCTGGTGCTACGCATCTCCATGGTCCCCGTCTTCTGCGGGGCGGGAATCGGCCTCGCCCTCGCGTACGCCGGCGGTCCACTCCTCGACCCGTTGCTGTTCGAGGTGCGGGCTCGAGATCTCGCCGTGTTCGCCACGGCTGTGGCTTTCCTTGGAACCGCCACATTGCTTGCGTGCCTCTGGCCGGCGCTTCGTGCATCCTCCAATCCGCCGATGGCCTCACTGCGCCACGAATAGCTCCGGGAACTGAGGTCCTCACCACTGCCTGCGCCTGATGTCCCCCATGATCGCTCGGTCGACCGCCAGGACGTTGCGGGGTCGCGAGCCCCGCTCGCGGCGGTGCAGGCCCAGCCGGTCGAGGAGGCTCAGGGTCCGAGGGGGTGAGGGTGGTCAGCCCGGCGGCTTGCCGTAGTGGGCGCCGAGCCGCGCGGCCAGCGCCCGCGGCACCAGCCGGGTGCTCCACGCCGCGAGCCGGAAGGGGAGGTAGGGCAGCACGTGGCAGTCGTCGCGGGCGTAGGCGCGGAGCCCGCGGGCCGCCACCGCCTCGGCCGACTGCATCAGCCAGCGCGGCGGGCGGCCGGTGAGGCCGTTGGCGTCGAAGAAGGGGGTGTCCACCGGGCCCGGCGAGACGCAGCAGCAGCGCACCCCGGTGCCGCGGAGGCCGGCCCACGTGGCCTCGCTCCAGGTGATGACATAGGCCTTGGTGGCGGAATAGACCGGCAGCCAGGTAAGGCCCTGCCAGGCGGCGGTGCTGGCCACGTTGAGGATCCCGCCCCGCCGCCGCGCGAGCATGCCCGGCAGGAAGAGGCCGGCCAGGGCCGTCACGGCGCGCACGTTCACGTCGATCACCGGCAGCTGCTCGTCCACCGGGCGGTCCTGGAAGCGGCCCTGCGGCCCGATGCCGGCGTTGTTGATCAGGTGGTCGACGGCGTGGCCCCGGGCGGCGACGGCCTCCGCCAGGCGGGCCGGGGTGTCGGGGTCGGCGAGGTCCGCCGGGAAGGCCTCCGCCGAGCCGCCGGCCGCCCGGACCGCGGTGGCGACCTGCTCGAGGTCGCGCGCGCTCCGCGCCACCAGCAGCAGCCGGGCGCCCTGCGGCGCCAGCTGCCGCGCGAACGCGGCGCCGATGCCGCGGCTGGCGCCGGTGATGAGGACCGTGGTGTCGCGAAAGAGATCGGGCATGAGGGGCCGGCGGTGCCGGTCCCGGGAAAGATGGGCCCCCGGTGGCGGGAGTGCCACCGGGGCCCGGCCTACGGCTGGTCGACCTGCCCGGGCCGGAGCAGCGAGAGGCCGATCGCGCCGGCGAGGATGCTCACGATGACGGCCAGCGACACCACCGTGGAGGGGTGGATCCAGGCGCTGGCGATCATCTTGGCGCCGACGAAGAGCAGGATCAGCGCCACGCCGGGCTTGAGGAAGCGGAAGGTGTCCATCGCGCCCGCCAGCACGAAGAACAGCGCCCGCAGCCCGAGGATGGCGAAGAGGTTGGAGGCGTAGACCACGAACGGGTCGCGGGTCACCGCGAAGACCGCCGGGATGCTGTCGATGGCGAAGACGAGGTCGCTCCACTCCACGACCAGCAGCACCAGCAGGAGCGGGGTGGCCATGAGGACGCCGCTGGCGTTCCGGATGAAGAAGTGCGGCCCGTCGTAGGCCGGCGTCACGGGGAACACCTTCCGGGCCAGCCGCACCAGCGGATTCTTCTCCGGCTCCACCCGCTCCTCGCCGCCGCGGAACATCTTGAGGCCGGTGAGCACCAGCACGCCGCCGAAGACGTACACGATCCAGGTGAACTGCTGCAGCAGCAGCGCGCCGGCGGCGATCATCACGGCCCGCATGGCCATCGCGCCGAAGATGCCCCACTTGAGCACCCGGGGCTGCAGCGCCGGGGGCACCGCGAAGTACTGGAACACCATCAGGAAGACGAACAGGTTGTCGACGCTGAGCGAGAGCTCGATCAGGTAGCCGGCATAGTACTCCAGCGCCGTCTTCGACCCCACCTCCCACCACAGGAAGGCCCCGAACAGGAGCGCCAGCGCGACGATGCTGGCGCTCCAGGTCAGGGCCTCCCGCTGCCCGAGGACGTGCGACTTGCGGTTGAGGATGCCGAGGTCGAGCACCATGAGGCTGCCGACCAGCACCACGAACGTGAGCCAGACCTCGGGCGAGTGGGTGGTGACGGGCACTCAGCGGCCCGCGGCCATCGCCTCGAGGCGCGCCACGCGCTCCTCGGTGGGCGGGTGGGTGCTGAAGAGCTGCATCACGCCGCCGCCCATGGCCGCGAGCGGGTTCACCTGCGCCAGCGGGGCCGCCGCGGGCGCCACCTGCATGGGGATCTGGTGCGCCAGGTAGTCCAGCCGCGTCAGCGCCCGGGCCAGCGGCAGCGGGCGGCCCAGGATCTCGGCCCCCACCCGGTCGGCCTCGAACTCGCGCTGCCGCGAGATGGCGAACTGGATCAGCATCGCGGCCACCGGCGCCAGGATCACCAGCGCCAGCTCGGCGAGCGGGTGGCGGTTGTCGTCGTCCCGCGACCCGCCCGCGAACATGAGCAGCCAGGGCAGGTTACCGATCATGCCCGCGATGCCCGCGGCGATGGTGCTGATGAGCATGTCGCGGTTCTTGATGTGCGCCAGCTCGTGCGCGATCACGCCCTCGAGCTCCTCCTGCGGCATGGCGCGGAGGATCCCGGTGGTCACCGCGACCACGGCCTTCTCGGGGCTGCGGCCGGTGGCGAAGGCGTTGGGCTGGTCGTGCGGCGCCACCGCCACCACCGGCATGGGGAGCCCGGCGCGCTGGCGCAGGCGGTCCACCACGCGGTAGAGCTCCGGCGCCTCCTGCTCGGTCACCACGTGGGCGCCGTACATCCGCAGCACCATGCGGTCCGAGAAGAAATACATGACGAAGTTCATCCCGAGGCCCAGGATCGAGCCCAGGATCAGGCCGTTGGTCCCGCCCAGCACCTGGCCGGCGGCCATCAGCAGGGCGATCAGGCCGGCCATGAGCACGGCGGTCTTCAGGTTGTTCATCGTACCCTCCAAAAAATCAGCGAGACCTCCGCGGCCCGACGGCACGCACAGGGTGCGCGCCGATGCCGCGAAGGTCTCGCTCTGCATGATGGACCAGAGGCTCCACCTGCCTGCCTTCACCGTGCAGCGGGTGCCGGATCTCCCGGCCCCTGGGCTGCAGTCTTGACGATGAGGGCGTCCGCCGCGAGGCGGATAAGCTACTCCCCTTCAGGGGCGTAACACTAAGGACTGGCACCCGGCGCGTCAACCGTCCCCCGCCCGGGGCCCCGCCGGCGCCGGTTCAGCCGCCTGACCGGGCGGCGGCGTGCACCGCCCGCACCAGCAGGCCGCCGTTCTGGGTCCGGAACAGCTCCCGGAAGGACAGGCCGGTCGCCCGCTCGAGCGGAGCCTCCGGGACCAGGAGCGTCACGCCGAAGGCGGGCAGCCGGTCCCGGCACAGCTGCCCGATCCGGGCAAAGAGGTCGCGCAGCTCGCGACCCTCGCTCACCCGGACCCCGTAGGGCGGGTTGCTCACCAGCTGGCCGGGCCCGGCCTGGGGTTCGAGGTCGCTCACCGCCCGGGTGACGAAGCGGATGTCCGCCGCCACGCCGGCACGCTCGGCGTTGGCTCGCGCGGCGCGCATGGCGCCCGCATCGCGGTCGCTCGCGACGATCTCGGCCGGGGCCCGCGGCCGCTCCGCCGCGCGCGCCGCCGCGAGCAGCGGGGCCCACGCCGCGTCGTCCCACGGGCGCCAGTGCCGGAAGCGGAACCCCCGCCCGGCGCCCGGCGCGATGCGTCGCGCCAGCAGTGCCGCTTCGATCGCGATGGTCCCCGAGCCGCACATCGGGTCCACCAGCGGGGTGTCAGGGTCCCAGCCGCCCGCCAGCAGCAGCGCGGCGGCCAGCGTCTCGCGCAGCGGGGCCTTGGCGGTCTCCAGCCGGTAGCCCCGGCGGTGCAGCAGGGCGCCGGAGCTGTCGAGGCTCACGGTCACCTCGTCGCGCAGCACCCGCACCACCACCAGCTGGGTGCCGGGATCGGGCTCGCCGTCCGGGCCGGCGGGCGGCGCCGCCGCGCAACCCGAGGCCCGCACCACCCGCTCGGCGATGGCCTTCTGGTGATAGAGCCGCGACTTGTGGCAGCTGACCCGTGCCTGCACCAGGGTGCCTGACGCAAGCCACGTCCCCCAGGGCAGCAGCCCCAGCTTGCGCTCGAGCTCACCCAGCGCGCGCGCGTGGAACGATCCCAGCCGCACCAGGATGCGGCTGGCCGTGCGGAGCTCGAGGTTCGCCCGCGCGAGGCCGGTGAGCGTGGTGGTGAAGCTGACGCCCCCCGGTTCCGGGTCCCCGCCCGCCAGCCCCAGCGCCGCCAGCTCGGCGGCCGTGAGCGGCTCGAGCCCCGGCGCGGCGACGGCGTAGCAGGAGAGGACGTCGGCGGGTGAGCTCAGAACGGCGGGTCCGCCACGTGGACGGGATCGTCGAGGACGATGGCCTGCAGGGTGGCGCCGGCGGGAGTCTCGAACTGCCCCTCGGGCAGGATCAGCAGCGCGTTGGCCCGCGCCATCGAGCTCAGGATCCCCGAGCCCTGCGGCCCCGTGAGGCGCGCGCCGGGCAGCGCATCCGCGCCGGTCCAGGTGACCACGGCCCGCTGGAAGTGCTGCAATCGCGGCCCGACCGAGATCGGCTCCTCCGCCCGCACCGTCACCGTGCGGCGGAAGGGGAGCGCCCGGCCCGCCATGACGCGGATGGCGGGCCGCACGAACAGCTCGAAGGTCACCATGGTGCTGACGGGGTTGCCCGGCAGCCCGATCCACGGCAGCGCCCCCAGCAACCCGAAGCCCACCGGGGCACCGGGCCGCATGCGGAGCCGCCAGAACCGCAGCTCGGTGCCCAGCTCCTGCAGCACGGTGCGGACATGGTCGTGGTCGCCGACGCTGATCCCGGCGCTGGTCACCAGCAGGTCGGCCTCCGCGACGCGGGCCAGGTGCGCCCGCAGGCTCTCGGGGGTGTCGCGGGCGATGCCGAGGTTGATCGGCTCGCCACCCGCCTGCCGCACCAGCGCCGCGAGGGTGTGGGTGTTGCTGCTCGCCACCTTCCGCCCGCTCAGGATCTGGTCCGGCTGGTCGATGTCCACGATCTCGTCGCCCGAGCCCAGGATGGCCACGCGGGGACGGCGGTAGATGAGGGGCGTGGCCACCGCCAGCGAGGCGAGCACGCCGAGCTGGGCCGGGCCGAGCTCGGCGCCGGCCTCGAGGACCGTGGCGCCGCGGCGGATGTCCTCGCCTGCGCGGCGGATGTTGCTCCCGGCGTCCCGGTCGCTGGTGATCGCCACCGTCGCCGCGCCGAGGTCGGTGTCCTCCTGCCGGATCACGCAGTCGGCGCCCTCGGGCACGGGCGCGCCGGTGAAGATCCGGGCACAGCTGCCGGGGGCGAGGGCGCGCGCGGGAAAGGCGCCGGCGGGGATCACTTCTCCCACCGTGAGGCGGCGCGGGGCGTCCGGGCGGGCGCCCCGCACGTCGTCGCTGCGGGCGGCGTAGCCGTCCATTGCGGAGTTGGGCCAGGCGGGGATGTCGAGGGGACTGACGATCGTCTCGGCGAGCACGGCGCCGAGGGCGTCGTCGAGCGGGACCCGCAGGGCGGGCTGGCGGCGGAGCGAGGCGAGGATCCGGCCGGCCGCGTCGCGCGGGGCGAGCGGGCCGGTCAAGGGACCAGGGCCTTCTCCCATGCCAGGTTCGCCAGGAGCTGGAGCCACATCGTGTCGCGGAAGCGGAGCACGGGGCAGGGGGCGTTCAGCCGGTCGTCATCGGTGACGATGGCCACCCACTCGGCCGCGTGGGGGTCGGTCGCGGCGAACAGCGGCTGCTTCGCCGCCACGAGCCGGTGCACCTCGATCTTGGGGAGCCGGGCCTGCTCGCCGCCCTCGACCAGGATCAGGTCCGCGCCGAGGCCGGCGCTGAGGGCGTCGCCGATGGGATTCCGACTGGCGGCCTCGGGGATGACGTGCGCCACCTTGCGGCCCTTGCGCCCGAACTCCGAGACGAGCGCCGCGATGAGCGTGGTCTTGCCCGCGCCCGGCCTGCCGATCACCGAGAGGATGCGTGTGCCTGCCACAGCTGCTCCGCCGCCGCGAGATCCCCGGCCGTGTTCACGTTGAAGAACAGCTGGCCTGGATCGCCCAGGCCGCTCACCTGCCCGGGGGAGAGGATACCGACTTTCAGGCGATCATGGAAGCCGATGGCGCGGCGGTCGCCGGCGTCGAGGGCGGCGGTGATGGCGGGGCCGGCGGCGGGTCCGTACGCGGCGCAGAGCGGCTCGAGGCCCCGCGGGCCGCCGCTGGCGGGGAGGCAGGCATCCCAGCCCTCCAGGCCGGCCGCGAGCGCGGCGAGGAGGGCGGGCGTCACGAAGGGCATGTCCCACGCGGCCACGACCACCGGCGCCGGGGCCTCCAGCACCGCGGCGTGGAGCCCGCCCAGCGCGCCCTGGCCGGGGCGCAGGTCACGCACCACGCGGAGGCCCGGGGCCCAGCCGGCGGCCTCGGGGGCATTGGCCACCAGCAGCGGCGGCACCCCGAACGCCCCGGTGAAGGCGGCGATGAGCCGGTCGAGGATGCGCACCCCGCCGACCCGCAGCAGCCCCTTGGGCTCGCCGCCGTACCGGGTGGCGCCCCCGCCGGCGAGGATCGCGCCCTGCATCAGTAGCGGCGACCCCGCTTCCGCTCCAGCACCACGTCCACGCTCACCACGAAGCTGAGCAGGTGGTGCCCCTTCCGGCCCACCATGGGCTGCACCCCCTGCCGGCTGGTGGCGCCGGTGATCATCGGGAGCCGGACCCAGGTGTCGCGCACCTCCACCCGCGTCTGCCAGCCGGGGGCGATCCCCGCCGCGAACCCTACCCCGAAGGACAGGTAGGGCGAGGTCGTCGTCACGTCCTCGTCGCGGTACACCGCGGCCACCGCGACCACGCTGTCCGGCGTCCGCACGAACCCGTCGGTGGCCGCGAAGCTCTTCTGCGCGATGAGCATCCCCCCCATAGCCCGGGCGAACGGCTGGATGGTGCCCCGCAGTCCCGGACGGAGGATGATGCCGGCGGACAGGGAAGCGGTGCTGGTGCTGGCCTCGTTGTTCTGCAGCGAGCCGCAGAGGTCCGAGGCGTAGAGCGTCGCGGCCGAGGAGCGGAGGGTGCAGTCGTCGGCGGTGCCCAGCCGGGTCACGAGCACTTCGCCTGCGAGCCCGTAGTAGGTGCTCGGGAAGTACGCGCCGTGGAATGAGAAGCCGAGGCCGCTGGTGAGGCGGCGCGCGATCCCGAGGGTATCGGTGCCGGCGCCGTCGAGGATCGGCTGCCGCCCCACGGACCAGAGCCCGCCTCCACCGCTGGTGTGCAGCAGCCCCACGCCGATGGTGAGGCGGGCCTCGTCGGCCTGGCGCTGGGCGGCGGCGGGCCGGGCCGCGCAGGGGCAGAGCAGGGCGAGGGTCAGCAGTCCGGCACGGCGCATGGGGGAGCCCTCGCGTCTAGTAACGTCGTCCGCGCTTGCGCTCGAGGACGATGTCGAAGCCGATGAGGAAGGTGAGGAAGTGCCGGCCGACCTGGTCCGACCGCGGCGTGACCCCCTGCCGCGGGGTGGCGCCCGCCACGGACGGGAGGCGGACCCAGTTGTCCCGCACCTCGGCCCGGAACTGGTACCCCCGGCCCACCACCGCCACCACGCCGCCGCCCAGCGAATAGTACGGCTGGATGCTCCCCGGGCTGTCATCGGCGTAGAGCGTCAGGTCCGCGGCCGCGGTGCTGTCACTGTCGATGCCGACCCGGCCGGCGGTCCGGAGGTAGCTCTGCTGGCTCACCACGAAGCCGGCGCTGGCCCGGATGAACGGATGCAGCGGCTGCCGGCTGAAGGCCCGGTACACCATCCCCGCCGAGAGCCCCACCGCCGAGGCGTTGCGGCTGCTGCCGTTGATGGAGCGGCAGAGGTCCGGGGCCAGGGTGTCGCCGACGGTGGCCACCAGGCTGCACTGGTCCTCGGTGGCGAGCCCCAGCAGCTGCGCCTCCACATTGAAGCCGAGATTGTCGTTGGGGAAGTAGGTGCCCGAAAAGGTCACCGCCAGGCTGCGCCCGAAGCTGCGCGAGACCGCGAGGGTATCCGCCACCCCGGGGCCTACGAGAAAGGGCTGATGGCCCACGCTCCACAGCGTGCCGCCGCCTGAGGTCTGGCCGAAGCCCAGGGTGAACATGAGCCGGGCCTGGTCGGCGGTGGCCTGCGCCCCGAGCCCGGCGGCGCCGGCCAGGAGCAGGGCCATGGAGAGGAAGAGCGATCGCCGCATCACAGGCTCAGGAGCGAAGGGAGGTCGACCATCAGGCACCGGTTCATGACCACGGGAATGCCCGCGGCCTCGAGGGCGTCCCGGGTGGGGACGTCCGACACCCCGACCTGCATCCACACCAGGCGGGGGCGGACCGCGAGCAGCTCCGGCAGCAGGCCGGGGACCGCCGCAGAGCGGCGGAAGACGTTGACGACGTCGAGCGGGCCCGCGGCGGCCACCGCTTCGGCGAGCGTGGCGAACACCGGCTCGCCCAGGATCGTGCCGCCGCCGGGCCGCACCGGGAGGATCCGGTAGCCGGCCTCCTGCAGGTACGCGGCCACCTCGTGGCTCGGGCGGCCGGGATCGGGCGAGAGGCCCACGACGGCGATCGTTCGCGCCGTGCGGAGCAGGGCGCCGAGGGCGGCCCGGGCGTCGGTCATGGCACCACGCGTGTTTGCTGGTCGAGCGGGAGGTGTGGCACGGTCCGGGTGGAGACGCGGCCGGTCCCCGGATGCCGCACAGCGGCCGGGGTCAGTCGTCCGCGGTGCAGTCGGCGTAGAGGGTCGGGTCTTCCGCGACGCGCACCCGCCGCAGGCGCGCGCCGGCGGGGAGGCGCGGCGCGATCCGGCCAAAGAGCCATGCGGCCAGCGCCTCGCAGGTGGGGAGCGTGGCGCCCGCGGCGCATGCGGGGATGGCGGCATTGAGGTCCCGGCCGTCCAGCCCGCTGACCTCCTCCGCCAGGATCCGGTCCAGGACGGGCAGGTCGAGCAGCATGCCGCTGGCGGGGTCGGGGGCGCCGCCGACGGTGACGGCGCAGGTGTAGTCGTGGCGGTGGGGCTCCGTCAGGGCGCCGAACCGGGCCCGGTTCTCCTCCGCCGAGAGCCCTGGCAGCCGGTAGTGGTGCGTGGCCCGGAAGCCGAGGACCCGGGTGAGGGTGAGCCCCATGCGCTAGAACGCGAAGCCGAGCCCGAGCCGCAGTTCGCGCGCGCCGGACCACTGGTCCCGCTTGCCGCCCGGAAGCACGGCGTTGGGGTTGTCCGGGTCGGTGGAGGGCTCGGCGGCCGGTTCCTGGGTGTAGGAGAGCGGGTAGTCGAGCTTCCAGTAGAGCTGCCGCGCCTCGAGCCGGAGCTGCAGGCTGTTGGACAGGAACACCCGCACCCCGATGGCCGGGGCCAGGTAGAGCTTGCTGCCGAAGCGGTAGCCGCTCGAATCCTCCACCGCGCCGGCGGCCAGGTCCTCGCCGTCCACGTAGCCGCCGGTGACGCCAATGAAGGGCGCGAGCCGGTGCCAGGACTTCCGGCCGGTGACGTTGAGCTGGAACCCGGCCTCGATCATGGTGAGGCCCTGGTCCACCGGCCCGCGCTTCCGGGTGGCCACGCTGTCGTCGGCGCTGACCACGAAGCGCTCCAGCTCCGCCTTTGCGAGCGCCACGGTGAAGTGGACCGGGGTGCCGATGCGGATGTCGAAGCGCAGCCCGTATGACTGGCCGTTGTGCGGGCCGATGCCGAGCCTGCCGCCGTCGCCCCCGACGTCGCCGTAGAGGATCGTCAGGGACTTGCCCTTGGTGATGTCGCGGTACGGCGAGCTGCCGGGGGCATGCCCGACCTGGGCGGCGAGGGGCAGGGCGCACGCGAGCGCGAGGACGGCGAGGCGGAGGGAGCGGGGCATGGAGGGAATAGTAAGGGGAACGGGGAGCGGGCGGAGGCCCGCCGCGCCGGGGGCGCGGCCCTACGCGCCGCGCAGGTCGCGGCCCGTCATCTCGGGCGGCGGCTCGATGCCGAGCAGGCGCAGCACCGTGGGTCCGACGTCGCAGAGTGCGCCGCCGCTGCGGAGCGGCCCCCCGGCCCCGACCGCGACCAGCGGCACCGGGTTGCCATCCGGTCGCTGCGATAGTTGAAGCAGAAGACCCCGTCGCCGTCGCGGAGCGGGCCGACGGGCGCGCCGCCCTCGGTGAGGACGATCGGCCGGACGAACTCGTCGGTCTCGCCCCGGGCCAGCGCCGCCTCCACCGCCGTCAGCACCGCGGGGAGCACGCCGGTGTGTCCCACCATGTCGGCGTTGGCGAAGTTGCACAGCAGGAAGTCGTGGCTCTTCTTGCGCAGGGCGGTGACCAGGGTGTCGGTGATCCCGGCCGCGCTCATTTCGGGCGCCAGGTCGTAGGTGGCCACCTTCTGCGACGCCACCAGCGCCCGCTCCTCGCCCTTGTAGGGGGGCTCGTACCCGCCGTTGAAGAAGTACGTGACGTGCGGGTACTTCTCGGTCTCGGCGGTGCGCAGCTGGGTGCGGCCGTGGTCGGCGAGGACCTCGGCCACGATCTTCGCCATGCTGAAGGGCGGGAACGCCTGGGGCACCGGGAAGGTGCGGTCGTACTGCGTCATGGTGACCATCCGCAGCCGCGGGCGGTCGTCCACGTTGAACCCGTCGAAGCCGGGGATCATGAGCGCCCGCACGATCTGGCGCATCCGGTCGCTGCGATAGTTGAAGCAGAAGACCCCGTCGCCGTCGCGGAGCGGGCCGACGGGCGCGCCGCCCTCGCATCCGGTCGCTGCGGTAGTTGAAGCAGAAGACCCCGTCGCCGTCGCGGAGCGGGCCGACGGGCGCGCCGCCCTCGGTGAGGACGATCGGCCGGACGAACTCGTCGGTCTCGCCCCGGGCCAGCGCCGCCTCCACCGCCGCCACCGGGTCGGTGGCCGCGAGCCCCACGCCGCGCACCATGGCGTCGTAGGCCAGCCGGGTGCGCTCCCAGCGGCGGTCGCGGTCCATGCCGAAGTAGCGGCCCACCAGGCTGGCGATACGGGCGCGGCCAGGCGCGATCCGCGCGATGTCCTGGGTCAGCTGGCGCACCACCTGCGCGCCGATGGTCGGGAGGGTGTCGCGGCCGTCGAGGAAGCCATGCACCGCGATGCGGGGCACCTCGTGCCGTACGCCGAGCTCGAGGCAGGCGAGCAGGTGCTGGTCGATGGCGTGCACCCCGCCGGGCCCGAGCAGGCCGACCAGGTGCAGGGTGCCGCCGGTGTGCTTGAGGACTGCGCAGAGGTGGGCGAGCGGCTCGAGGCGGAAGAAGTCACCGCGCTGGATGCTCTGGGAGATCCGCACCAGATCCTGGGGCACCACCCGGCCGGCGCCCAGGTTGAGGTGGCCGACCTCGGAGTTCCCCATCTGCCCCTCGGGGAGCCCCACGGCGAGGCCGCTGGCCTCGAGCAGCGTGCGCGGCTGGCTCTGCCACAGGCCGTGCCACACCGGGGTCCGGGCGAGTTCGATCGCGTTGCCCTCGCGGGCCTCGCGATACCCCCAGCCGTCCAGCACGATGAGCGCCACGGGACCGCGCGTGTTTGACATGACTCTCCGGCGTCTCTACAATCGAAAGCGTGCGAGCCGCGCAAGAATCTAGTCCCCGTCGGTGCCGCCTACCAGCCTTGCTGGTGGCCGCCCTGGTCATGGTCGTCACCCCCGGTGCCGGCCAGTCGCCCGTCACGCTGGCCGCCGATGCGCGCTTCACCAAGGCGCCGCGGGGGGCCGTGCTCGGCACGCTGGTGGCCGGCGCCGAGGTGCGTCCCGGCCGGACCTCCGGCGCCGCGGTCGAGGTGGCCTTCGAGGGCTGGCTCCCGAGCGCCGCCCTGGGCCCCTTCAAGCGGGACGGCTTCGATCTGGTGCTCAACCGCCGGGGCGGCGAGTCGCTCCGGCTCACCCCTGACGGCAGCGTTATCGCGCGGCTCACGAGCGGGGTCGGGTTCGTGAAGGTGGACACGCGCGGCACCTGGACCCGCGTCCGCCGCAGCGCGTGGATCGAGCAGACGGCCCCCCCGGCGCCGGGGAGCGCGGCCGCCGCCCCCGCGGGGCCGGACCGTGGGGTGCTGGCCCGGCGGGCGCCGCTGGCGCTCTCCGCGGACGGCCCGACGGTCGGTACCGTGGACTCCGGCGTCCCGGCCCGGGTGATCGCCCGCGCGGCCGGCTGGTCGCGGCTGCAGCTCGAGGTCTGGGTCCCCGACAGCCTGGTGCAGACTGGGGACAGTGGCGTGCTGCGCGGGGTGAGCGGGGCCGAGGTGCGGGCCAACCCGTCGCGCTACGTGGGACAGGTGGTGGAGTGGCGGCTGCAGTTCGTGGCGGTGCAGAAGGCCGATGAGTTGCGCCCCGAGATCCCGCTGGGCCAGACCTACCTGCTCACCCGGGGCCCGCTGCCGGAACCCGGCTTCGTCTACGTCGTAGTGCCGTCCAGCCAGGTCGCCCGCTTCGAGGCGGTGCCCGCCCTCAAGGAACTGACCGTCCGGGGCACCATCCGCGCCGCGGCCACCAAGTACCTGCCCACGCCGGTGCTCGACCTGGTCCAGGTGACGGCCGGCGTGGCCAACTGAGGACGGAAGGCGGGGCGCCCCATGAACGACCTCCTGCGGCAGCGCATCCTCCGGCGGCTGGAGTCGCTGCCCGACGAGCGGGCCTACCAGATCCTCGACTACGTCGAGTTCCTGGAGAGCAAGTACGCGGAACGGGCGGCGCCGAGCGGCCTGCTGGCCCGGATCACCGAGACGGTCGAGGACACCATGCGCGCGGCCAAGCTGCCGGTGCAGGCCATCAGCGGGACGGCGTCCGTCATGGACAGCGCCGGCCGGCTGATGAAGGGCCTTGCGGCGGCGGGGCAGGCGGTGGTCGACGAAGCCGTGAAGGTCGCCTCCACGTCCCCGGCACCTCCTTCCCCTCCCCCCAAGGCTGACGGCCCGTGACCTCTCCGACGGCATCCCCCTCCGCGTCACCCTCGTTCATCTCCGGGATCGGTCCGCTCGCCGCCATCAGCATGGTGGTGGGTACGATGATCGGCTCCGGCATCTTCATCGTCTCGGCCGACATCGGCCGGCAGGTGAATGCCTGGGGCCCGGGCGGCCTGCTGGTGATCTGGGGGATCACCGGCCTGATGACGGTGATGGGCGCCCTGGCCTACGCCGAGCTCGCGGCGATGATGCCCACCGCCGGCGGCCAGTACGTCTTCCTGCGCGACGGCCTGTCGCCACTGGTGGGGTTCCTGTTCGGATGGACGCTCTTCGCCGTGATCCAGACCGGCACCATCGCCGCGGTGGCGGTGGCGTTCGGCAAGTTCCTCGGGGTGCTCTTTCCCGGGGTGACGCCGGACGTCTTCCTCTCCCTCGGGCACCTGCCGATGCCGGGGGGCACCATCGAGCTCGGGCTCTCGTGGCAGCGGCTGGTGGCGCTCGTCGTGGTGGCGGTGCTGACCGGCGTGAACGTCTTCGGCGTGACGCTCGGCGCCCGGGTGCAGACGGCCTTCGCGGTCGCCAAGGTGGCAGCGTTCGCGGTGCTGATCGTCTGCGGGCTCGGGCTCCGGCACGGCTCCGCGGAGTGGGTCGCCAACAGCGCGGGCTTCTGGGGCACGGGAGACTGGTCGCTGGCGCTGGTCCCGATCTTCGGCGCCGCGATGGTGGGGAGCCTCTTCTCCGCCGACGCCTGGAACAACGTGACCTTCGCCGCCGCCGAGGTGCGCGACCCCAAGCGCAACCTGCCGCTGGCGCTCGGCGTGGGAACGGCCCTGGTGTGCACCATCTACGTGCTGGCCAACGTGGCGTACCTCCACCTGCTGCCCTTCGGCGGCGACCCCGCGGGGGCCGACGCCACGGCGCGGGGCATCCAGTACGCCGCCCAGGACCGGGTGGGGGTGGCGGCGGCGGAGGTGATGTTCGGCCCCACCGGCGGGCTGCTCATGGCGGTGGCGATCATGCTGTCCACCTTCGGTTGCGTGAACGGGCTCACGCTGGCCGGCCCCCGGGTGTACTACGCCATGGCGCGGGACGGGCTGTTCTTCGCGCGGGCGGGGGCGCTGCATCCCGAGTACAAGACGCCGGTGTTCGGGCTGGTGACGCAGGCGGCCTGGGCCATGGTGCTGTGCCTGAGCGGGAGCTACGGGAACCTGCTCGACTACGTGATCTTCGCCTCGCTGCTGTTCTACTTCTTCACGGTGCTGGCGCTCTTCCGCCTCCGGGCCACCCGGCCCGAGCTGCCGCGCCCGGTCAAGGCGTTCGCCTACCCGGTGGGCCCGGCGCTCTACATGGTGGCGGTGGCGGCGCTGATGGTCATCCTGCTCTTCAAGAAGCCGCTCTACACCTGGCCGGGGCTGCTCATCGTGGCGCTCGGGGTCCCCATTTACTTCCTGTGGCGGCGGGACCGGCGCGGCTGACGGGTCACCTTGCGCCCCCTCCCGCGGGCGCCGTAACTTTAAGGATGGAATACCCGAACACATTCCGAGTGACCGGCGCATGAGCGTCGTCCGTCCCGGCCTGGCGCTCACCTTCGACGACGTCCTGCTCGTCCCGCGCCACTCCACCGTGCATCCCCGCCAGGTCAGCGTCCAGAGCCGGCTGACCCGCGCCATCCCGCTCAACATCCCGCTGGTGTCCGCCGCGATGGACACCGTGACTGAGGCCGCGATGGCCATCGCGATGGCCCGTGCGGGCGGGATCGGGGTGATTCACAAGAACATGTCGGTGGAGAAGCAGGCCGCCGAGGTGGACCGGGTCAAGCGCAGCGAGAGCGGGATGATCCGTGACCCGATCACGCTGGCGCCCGATCGCCCGCTGCGGGAAGCGGCGGCGGTGATGGCGCGGTTCCGGATCTCGGGCGTTCCGATCGTGGACGGGGCCGGGATGCTGGTCGGGATCATCACCAACCGCGACCTCCAGTTCGAGCGAAACCTCGAGCAGCCGATCCGCGAAGTGATGACCAAGGAACGGCTGGTGACGGCCCCGGTGGGCACCGGGCTCGACGAGGCCGAGCGGATCCTGGCCCGGCACCGGATCGAGAAGCTGCCGGTCGTCGACGCCGACGGGCGGCTCAAGGGCCTGATCACGGTCAAGGACATCTTCAAGCGCAAGCAGTTCCCGGACGCCAACAAGGACCAGCACGGGCGGCTGCGGGTGGCGGCGGCGGTGGGCGGGACGCCCGAGGCGAAGACCCGGGCCCGCGCCCTCATCGACGCCGGGGCCGACGCCCTGATCATCGACTCGGCGCACGGGCACAGCGACGGCGTGCTGCAGACGGTCAAGCTGCTGCGGGACGCCTTCCCGGACGTGCAGCTGGTGGCCGGGAACGTGGCCACCGAGGCCGGCACCCGGGAGCTGGTGCGGATCGGGGTCGACGCGGTGAAGGTGGGGGTGGGGCCGGGGAGCATCTGCACCACGCGGGTGGTGACGGGCGTGGGCGTGCCCCAGGTCACGGCCATCATGGACGCGGTGCGCGGCGGCGGCGACATCCCGATCATCGCCGATGGCGGGATCAAGTACTCCGGCGACGTGGTCAAGGCGCTGGCGTCCGGGGCCAGCTCGGTGATGATGGGCTCGATGCTGGCGGGGACCGACGAGAGTCCCGGCGAGTCGATCCTGGCCGAGGGGCGCCGGTTCAAGTCCATCCGCGGCATGGGGAGCCTGGCCGCGATGCAGGAAGGCTCCGCCGACCGGTACTTCCAGGAGGGGGAGCTCAGCACCTCCAAGATGGTGCCGGAAGGGATCGAGGGGCGCGTCCCCTACAAGGGGCCGGTCGGTGACGTGCTGTTCCAGATGGTGGGCGGGCTGCGGAGCGGGATGGGGTACTGCGGCGTCGCCACCGTGGACCAGCTGCGGCAGGAGGTGGAGCTGGTGCAGATCACCAGCGCCGGCCTGCGCGAGTCGCACCCGCACGACGTCACCATCACCCGGGAAGCGCCGAACTACAACGTCTAGGGCCGGGAACGCTTCCCGCCGGCGCGGCCCCCGCGGCCGCGCCGGGCCCTCGTGTGTCGCACGCAGGATCCACTGTCCCTGAAGCGCCGGTCGTCGTTCCCTCACAGTCTCTCTCCCCCGGGAGCCGTTCATGTCCCTGTTCCGCACCAAGTCCCTCTCGGAGCTGATGCCCGAGGAAGGCGAAGGTGGGCTCAAGCGGGCCCTCACCGCCTCGAACCTGGTCCTGCTCGGCATCGGCGCGATCATCGGCGCGGGCATCTTCGTCCTGACCGGCACGGCCGCCGCACAGTACGCCGGCCCGGCGATCGTGCTGTCATTCGTGCTGGCCGGCCTCGGCTGCCTCTTCGCCGGGCTGTGCTACGCCGAGTTCGCCTCGATGATCCCGATCGCGGGCAGCGCCTACACCTACGGCTACGCCACCCTGGGCGAGCTGGTGGCGTGGATCATCGGCTGGGACCTGATCCTCGAGTACCTCTTCGCCGCCTCGACGGTGGCGGTGGGCTGGTCGGGGTACTTCACCGCCTTCATGGCCGAGCTCGGCATCAAGCTGCCGCCGGCGCTCACCGGCGCGCCCTACAGCGTCGTCGGGACCCACACCCTGGTGCCGGCGCAGATCTGCACCGACCCGGGCACCGGCACCGTGGCGGTGAACGCCGTGACCCGCACCGCCGTCCCGGTCGCCGACTGCGTGGCGCAGGGCTACACCCTGGTCAACGGCATCCTCAACGTGCCGGCGATGGTGCTGATCCTCCTGATCACCTCGCTGCTGGTGGTGGGCATCAAGGAGTCGGCCCGGTTCAACAACATCATCGTGTACGTGAAGGTCGCGATCGTGCTGCTGGTGATCGGCTTCGGCATCAAGTTCGTCAACACCGACAATTGGGTGCCGTTCATCCCGCCCAACACCGGCGAGTCGGGCCACTTCGGGCTCTCCGGCATCGTCCGGGGCGCGGGCGTCATCTTCTTCGCCTACATCGGCTTCGACGCGGTCTCGACGGCGGCGCAGGAGGCCAAGAACCCGCAGCGGGACCTGCCCGTCGGCATCCTGGGGTCGCTGGCCATCTGCACCGTGCTCTACATCGCGATGGCCCTGGTGATGACCGGCATCGCGCACTACACCGAGCTCAACGTGCCGCACCCGGTGTTCGTGGCCATCGAGAAGGCCGGCCCGTCGCTCAAGTGGCTCGGCTTCCTGGTGAACATCGGCGCCATCGCCGGCCTCGCCTCGGTGGTCCTGGTGATGCTCATGGGCCAGCCGCGCATCTTCTACAGCATGGCGCGCGACGGCCTGCTGCCGCCGGTCTTCGGCAAGGTCCACCCGAGCTTCAAGACGCCCTACATCTCGACCATCATCACCGGCGTGGTGGCGGCGCTCATCGCCGGCATCTTCCCGATCGGGCTGCTGGGCGAGCTGGTGTCCATCGGCACCCTGCTGGCGTTCGTCATCGTCTGCGGCGGCATCATCGTGCTGCGGCGGGTGCAGCCGGACCTCCCCCGGCCCTTCCGCACCCCGCTGGTGCCGTTCGTGCCGATCATGGGCATCCTGATCTGCGGCTACATGATGTACGGCCTCCCCGCGGACACCTGGATCCGGCTCGCGGTCTGGATGGCGATCGGGCTGACGATCTACTTCCTGTACGGCAAGCACCACTCCAAGCTCAACAAGGCCTGACCCCGTGGCCCCGGGGCGCCAAGGCATGCCTTGGCGCTCCCGGCGGCCCTTGGCCCTGCCGGAGCCCCGCTGTAGTTTCCCGCCCCATGCCGCCCGTCCTGTCCGCCGATCGCCTTGCCGACGCCCGCCGCTTCGCCGAGATCCTGCAGCCGGGCCGTCGGATCTGCATCACCACCCACGTGAATCCCGACGGCGACGGCCTCGGCAGCGAAACCGGGCTGGTCCACCTGCTGCAGGCGCGCGGCATCACCGCGGTGGTGACCAACCCGTCCCCCACGCCCGAGCGGTACCACTTCCTGTTCCGCGACCTGCCGGGCGTGGACCGCAGCCACGAGGCGGTCAAGGAGCTGCGCCGCGCCGACCTGATCCTGGTGCTCGACATCTCCGACGTGGGTCGGCTCGGCATGCTGAGCCAGACCGTGCTCGAGCGCGGGGTCCCGGTGGCGTGCGTGGACCACCACGTGAGCCAGGGGCACCTGCCCGACGGCCCGCGCTACGTGGACCCGGAGGCCTCCGCCACCGGCGAGCTCATCTTCCAGCTGGCGCAGGCCAACGGCTGGCCACTCACCCCCGCGGCGGCGCGGGCGCTCTACGTGGCGATCCTCACCGACACCGGCGGGTTCCGCTTCAGCAACACCCGGCCCGAGACGCTGCGCACCGCCGCCGCGCTGCTCGAGGTGGGGCTCGATCCCGAGCAGA
>JBGAPX010000077.1:0-17472 GCA_044221045.1 Gemmatimonadales bacterium
GACGGCTCCGCGGGGTCGCGGAGCCGTCGAGGAGTCAGGTGTTGAACCGGAACAGCATCACGTCGCCGTCCTGGACCACGTACTCCCGGCCCTCCGCGCGGGCCAGTCCCAGGTCCCGCGCCGGGTTACAGCCGCCCACCCGCACGAAGTCCGCGTAGCTCACGGTCTCCGCGCGGATGAACCCCTTCTCGAAATCGGTGTGGATCACCCCCGCGGCGGCCGGTGCCTTGTCGCCCCGGTGGATGGTCCACGCGCGGACTTCCTTCTCGCCGGCGGTGAAGTAGCTCTGGAGGCCGAGCAGGTGATAGGCCGCGTGGGCCAGGCGGTCGAGCCCCGATTCGGTCGCGCCGAGCGAGGCGAGGAACTCCCCCCGGTCCTCCGGCGGCAGCTCGGCCAGCTCGGCCTCGACCTTCCCGGAGAAGATCACCAGGTCGGCTTCCTCCCCGTCCCTGGCGATGGCCGCCTTGAGCGACTCGACGTGCGCGTTGCCGGTCGCGAGCTCGGATTCGAGCACGTTGGCCGCGTACAGCACCGGCTTGCTGGTCAGCAGGTTGAAGGCCCGGTAGGTGGGTCGCTCCTCCTCCGTGGGCACGACGGCGCGGGCGGGCCGCCCGTCGGCGAGCGCCTCCTTGAGGGCGGTGAGGAGCCGGGTCTCCAGCTTGGCCTGGGCGTCGCCGGACTTGGCGGCGCGGGCGGCCTTGTCGAGCCGCTTCTCCACCGACGCCAGGTCGGCGAGCTGCAGCTCGATGTTGATCACCTCGCGGTCGCGCGCCGGATCGACCGGGCCCATCACGTGCTGCACGTCGTCGTCCGCGAAGCAGCGGATCACGTGCACCACGGCGTCCACCTCGCGGATGTTGGCGAGGAACTGGTTGCCGAGGCCCTCGCCCTGGCTGGCGCCCTTGACCAGCCCGGCGATGTCCACGAACTCCACGGTGGCCGGGAGCACCCGCTGCGGATTGATGATCTTCGCCAGCGCCTCGAGCCGGGGGTCCGGCACCGTGACCACGCCGGTATTGGGCTCGATCGTGGCAAAGGGATAGTTGGCCACGAGCGCGCCCGCGGAGGTGAGCGCGTTGAACAGGGTGGACTTGCCGACGTTGGGCAGTCCGACGATGCCGAGTCTGAGCATGCTAGCCCGCCAGTCGCGCAAACCAGGGCGCGAGCACGAGGGAGACGATGGTCATGAGCTTGATCAGGATGTTCATGGCGGGGCCGGCGGTGTCCTTGAACGGGTCGCCAACGGTATCGCCGACGACGGCCGCCTGGTGCGCCGGGGAGCGCTTGCCGCCGTGGAGCCCCCCCTCGATGGCCTTCTTGGCATTGTCCCATGCGCCGCCTGCATTGGCCATGAAGAGCGCGAGCAGCACCCCGGACAGGGTGGCGCCCGCCAGGAGCCCGCCCAGGGCGCGGACCCCGAGCAGCGCCCCGATGGCCACCGGCACGGCCACCGCCGTGATCCCCGGCAGGAGCATCTCGCGCAGCGCCGCGCGGGTGGCGATGTCCACGCAGCGCGCGCTGTCCGGCGGGGCGGTGCCTTCCATCAGCCCCGCGATCTCGCGGAACTGGCGACGCACCTCCTGGACCATCCCGCCGGCGGCCCGGCCCACCGCCGTCATGGTCAGGGCCCCGATGACGAATGGCAGCGTGCCCCCGATGAAGAGCCCGATGACCACCATCGGGTCAACCAGGTCCAGCACCAGCGGTTGGCCGCCGGCCGAGACGGCGGTGGCGTAGGCGCTGAACAGGGCCAGGGCCGTCAGCGCGGCCGAGCCGATCGCGAAGCCCTTGCCGATGGCGGCCGTCGTATTCCCCAGGGCATCGAGACCGTCGGTGATCCGCCGGACTTCCGGGCCCAGGTGGCTCATCTCCGCGATGCCCCCGGCATTGTCGGCGATCGGCCCGTAGGCGTCCACCGACATGGTCACGCCGACGGTCGCCAGCATGCCCACCGCGGCGATCGCGATGCCGTACAAGCCCGCCGCCCAGTGCGACACGTAGATGCCGGCGCAGATCAGGAGCAGCGGCACCAGCGTGGACATCATGCCCACCGCGAGGCCGGCGATGATGTTGGTGGCCGGCCCGGTGGTCGACGCCTCCGCGATCCGCTGCACCGGGGCGGCGCTGGTGTAGTACTCGGTGACCATCCCGATGGCGATGCCGGCGATGGTCCCGGCCAGCACCGCCCAGAAGGCGCCGGCTGCGGCGCCGGGTCCGGTCCCGACCGGGAAGGCCCGGCACAATGCCCAGGCCCCGGCCAGAAAGAGCCCGGCGGCGAGCAGCGTCACGGTGCGCAGGGCGGTCGCGGGCTGCTCGCGGTCGAGGAGGCGCATGCCGGCGATGGCCGCCAGCGAGGCGCCCAGGCCCACCACGATGAACAGGATCGGCAGGGCCACGGCGTTGTAGCGATACTCGGCCGGAATGGCGGGGCTCGTGGCCGCCAGCGCCACCGCGGCGATCACCGCGCCGACGTAGCTCTCGAAGATGTCGGCGCCCATCCCGGCGACGTCCCCGACGTTGTCTCCCACGTTGTCGGCGATCGTGGCCGGGTTGCGCGGGTCGTCCTCCGGGATCCCGGCCTCGACCTTGCCCACCAGGTCGGCGCCGACATCGGCCGCCTTGGTGAAGATCCCGCCACCGACCCGGGCGAACAAGGCGATGCTGGAGGCGCCCATGGCAAAGCCGCTGATGATCTCGGCGAAGCGGCGATAGCCCGCCTCGAGCTGCTCGCCCGGGGGCAGCGCGCCGCCAGGGACGGTGAGCGCCGCCACAGTGCCGATGCCCGCCAGGCCGAGCGCGGCCACCGCCAGCCCCATCACCGAGCCACCGTCGAACGCGATGCGCAGCGCCCGGGCCTGGCCGCTGCTGCGGGCCGCCTCGGCGGTGCGGACGTTGGCCTTGGTGGCGGCCTTCATGCCGAAGAGCCCCGCGAGGATCGAGCAGCTGCCCCCGAACGTGAAGGCCAGCGCCGTCGGGGTGCCCACCGCCCAGCCCAGCAGCCCCGCGACCACCAGCACGAAGGGCAGCAGCACCGCGTACTCCCGGCGCAGGAACGCCATCGCGCCGGTCTCGATCAGGCCGGCCAGCGCCTGCATGGCCGCGGTGCCGGTGGGCTGGCGCCGGATCGCACCATAGATCAGTGCGGCGGCGCCCAGGCCGAGCAGGCCGGCGAGGAGCGCGATCAGGGAGGGGAGGGGGAGGGCCATGGGGCGTACGGATCCGGGAGAAAGAGGCGGCTCGTCAGCGGGTGTTGTAGCGGCTCATGGCCAGTTCGATCCCCTCGGCCAGCCAGGTCTCGACGGCCTCGGCCATCGGGTCCAGGAGTCCGGCGAGCGCCTCGCGCTCGGCCGGCTCGAACGGGCCCAGCACGAATCCCGCGGTGTCCCGCAGGCCGGGAGGCAGCGGCCCGATCCCGATCCGCAACCGGGCGTAGTCCTGGCGGCCCAGCTCCGCCTCGATGCTCCGCAGGCCGTTGTGTCCCCCGGCGGAGCCCGCCCCACGGAGGCGGAACCGGCCCAGCGGCAGGGCGAAGTCGTCGACCAGCACCAGCAGGTCCGCGGCCGGATCGACCCCCGGAAGCGACCGGAGCGGGGCCAGGACGGCCCCGCTCCGGTTCATGTACGTCAGCGGCTTGAGCAGCAGCACGTCCCGGTCCAGGACCCGTCCCCGGGCCTCCCGCGCCGCCGGCACCCGCCGGAACGGCTCCAGCGACCAGCGCCGCGCCAGGTGATCGGCCAAGAGAAACCCGGCGTTGTGCCGGGTTGTCTCGTACTCCGGGCCCGGGTTGCCGAGGCCGATGATCGCGCGCAGGGCCTATTCCTTCTCGGCGGCCTCGCCCTCCTCGGGCTTCGCCTTGCGGATGAGCTCGGGCTCCGTCGGCGCCTCGGTGGTGGCCGCCGCCGTCGTCTCCTCGGTGCGGGGCGCCACGCAGGAACAGACCGGCAGCGTGGGCTCGTTGAGGATCTCGCCCTTGGCCAGCTTCACGTCCCGGACGAAGATCGACTTGCCGATGCCGAGGTTGGTGACGTCGATGTCGATGCCAGCCGGGATGTCGGCGGGGAAGACCCGGATCTGCAGCTTGTGGAGCACCTGATCGAGGATGCCACCGAAGTTGCGGACGCCGTCAGAGGTTCCGACGAGGTGCACCGGCACCTCGAGGGTGATCTTCTCGTTGGCGCTGACCTCGTACAGGTCCACGTGCAGGATATCGGTGGCGCGGAGCGGGTGGCGCTGGATCTCGCGGATCAGCGCCTTGACCGGGGCCTGGCCGTCGACCGTCACATCGAGGATGGTGCTGCCGGCGCTGATGCCGGTGAGCAGCCTGCCGAACGCCGCGCTCTCGAGGGCGAGGGCCTCGGGCGCGCGGTTATGGCCGTAGATGACGGCCGGGATGCGGCCGTCGCGGCGGAGGCTGCGGGCGACGCCCTTGCCGGTGTCGGTCCGGCGGGAGGCGGTGAGCGATGCGGTGGCCATGGTGTCCTTCCTCGTCAACAGAGCGGGCGGCCCCCCTGGGCCGCCCCATGATGTTCAATCGAACAGCGAGCTGACCGACTGGTCGCTGTGGGTGTACCCGATGGCCTTGGTGAGCAGCGGGGCAATCGAGAGCACCTTGAGCTTCGAAAACTTCCGTTCCGCCGGGAGGTTGATGGTGTTGGTCACCGCCACCTCCGTCACCGGGCTGTTCTGCAGTCGCTCCACCGCCGGGCCCGACAGCAGGGCGTGCGTGGCGCAGCAGTAGATGTCCTCGGCCCCCAGCCGCTTCAGGGCGTGGATCGCCTCGGACATGGTGCCACCGGTATCGATCATGTCGTCCGGGATGATGACGTCCTTCCCGGCGACCTCGCCGACCACGTTCACCACCTCCGCCACGTTCGCGGAGGGCCGGCGCTTGTCGATGATCGCGAGCGATGCGTTCAGCCGCTTGGCGAAGCCCCGGGCCATCTTGGCCCCGCCCACGTCGGACGCCACCACGACCAGGTCCCGCAACGTCTTCTGCCGGTAGTGGTTCACGAACACCGGCGCGGCGTACAGGTGGTCCACCGGCAGGTCGAAGAATCCCTGCATCTGGTGGCTGTGGAAATCCATGGCCAGCACCCGGTCGGCACCGGCCGTCGGGACCATGTTGGCGATCAGCTTGGCGCTGATCGCGACCCGCGGCTGGTCCTTGCGGTCCTGCCGGGCATAGCCGAAGTACGGAATCACGGCCGTGATCCGGGCCGCGCTCGCCCGCCGGGCCGCGTCGGTCAGCAGCAGCAGCTCGAGCAGGTGCTCCGCCGGCGGGTTGGTCGGCTGGATGATATAGACATCCCGCCCCCGCACGTTCTCGTCGATCTTGACGAACAGCTCCCCGTCCGAGAACCGCTTGACCGTGACCTGGCAGAGCGGCTGCCCCAGATGGGACGCCACTTCTTCCGCGAGCGGCCGGTTGGCCGTTCCGGAGAGGAGGAGCATCTGACTGCGCGAGAGAAATTCACTCATGGCCCGAGCCGCCCAAAATAGCTGGGGGGTTGGGCTTAGGTCAACTGGCAGGGATTGGCCCCGGTGGATTCGAACCACCATTCGCGGATCCAAAGTCCGCTGTCCTGCCGTTGGACGAGGGGCCAGCGGGCGGAAAGTTAGTGCCGGGGCCTGCCCCCGGCCACCGCGAAGCCCAAGCCCCCAGAGGACCTAGGTGCCGTCCGGGGGGGCCGGCGGGGCGGCCAGGGTCTCCACCGGCAGGCAGCGCCCCAGACGGGGTGGGAGCTGCTGCCGGGCGTCGTCGCGTTCCCGGGCGGTACGGTACACCGCCAGGATGGAGGACCCGGAGCCGCTCATCCGGCAAAGCTGGGGGTGCGTCCCCGCCAGCGCCTCAAAGCCCTGCCGCAGCTCCGGGTGGCGCCCGAAGAGCGCGAACTCGAAGTCGTTCCCCGCCAGGCGGCCGATGCTCCCCCAGCTCTGCAGGGCCTCGAGGTCGAGGGCCACGGCACCACGCGCCCCGGCGCCCTGGCGTGCGGCGTCCACCTGCCGATAGGCGTCCGGCGTGCTCACCCCGACCGGGGGCTGCAGGAGTAGCGCCGGGGCGGCGGGGAGCGGCGGCAGGCGGAGCATCCGCTCGCCATGGCCCCACGCCAGCGCCAGCGGGCCGCCGCCCACGAAGAAGGGCACGTCGCTGCCCAGTCGGGCGGCGAACTGCAGCAGTTCGTGCCGCGGCACGGCGTGCGCCGCGAGGGCGTTCACCGCGAGCAGGGCCGCTGCCGCGTCGCTCGAGCCGCCCCCCAGGCCCCCCTGGACCGGGATCTGCTTCTCCAGCGTGAGGTGCACCCCGAAGCGCCGGCCCGTGGCCGCGAGGACCAGTTCGGTGGCCCGGACCGCCAGGTTCTGTTCCGGCGGGCCGCAGTCCGCGCCGGACACCTCGAGGGAGATTCCCTGCCCGTCGCGGCGCTCCGCCCGGAGGCGGTCCGCGAGCGACACCAGGCAGAACAGCGTCTCGATCCCGTGGAAGCCGCTGTCCTCCCGCGCCAGCACCCGGAGGAAGAGGTTCACCTTGGCGTGCGCCGCCACGGTCACGGCGCTGGTCATGCCGGGGGGCGGCGCAGCGCGGCGAGGCCCAGGTTGGTGCGGGCCACCGACCACGCGCCGAGCAGCGTGATCGGCAGGAAGGTGAGGACGTGGTAGGTGAGTGCGTACGCCGCCGCCAGGCTCTTGTCCACGCCGTAGAGCGCCAGCACCGCGATGATCGGCAGCTCGAAGGCGCCCACGTAGCCGGGCGTGGAGGGCAGCGCGATCCCGAACATGATCAGGCCCTGCATGAGCAGCGCGCCCGAGAAGTCCACCGGGATCCCGAACGCGGCGAACATCACGTAGAACGACAGGGCCGACAGGCCCCACACCCCCAGCGACCATCCGGCCGCGGCGAGGATGCGCCCGGGCGAGCTGAGCACCGACAGACCGTGACGGATGCCCTCGATCATCGCGACGAGGCGGTGGGCCAGCTTCTCGCTGGGTACCAGCGCCCGGACCAGCCGCTCCGCCGCGAGCGGGAAGGCCACCACCAGGGCCCCGGCCACCAGCCCCCCGACCGCCGCGATGCCCGCGACGGTCACGATCCGCCCGATGCCGAAACCGGCCACCGCGCTCTCCGGCAGTGTGACGGTCAGCAGTCCGACGGCGAGCAGGGTCACCACGGTCAGGGCGTCGAAGAGCCGTTCCACTGCAATCGACGCGAGCACCGAGGTGAACCGGGTCTGGGTCAGCTGGCTGGCCGCGAAGGTCCGGACCACCTCGCCCATGCGGAGGGGCAGGACGTTGTTGGCCATGAAGCCCATGGCGATCGCGTGCCACAGTGGCGCGATGCCGAGGGTGCGGCCGTCATCGCCGCGCAGGAGGATCCGCCACCGGAAGATCCGCACCGCGAAGGGGATGGTGGCGATCACCACCGCGGACAGCATCGGGGCCAGCCGGGCGGTCCGCACGTGGGCGAGGACCTCGGCGAAGTGGATGCCGCGGAGCGAGACGTAGAGCAGCACGGCCGAAATGGCGACCCCGGCCAGGATCTGCCAGACCGGGGTGCGGCGCGCGGGAGCGGGGGCGGTCAAGGTGTCAGTCGGCGATGGCGAGCTCGACCAGGTCGAGCAGTTCGTCCACGAGGGGCTGGAGCGTGGTGAGGGAGGTGGCACGGGCGTTGAGGGTGCGCAGTTCGCGGCGGAGCTCCTCGGCGCGTTCCAGGGCGGCGCGGCCGTGATAGAGCAGGTCGTCGATCTCCACCACGGCCTCGGCCTCGGCGGTGGCGACGGCGACCAGGGCGGGCGCCGCCGGGATCCCTGCGGTGGGCGCCGGGACGCCACCCGCCAGCAGGGCCTCGTAGCGGGCGAAGCTCGCCGCGATATCCCAGCCGTCGTCGCCCGGCAGCTCCACGGCAGGCGGTGCGGCCACCGCCCGGGGCGCCACGGCCGGCGCCGCCGCCATTACCGGGACCGGCTCCTCGTCCGGCGCGAGGGACTCGATCGGCCCGATCGGCAGGTGCGCGAACGGGTCGACCGGTCCCGGTACCGCCGCCGGCGCGGGTTCCGGCTCGGGCTCGGGCGCCAGGGACTCGATCGGCACGACCGGCGGTTCGGGCACGGCCGCGGTCGGTGCGACGACCAGCGGCGCCGACTCGCGCTCCACCACGGCAATGGCCGGGGGCGGGGCGACCTCGGTGCCGAGGCGCTCCAGTCGCGCCACCAGGGGCTCGAAGCCCGCGGCGAGCGTGGCCGGCTGGGTGATCTCCGTGTAACCGCGGAGCCGGGTTCCGGCCTCGCGGACGCACTCCGCGAAGCGCGACGGCTCGGCGGCGGCGGCCCCGCGCAGGATTGCCGATCGGGCGGACGCGGCGAACGATTCGACGCTCACGTCGAGGACGGGGGGCAGCCCGGTCGCCAGCGTCCGCAGGTCCTGCAGGAGTACGTGGAGTCGGAGGTCGCGCTGGGCCGTGGAGGCGGCCTCGGCCAGCTCGTCGGCCGCCTGCACGAGGTGCTCCCCGCGGCTGACCACCGCCGCCGCGGCGAGCGGCAACCGGGGCTCCGGCTTGGGGGCGAGTCCGCGCTTCACCAGGCCGTCCTCGCCGGCGAAATACAGCGACTCGATGTCGACCACAGGGGCACTGTCCGCGTCCGCGACGGGGTGCAGCAGCAGCCCCGCGAAGCGCTGGAACTCCTGCCCGTGCGGATCCGGCCGGCCGCGGTCGGCGATCTCCCGGGCGGCGCGCACCAGCGCGTCGGCGGCGGCGGCGAGGCGCTCGGCACCGGCCTGCGGCGGTACCTCGAGCCGGCTCAGGCTCACGGCGGTGCGCTCGATGCCGTCGAGGAGGTCGGGCAACGGCGGGAAGTCTGTCAGGGCCGCGAGGCCCCGCAGCGGCAGCAGCCGCCGGACCAGCGCGCCGAGCACTTCCTCCGAGGACGTGCCGGTCGCGAGGCTCTTGGCCGTCTGGTCGAGGACGCTGCCGAGCGCCGCGGCTTCCCGGGCCAGGAAAGCCCGCACGCCGGCGTCCGACTGCACCCCGGGGGGCTGGGCCGGGCGGCTGGCGGCGCTGCCCGCCACCTGCTCGATGTCGAGGGCCAGGCGTTCCGCGCGGGCGGCATCGTCCGGCGTCCAGGTCCGGACCCGCTCGACCAGCGTGCGCAACACGTCCACGGCTTCGCGGG
Source organism: Gemmatimonadales bacterium (assembly GCA_044221045.1). Classification (GTDB taxonomy): domain Bacteria; phylum Gemmatimonadota; class Gemmatimonadetes; order Gemmatimonadales; family GWC2-71-9; genus JADJOM01. The sequence continues at coordinate 9,162 of JBGAPX010000077.1, forward strand.
TTCGGGCGGGCAGCTCGTCGGCCCACTCGAGGCGGCCGTCCCGGTAGGCGCGGAGGAGGTGCTCCAGCGCGTTGGCCGCGCGCGCGATCGCCGGCTGGTTGGCCATGAGCGCGCTGCCGCGCAGGGCGCGGGTGAAGCGGACCAGTTCCTCACCGCTCGGCGGGGCCGGGCTGGCCGCGAGCGCGCCCAGGCGCACGAGGTATTCCCCGGCCTCGAGTACGAAGAAGTCGTCCAGTCCGAGCGGCTGATTCATGTGGCCTTTAGTGTAGGAGAGGACGGGACCGGGGTCAAATGGTCGCCCGCGCGGCGTCGACCAGCCGGCGCATCTCGAGCGTGGCGGTCCCGATGCCCACCGCCATCGCCCGGCTCACGATGCTGTGTCCGATATTCAGCTCTTCCAGCTCGGGAATCGCGGCGACGGGCGTCACATTCCTATATGTGAGCCCGTGCCCGGCGTGGACGGCCAGGCCCAGCTCCCGGCCCCGGCGGGCCGCGGTGGCGAGCTCGGCGAGGGCCGCACCGCCCTCCTGCCAGTGGTGCGCATAGCGTCCGGTGTGCAGCTCGACGGCGGGGACGCCGAGGGCGCGGGCCCGCTCCACGCTGTCGATCGTGGGGTCGATGAACAGGCTTACCCGGACGCCCGCCGCGGCCAGCCGGGCGATCACGGCGGCGAGGCGGCCCGGGTCGGCGGCAAGGTTGAGCCCGCCCTCGGTCGTCACTTCCTCACGTCGTTCCGGCACCAGGGTGGCCTGGAAGGGGCGCAGCCGGCAGGCCAGGGCGACGATCTCCTCGCTCAGCGCGAGCTCGAGGTTGAGCAGCGTGCGCACGGTGGCCGCGAGGCGCTCGATGTCGTGGTCCTGCATGTGCCGGCGATCCTCGCGCAGGTGCGCGGTGATCCCGTCGGCGCCGTTCGCCTCCGCGAGCAGGGCGGCCTCCACCGGATCGGGCTCGTCGGTGCGGCGCGCCTGCCGCACTGTCGCCACGTGATCAATGTTGACGTAGAGCCGCATCCGCGTCATTGCCCGCTCCAGAGGCCGCGTTTAAGTTGCGCACTTCGCATCCCGCTCCGTGGAGGACGGCGTGTCCCGACGACTGGTGCTGGGCCTGCTGTGCGTGGTGCTGGGGTGTGGGGGGGGCGCGGTGGCCGGCGCGTCGCCGGAGGATACCGCGACCACCCCTGAAGCCGCGGTGCGCAACTTCATGCAGGCCGTGGCCGACAGCAATATCACCCGGATGGCCCGGTTCTGGGGAACCTCCCGGGGGCCGGCGGCCATTACGGGGCAGCCGGCGGACTACCGGGACCGGCTGGTCGTGGCGCAGGCCTTCCTCCGCCGCTCGCCGTTCCGCCTGGTGCGGACGGAAGTGGTGCCGGCGCAGACCGAGCGGCGGGCGGTGCAGGTGGAATTCGAGCGCACCGACGCGGACGCCACCACGTGCACCAAGCAGGTGCCGTTCACGGCGCTCCAGGCGGGCAAGCATGGCTGGATCGTGGTGGCGATCGACCTCAACCAGATCGGGACACCGGGGCGATCCTGCGTGGCGGCACCGACGCCGACCGCGCCCTGAGCCGCTACTCGGTCAGTTCGATGAGGATGCCCGCGGTGGCCTTGGGATGGACGAACGCGATGCGATGGCCGCCGGCGCCGGTGCGCGGCACGTCATCGACCAGGCGGTAGCCGGCGGCGCGGCAGGCGGCGAGGGCGGCCTCGAGGTCGGGGACGCGGTAGCAGACGTGGTGGATGCCGGGCCCGCGCTTCGCCAGGAAGCGGGCGATCGGGCTCTCCGGGGTCCGCGGCTCCAGCAGCTCGACCTCGGATTCGCCGAACGGCAGCGAGACGATGCGGGCGCCGTCGGCTTCCTGGAGCGGCCCGGGCTGGAGCCCGAGGACGTCGCGGTAGAACGCGAGGGCGGGTTCGAGGCTCTCGACGGCCACCCCGAGATGGGCGATACGGGGAGTGGTGGACATGGGTACCAGGCGGCGGAGTGGGTCGGCAGGGCAGTGCGCCGCGCCGCAGAATGTCGAAGGCGACGGCGCCGGGCTGTCGCCGGCAAAGTAACGTGAAAGGACCAGGAACGCATGGCCAGCGCGAACATCATCAACGTGACCGACGCCAACTTCGCCACCGAGATCCAGCAGATGCAGGGGCTGGCACTGGTGGATTTCTGGGCCGTATGGTGCGGCCCCTGCCAGGCCATCGCGCCGGTGGTGGACCAGCTCGCGGACCAGTACCAGGGCAAGCTCAAGGTGGCCAAGCTGGATACCGACGCCAACCAGGAGACCGCGGTCAAGTTCAACGTCCGCTCCATCCCGACGATCATGTTCTTCAAGAACGGGAAGCACGTCGATACCGTGGTGGGCGCCGATCCCCGGATCAAGACGATCCTCCAGGGCAAGATCGAGCAGCACCTCGCCTGACCGCCCGACGGGCGGCGGGCCGACCGACGGGGGACGGGGGCTGACAGGCCATCCTTCCCCCGTCGGGTTTTTCGGCCCACCCGTTCGCCGGGTAATTCCCTAGATTCCGGTATGTCCGAGCCCGCCGCCCTCTACGTCGTCGCCACGCCGCTTGGCAACCTGGGCGACCTGAGCCATCGGGCCGAGGCCACCCTCCGGACGGTGCCCGTGGTGGCCGCCGAGGATACCCGGCGGATCCGGGGGCTGCTCAGCCATCTCGACGCCCATCCGAAGGTGCTGAGCTTCCACGCCCATTCCCCGGAGCGCCGCCGCGAGACGCTGCTCGAGATCCTGGCTGATGGGCGTGATGTCGCCCTGGTGACCGACGCCGGCACGCCCGGCGTGTCCGATCCCGGGGAATCGCTGGTGGCGGAGGTCCGGGCGGCGGGGTTCCGGGTGGTCCCGATCCCCGGGCCGAGCGCCGTGACCACGGCCCTTTCGGCCTCGGGCCTGCCGGCCGACCGCTACCTGTTCCTGGGATTCATCCCGCGGAAGGGCAAGGAGCGTGAGCGGCTCCTGCAGGAGGCGGCGGCCTGTCCCTGGACCGTGGTGCTCTACGAGGCGCCGCCGCGACTCTCGGGCCTGCTCGCGGATCTTTCCCAGGTCGCCGGTGCCGACCGGCACGCCGTGGTCGCCCGCGAGTTGACCAAGCTCTACGAGGAATTCCGGACCGGAACCCTGGCGGAACTGGCCGCGTACTACGAGGCCATGGAGCCCCGGGGGGAGTTGACGGTCCTTGTGGCGGGGCGACCGGAAGGCGCGTCTCCCGCGGTGTCCGTCCCTGACGCCGGGGAACACGCCGCCCGGCTGCTGGCCGATGGGCTGTCACGCAAGGACGCCGTCCACCACCTCGTGCAGCACCTGGGCATCCCGCGGAATGAAGCGTACCGGATTGTGACGTCCCTGCCATGAACCTCGGCCACGGGATCTGCCTTGCCCTCCTGCTCGGCGCCTCGGCCGCCACGGCCCAGGCCCCGGCGCCGATGGCTGGCACCATGGCCATCGGGCGGCTGCACTACGATGGCGGTGGTGACTGGTACGCCAATCCGTCCGCGCTGCCCAACCTGCTGCAGGCGATTGCCCGGCGGACCGGGCTCCGGGTGAACGAGCGCGAGAAGGTCGTGCGCCTGGTCGACGACGAGATCTGGAACGTTGCCTACATCCACCTGACGGGGCATGGGAACATCCACTTCAGCGACCAGGAGGCCACGGTGCTCCGCCGCTGGCTCCTGGCCGGCGGATTCCTCCATGCCAGCGACAACTTCGGGCTGGATGAGTCATTCCGGCGGGAGATGGGGCGGCTGTTCCCGGACCATCCGCTGGAAGAAGTGCCGTTGACCCATCCGGTGTACCACCTGGTGTACGACTTCCCCCAGGGCCTTCCCAAGATCCACGAGCACGACGGCAAGCCGGCGCAGGGCTTCGGGATCTTCCTCGACGGGAGGCTCGCGGTCTTCTACGACTACCAGTGCGACCTCGGCGACGGCTGGGAGGACCCGGAGGTCCACCGTGACCCACCGGAGAAGCACGAGGCCGCGCTCCGCATGGGCGTGAACCTGTTCGCCTACGCTGTCGGATTCGCGGGAGCGGCGCCATGAGCCTGACGGGCCAGCGGCTCCGGGCGATCCTCGCGGGGTTCCGACGACTGGCGCTCGCCTCCTGGGCCGGCGCCGGCCTCGGGCTGTCCTGCGCGCTCCTGGGCGCGGCCGCCTGGGCGGCCAGGCTCGGCTGGTTCAACCAGCCGTGGTGGGTGCCCGTCACCTGGGGCATCGTGCTGCTCGCCGCCGCCATCCTGCTGCTGCGGTCCCGGCGGCAGCTGCGTGGCCTGTCACCGGGCTGGGTGGCGGAGCGGCTCGAGGCCGCCGGCTTCCGGCAGGGTGCGTTGCGGGCGCACCTGGAGCCCGCCGCGGCGGGTACCAGCGAGACGCTCCTCGCGCTCGCCGATGCCGAGTCAGCGCGGGCGGTCGGGGCCCGGGGTGCGGACCTTCTGCGGCCGGCGCTTGAGCGCTTCCGGCGGGGAGCGTTGCTCGGGCTCGTTGGGCTGGTGGTCGGTCTCGCCCTCCTCGGCAGCGCCCGGCCCATGCATGGGCGGCCGGCCCTGCTGTGGCGACCGCTCGAGGCCTGGCACGCGACCATGGCGCCGCTGCGGCTGGCGCTGAGCGAGCACGAGGTGGACCGCGGCGAGTCGGTGACGGTGGAGGTGAACGCCCCCGGGCGGGAGCGCGCGATCCTCTGGGTCCGGACGCCCGGCGAATCGTGGCGGGGGCAGGGCCTGGTGCTCGATTCCGCCGGCCGCAGCTTCACGACGCTCGGGCCGCTGGAGCAGGATCTCTTCGTGCGTGTCACCAGTGGTGGCCGCGGCTCCGACACGCTGGCCGTCCGGGTCCGGCTGCCCGCGTTCCTGGGCGCGCTGACGCTGACCGCCCGGTATCCCCGGTACCTGGGCCTGGAGGATGAGCCGGTGCCCACCGAGGGCGACACCGTCGTGCTGCCCGAGGGCACGCGGCTCGAGACCTTCGGTGAAGCCACGGCACGCCTGGCCGCCGCCGCCTGGCGGGCCGGCGCGCTGCGGGTGCCGCTCAGCGTGGACGAGGGGCGGTTCCGCGGCAGTCTCCTCCCGACCGGGCAGCGCACCTGGGAACTCGCCCTGGAGCCCGCGACCGGCCGACCCCTCGCCGGCGACACGGTGCGGGTGCCGATCGTCGTGGTGGCGGACAGCGCGCCGCGGATCGAGGTGCCTGTCCCCGGGGGCGACACCCTGGTGCCGCTCACGCTGCGGGTACCCCTCGTCGTGGACGTCCAGGACGACCACGGACTGACCCGCGTCACGGTCGAGAGCCGGCGGATCAGTCGGCTCGGATTCGAGGACCCCGCGCGTCTGGAAGCCGTGGCGCTGCCGGACGGCGTCCGGGACCGCGCCATCCTGCCCTTCGAGCTGGACCTCAACCAGCGCGGGCTGCTCCCCGGCGACACGGTGCGGTTCTTCGTCCGGGCGACGGACAATGCCCCATCGGCCCACACCGCGCGCTCCCGCGAGTACGTGCTCCGGCTCCCGACCCTGAGCGAGGTGCGCGAGGCCACCCGGGAAGCGAGCCAGCAGGTGAGCCGCAGGCTCGACAGTATCGCCCAGGCCAGCCGGCAGCTGGAGCGCCAGACGGAGGACCTGGCGCAGGAACGGCCACGGCAGTCCGGGGCGGAGGCCGGCTCGACCGACGAATCCCTCAGCTTCGAGAACGCCAAGCGCGCGGAGAACGTGGCCCAGTCGCAGGAGCAGCTGCTGCAGGAGGCGGAGGCGGTGCGGGAGGCCGTGGAGGCACTGCGGCAGAGCGCGGAGGCCGCCGGCCTCAATGACCCGGCGTGGCAGCAGCGGCTGCAGGAAATCCAGGAGCAGCTCGAGCGAGCCATCACGCCGGAGCTGCGGGAGCAGCTCGCGGAGCTGCAGCAGGCGCTCCGCGACCTCGACCCGGAACGGAGCCGTGAGGCGCTGGAGCGGCTGGCGGAGGCGCAGCAGCAGCTGCGTGAGGCACTGGAGCGGAGCCGGGAGCTGTTCAAGCGCGCGGCCCTCGAGGGCGACATGGCCAACCTGACGGCCGAGGCACGCGAGCTCACCCAGCAGCAGCAGCAGTGGGCCAGCCAGGTGCCGGCCCTGGACAGCGCGCGCGCAAGCCGCGAGGAACGCGCGCTGGCGGCGCGGGCCGATTCCCTCGCCAGCGCGCTGCAGCAGCTGGCCGAGCAGCTCGGGGAGCAGAGCGCGGAGCGCCAGGAGGGCGTGGAGGAGGCCTCCCGGCAGGCCCAGGAAGCGGCAGACCAGATGCGGCAGGCGGCGCAGTCGGCGAGCCGGGGGCAGAAGCCGCAGGCGCAGCAGCAGGGTCGCGAGGCCGCCCAGAAGCTCGAGCCCGTGAGCGAGCAGCTCGACCAGGAACGACAGCAGATGCAGGAACAGTGGCGCGAGGAGATCATCCACGCGCTCGACCAGGCACTGGCCGACGCGAGTCGCCTCGCCGAGCGGCAGCTGGCGGTGACGGATGCGCTCCGGCGGGGCGAGACCTCTCCCGCGGTCCGGGCGGAGCAGGGGGCCATCGAGGAGGGGGTGGAGCGGCTGCTGGACCAGATGAAGGAGGTCAGCGGCAAGAACGCGCTGGTCGGGCAGCAGACCAGCGTGGCGCTCGCCGCGGGCCGCGACAACATGCGGAGCGCCCGCGAGGCGCTGGCGACGGCGGCCCCGAATCCGCGCGAGGCCGGCCGGCGGGCCGGGGAGGCGGTGGATGCGCTCAACGCGGCGGCGCACAGCCTGCTCCGCAGCCGTGGCTCGGTCGAGGGGTCCGGCTCGGGCTCCGGCCTGCAGGAGGCGATGCAGCAGATGAGCCAGATGGCCCAGCAGCAGGGGCAGATGGGACAGCAGGCCGGGGGGATGCTGCCGATGATGGGGCAGGGCGGCAGCCAGATGCAGGAGCAGCTGCGCGCGCTGGGGGCCCGGCAGCGGGCGCTTGCGGAGCAGCTGGAGCGGATGCGCGCCGGTGGGCAGATCCCCGGCGCCGCCGAGATGTCCCAGGAGGCGAAGGACCTGGCACGGACCCTCGAGGCGGGCCGGCTGGACCGGCAGACGGTCGAGCGTCAGGAGCGCCTCTTCCGCCGCATGCTCGACGCGGGGCGCACGCTCCAGGGGCAGGAGGAGGACGAGAAGCAGGAGCGGCAGAGCACCACCGCCAGCGGCGACTCGGTACGCCTGCCGCCGGCGCTGCGGCGCCGCCTCGCCGACGGTGAGTCGGCCCTCCGGATCCCCACCTGGGAGGAGCTGCAGGCCTTGTCGCCCGATGAGCGGCGCCGGGTGGTCGAGTACTTCCGCCGGCTGGCCGCTTCGCCCGAGCCGGCCTCCCCGGCTCCCGCGACCAGGCCCCCGCAATGATGGCCTGTGGCCGGCCCGTCCGCGCGCTGCTGGGCGCGTTGCTCCCGCTCCTGGCGGGTGCCGGGGGACTGACCGCGCAGGATCCCCTCTCGCGGGCGTTCGACCTCGAGCGCCGGGGTAGCTATGCGCAGGCGGCGGAGATCTACCGGACCGTCTTACGCGACCAGCCGGGCGAGGTCACTGCGCTGCTCGGGCTGGAACGGGCCCTGATGCCGCTGAATCGCGCCGCGGAGCTGCTGCCGGCGGTGCAGGCGGCGCTGGTGGCCGCGCCGGGGTCGGTGCCGGTGTACGGCGTGGGGCTGCGTGCATACGCGGCGCTCAACATGATGGACAGCCTGCCGCGCCTGGTGGACGCCTGGAGCAAGGCGGCGCCTCGGGACGAGACGCCCTATCGCGAGTGGGCCTCGGTGGCCCTGCAGCGGCGTGACCGCGCGACGGCGCGGCGGGCGTTCCAGCTGGCGCGGGACCGCCTGGGCCAGCCGGAGGCGCTGGCGGCGGAGCTGGCCCAGCTGGCCACGGCCGAGGAGGACTGGCCGGCGGCGGTCCGCGAGTGGCTGCGCGCAGTCCGGCAGCTGCCGGGCTATCGCTCGTCCGCGACCACCGGGCTGGGGCAGGCCCCCGCCCGGGCCCGCCCGGAGATCCTCGCGGCGCTGGGCCGCGAGGCGGGTCCCGATGCGGCACGGATGAGCGTCGATCTGCGGGCCCGCTGGGGTGACCCGCTCGGCGCCTGGGAGGCGCTGACCGCGCAGCTCACCGGCCCGCTCCCCAAGCAGGTCGATCTGCTGCAGACCTTCCTCGAGCTGGTGCGGCTCGAGTCCACCACGCCCTACCTCAAGGCGCAGGCGCGGACCCTCGAGGAACTCGCCAACCGGTGGGTGAACGCCCCGCAGCGGGCCCGCTACCGCCTCGAAGCGGCCCGGGCATACGCCGATGCCGGGGAGCGCCCGGCG
>JBGAPX010000078.1:0-17343 GCA_044221045.1 Gemmatimonadales bacterium
GCCGTTCGTGCACGGCCGCGAGGGCCACCTGGGGCTCGGCCTGGCGGTGGCGCGCTGCCTGGCCGCGCGGCATGGCGGCAGCCTCGAGCTGGCGCCCGCCCCCACGGGCGGCACCCGGGCCGTGCTCCGGCTCCCGACCTGGCGCCGCGGGGGCTAGGGCCCGCCGCGGGCGCGGGGACGCCCTCAGGGCTCGGCGAGCGGCTTGCGCAAGGGGAGCTGTTCCAGCCACTCGGTCCCGGTGGAGCGGGCATTGGCCCGCCGGTTCTCCTCGGCCACCCGGGAGACCAGTTCCTCGCGCTGGATGTTGATGGAGGTGGGCGCCTCGATGCCGATGCGCGCGCCGCGCCGGTCGCTCGACAGCACGACGATGCGGATCCCTCCGTCGATGATGATCGCCTCTCCCTGGCGACGATTCAGTATCAGCACGGCCCCGTCCCGCCTCCTCCCCGCACCCGTCAGCCCACCATGCCGATGACGGACTGCATCATTTCATCCGCCACCGTCACCATCCGGGCGGCGGCGGCGAACGCGTTCTGCTGCGCGATCAGGTTGGTCAGTTCCTCGTCCACCGAGACGCCGCTCACGCTCTTGCGGAGCCCGTCCACGTGGTTCACCACGGCCTCCTGGGCGGTGGCCTTGTCGGTCGCGTCGCGCAGCTGCACGCCGAGCCGCGACACCAGCTTCTGGTAGGCGGTCCCCACCGGCTGCCCGCCGAAGCTCGCGACGCCGGCGGTGCGGAGCCCGGCCAGGGCAAGCGCCACGCTGTTGTCGCCGATGCCGCCGCTCTGGCCGGCCGCGATGTTGTCGGTGGAGCTGATGAGCGCCACGCTCAGCTGCAGGCTGCTGGCGGTGAGCCCGGTGGGATTGAAGAAGTCGATCCCGGTGGCGCCGGCCAGGTTCTTGCCGCCGCGGTGCAGCGCATTGACCTCGGTGACCAGCCCTCGCGCCAGGGCATCAAGCTGGGCCCGGAGGTCGGGCAGCGTGCTCCCCGACATCTCGGCCAGCGCGCCGAGCTCCCCGCTCTGCACGTTGATGGTGCCGATCCCGCCCTTCACACCAACGCCGTAGCGGCCGTTGCCCTGGTCCCGCAGCTCGAACTCGGTAAACTGGCCCGCGTCCACCAGCAGCGCGTCGCCGGCGGCCACCCCCACCGTGCCGTCGCTGCGGGACAGCACCCGCACGCCGACGATCGAGGACAGGCGGTCGATGAGGCGGTCGCGCTGGTCCTTGACGTCCGGCGCCTCGCGCTGGCCCGCCGACACCGACCGGATCCGGGTGTTGAGGTCGGCGATCTCCCGCATGATCTCGTTGACCTCGTCGATGCGGGACTGCATCTGCGAGACCACGCTGGCCTGCGCCTCGGAGACCCGGCTGTCCGCCTGCTGGAAGCGGCGGGCGATATCGGCGCCGGCCTGGCGCACCAGTTCGCGCGGGGCCTGCCCCGTGGGGTCGTTGGCGAGGTCGCCGAAAGCGCTCCAGAACCCGTCGAGCGCGGCGGCGAGCCCGGTGTCGGAGGGCTCACCGAAGATGCCCTCGATGCCTCCCAGGACATCGCGCTGGGTGGCGAAGCGGCTGAAGTCGCCGTTCTCCTTGCGGAAGGAGACGTCGAGGAACTGGTCCCGGATCCGGTCGATCCCCTCGGCCACGACGCCACGGCCCAGCTGGCCGATCGGGGTCACCAGCGGGTCGGCGGCCCCCAGCCGCAGCCGCTGCCGGGTGTACCCGTCGGTGCTGGCGTTGGCGATGTTGTGCCCCGTGGTGTCGATCGCCTTCTGCTGGGTGAGCAGGGCCGACCGGGCAATGGACAGCAGGCTGGTGAGGCTCATCGTCAGGCCATCCGGTTGAGGATGACGCCGCTGCGCGCGGGCGGGTCGCCCGCCGGCTCGCGGCGCTGGTAGCCCGGCGCGGGATCCCCGGCCATCGAGAACAGCTTCTGCAGGAACAGGTCGCCGGCCTCGAGGGCCCGGCGGAGGATGTGCTGGTTGATGGCCACGTCCTGGGCGGTCAGCAGCGCCACCCGCTTCACCAGCGCGCGCGCCTCCTGGACCTCGGGCGGGAGCGCCCCGCCCAGCATCGTCTCCAGCCGTTCCATCGGCACCGCCTCGCCGCCGGTGATCAGGGAGGTGAGGGCGGCCCGGCGCCGCTTGGCCTCGTCGAGCGTGAGCAGGGTGCGGCCCATGGCGTGGACGCTGGCCTCCACCATCTCGGGATCGTCCGCCGCCACGCCGGCGCGCTGCCGGAGCAGCGCCTGGCGCAGTTCCTCGATGACGTGCGCCTCGTAGAGCAGCGCCTCCGCCAGGTCGGCGGTGCGCTCCGCGAGGGCCGGCTCCGCAGCGATCGATTCCTGCACTCCGTGGACGATCATGGTGCTCCCGTCGCCGGACCAGGGTCCGGCAGCCTGCGGCTCAACTGCCGGTAGAGCGCTTCGCCCACCCCGCCCCGGGCCCGCTCGCCGTAGAGTTCCGCGAGCCGCTGGTCCAGCACCCCGGTGAACAGCTCCTGCCCCGGATCCTGGGACAGGATGCCCTCGTGCTGGACCGTCTCCCGCATCGCCTTGAACAGCTCGTTGACGAACACCGCCTCGAGGTCGTGCGCCGCCTTGCGGAGCCGGGCCTGGTCCGGCGACAGGGCTCCCTCGGTCCGGCGGGCCGCGCCCGCACCGGGGACCGGCCCCGTCATCGCACCACCACCTCGGCGCCGATCGCGCCGACATCGTGCAGCGCGCGGAACATGGCCGCGATCTCGTCCGCCTTGGCCCCCGCTGCGTGGAGGCCGGCCGCCACTTCCTGCACCGTCGCGCCATCTCCCACCGCGAGCAGCCCCTCGGGGGGCGCCGACTGGCCCGAGTCCGCCGGCGCGGCCGCCGCGGTGGCGGCCGGCCCACCGATGCGGAGCGTCAGGCCCCGGTGACTCACGGTGGCCGCCGCGACCCGCACCGCGCCCCCGGCGACCACGGTCCCGCTCCGGGCGTCGATCACGATCCGGTCTTCGGGGACCATTCGGACCGGGAGCGTGTCCACCGCCGCGAGGAATCCGATGAGATTATCGGCCCCCCGGGTCCCGGGGTTGAGCGTGATGGACCCAGGATCATCCACCCTGGCGGCGGTCGTGTCGCCGAGCCCCTGGTTGATGGCCTGGGCGATGCGCTGGGCCGTGGCGAGGCCCGGCTTGCGGAGCAGCAGCTTCGGGGTGAGCGCCACGATGGTGGCGGGATCCACCTCGAGGACGCCCCCGTCCGGGATTCGCCCCGAGTTGCCCCGGCGGCCGGCGTAGCGGACCTCCTGGTCGGCGAGCAGCAGCGGCCCCTGCGCGGTGGCCACGGGCGCCTGGTTCACGTCGCCGACGAGCGGGGTCATCCAGAGCACCCCGCCCCGGAGGCTGGTGGCGTCGCCGATGGAGCTCACCTCCACCGGGAAGCGCCCGCCTGCCCGCAGGTACGGCGACATCTCGGCGGTGACCACGACGGCGGCGACGTTGCGCGGCCGCAGGCGCTCGGCCGGTACCTCGAGGCCGAAGCGGCGCAGGGCGTTGGCGATCGAGCGCACCGTCTGGGTGCCGCCATTGGCGGTGCCGAAGGAGCGGTCGCCGGTCCCCTCGAGGCCGATGACGAGCCCGTAGCCGATCACCCGCCGCGGGATGCTGCCGGCCGGGGTCACCAGGTCGCCCACGCGCTGGGTGGCCTGCGCGGAGAGGGGCGCGGCGGCCAGCAGCACCGCGGCCAGCTGGATGAGCGCGCGCGCGGGACGCGGGAGCGTGGTCATGGCCAGAAGATGGAAAGGATGCTGCCAAGGATCCCCTTGGCCGGGCCGATCTTCTTGCCCTTGTAGCTGATCACCGACTCGGCGATGCGGGAGGACGGCACGGTGTTCTGGGAGGAGACATCCTCCGGCCGCACCACGCCCTCGACCTGGATCACCTGGTTGCGGCCGTCCACGCCCACGGTCTTCTCGCCCTTGAGGTGGGCGATCCCCGAGGGCTCGATGGAGACGACCCGCACGCTGATCACGGCGGTGAGGTCGCCCTGGCGGCCGGCGTCGGCGGTATTGCGCGAGTTGTTGTTGACCCCGCTCTGGAAGCCCTTCTGCGGCCCGATCGCGAGGTCGGTCCCGACGTTCAGGTTGAGCCCCATCTCCTGCTTGCGGTTGCTCACCGCGTTCTGGCTCTGGCGTTCGCTGGCGTTGACGGTCTCGTCCACCACGATGGTGACGATGTCGCCCACCAGGCGGGGCCGCTTGTCGCTGAACCAGCCGGCGCGCGACGCGACCGGCGCGGCCTGGACCGCGGGGGCGCCGGCGGGGGCGGGCTGGGCGGTGCTCGGGGCGGCCGGGGCGGCCTGCGCCCCGAGGCCTGCGGCGGCGCCGAGGAGCGCGAGCGGCAGGGCCGCGGCGCGGAACAGCGGACGACTCATGGCATCCTCGCTTCGCCGGGCGCGACGACGGTGCCGGTCAGCACCCCCGTTCGCCGGCCGGTGCGCACGCGGACGGTCTCGCCGACCACGGCATCATTGAGTGCGGTGCCCTCGAGGGCCACCGAGACGTTGCCGGCGCTCCAGTGCACCCGGACCGACTGGCCCGCCGCCACGACCGGCGGCGGCGCCACGCGGGGGGGGACGAGCGCTTCGCCCGCCGCGACGGCCCGCCGCACCAGCCACCCCGCGGCCGGGCGCGGCTCCAGGTCGGCGAGCGGCGGGCCCCACGCCACGTGCGGCTCCGCGCGCAGGTCGCCGGCCACCAGGGTCATCCCGGGCCGGAGCGCGCGGGCCGCCACCAGGCGCGGCACGGTGACCCCGACCCGAAGCCGCACCGCGACGGCAGGCCGCCCCGGCGGCTCGAAGGTCACGGCGTACCAGCCGCCGTCGCCGTTGCCGAGCAGCCGGAAGCCGGTGGAATCGGGGAGGTCGGCGGGCGCGCCGCTGCCCCAGCTGAGCACCAGGCCCGTCGTGTCCACGGCCCAGGAGCGCGCCACCGCCTCGGCGACGCGCGCCGCGAGGCGGGGCGGGAGCGCGGTGCTCGCCGCGGTGAGGCGGGGCGGCCGCTGCCCGGACAGCGGGGCGAAGAGCGCGAGGAAGGGCGTCATGAGCGTCAGCAGACGGACCGGCCACCGGGCCGGTCCGCGATCCCTATCGGATGAGCTCATTGGTCACCGTCTGGATCATCTCCTCGGCGGTCTTGATGGCCTTGGAGTTGACCTCATAGGCGCGCTGCGCGGCGATCATGTCCACCATCTCCTGCACGATCTCGACGTTCGAGGCCTCGAGCGAACCCTGCTGGATGACGCCGAAGCCGTCCTCCTGGGGCACCCCCGTCATGGGGTCGCCGGAGGCCGCGGTCGCCTGGTAGTTGTTGCCCCCGAGGGAGAGCAGGCCGCTGGGATTGGCGAATCGGGCCAGCTCGATCTGCCCCAGGTCGACGGTCTCGCCGGTGTTGCCCAGCACGGCACTCACCTGGCCGGTGCCGGCCACGGTGATCTGCACCGCCTCCGGCGGCACGGTGATCTCGGGCTGGAGCATGTAGCCGGCGTGCGTGACCAGGGCCCCGGTGTCGGCGGCGCGGGTGAAGGTGCCGTCGCGGGTATAGGCGGTGCTCCCGTTGGGCATCTGGATCTGGAAGAACCCTTCGCCCTCGATGGCGAAGTCGAACGGGTTGTTGGTCACCTCGAAGGATCCCTGCGTGTGCACCCGCTGCACGTCGGCCAGCCGGACGCCGCGGCCGATCTGGATCGGGGCCAGCGTCTCGGTGCCCTCGTAGCGCACCAGCTGCGCGCCCTGCAGGGTCTCGTAGAGCATGTCCTCGAAGTTGGTGCGGCTGCGCTTGAACGAGGTCGTGTTCACGTTCGCGAGGTTGTTCGCGATCGCGTCGATGCGGGTCTGCTGGGCGCGCATGCCCGAGGCGCTGGCCCTGAGTCCTGGATTCATCGGTGTCGTGCCCCTGTTGTTGGCGCGCCCGGTGGCGCGCGTCCCCGGCCGTCCCCGCCTCGCGGCGGCCGCGCCCGTCCTACCCGACCTTGCCCACCTCGTTCACCACGTTGGCCAGCACGCCGTCGAGCGCCTTGAGGCTGTCGACGTTGGCGGCGTAGGCCCGCTGGATCGTCACCAGGTCCACCACGCCGCGCAGGGTGTCCTGGTTGCTCTCCTCGACCTCGCCCTGCCGCACCACGGTGGTGCTGGTGTCCACCGGCGCCGTGGGCTGGCTCGCGAGGTAGCGCCCCGCCCCGTCCTTGCTCAGCCCGGCAGGCTCCGCCACGTTCTCGATCCGCAGCCGGTCCAGCCTCACGCCATCGACCACCACGTCGCCGTCGGCCTGCACCTCGAGGGTGGCGTGGCGGAGCGGGATGGCGATCGGGCCGTTCTCGCCCAGCAGCAGGTTGCCGTGCCGGTCGCTGAGGCGGTTGGCCCCGTCGAGCGCCAGCGACCCGCCCCGGGTGAGCCGCTCGCCACCCTGCTCCAGGCGGACCACGAAGAAGCCGGGCCCGTCCAGCGCCAGGTCGAGCGGCCGTCCCGTCTGCTGCATGGTACCCTGCGAGAGGTCGGTCCTGGTGACCGGGACCGGGAAGGTCGCGTCGCCGATCAGCCGCGCCGACATCACGTCCGCCTTGAACGCCTCGGTCTCGCTGTTGGCGAGGTTGTTCGCCGTGAGCGCCTGCATGCGGGTGTAGAAGCTCAGCGTCTGCGCGGTGCTGCGGAGCGCGTTGAGGCCCATCGGTGCATCCTCCTGGTTTCCGCTCCGGAGGGGCAATCGCCATGCCCCACCGGGCCGGGCCGCCGCCGCGCGTTAAGCCAATGCCTTGTAAGGGGTTCGCCGGGAGGGCACCGGGGTGGCCCGGGGCCTGGCGGGCAGCACAGCCTGCCGGGACCGGAAACTCTTTCCCGTCGGGGCGGCAGGGGTGGGCGCGGCGCGGCCGATGGCCACCCGGACCGCATCCTGGGACAGGCGGAAGCGCCGCGCGACTTCGGGCACCCGCTCGCCATCGCGGGCGGCCTCGCGGAGCCGCCGGCTGAGCGCGGAACTCGGCGGCGCGACCGGGTCCGCCGACCGGCGGGCCACCGCGGCACGGGCAGGCCTCGCGGCGGGCCGGCGCCGCGGCGCCTCCGCCCGGTGCCGCAGCAGCAACAGGGTGAGCAGGAGCAGCGTGAGGCTGGCGGCCGCGACGAGGAGCAGGTCGCCGGCGGGCCGGCCCAGGTCGAGCGTCGAGAGCCACGCCCCCCCGGCCTGCGCGAGACGGGCGAGGACGGCCGCCACGACGGGCGCGGTCCGACGGGCCAGCGCGAGGCCCTCCGGCGCATACGGGGCCAGGGAGAGCAGCACGAAGGTGGCGAGGAAGCCGGCCACCAGGCGGCGCATCATCGGGGTCATGCCACGTCCTCCGACGGGGACATCCGCTGCCGCAGCCGCTTGAGCGCCTGGGTGCGGATCTGCGAGACGCGGGACTCGGTCACGTGCAGCACCTCGGCGATCTGCCGGAGGTTGAGTTCCTCGTAGTAGTACAGCGCCAGCACCGTGCGCTCCTTGGGCGGGAGCATGGCGATGGCCTGCTTGAGGGTCGCCACGGTCTCCTGCTCGCCCAGCGCCTCGCCGGGCAGGCGGGCCGACTGGTCGGGCAGCGTCTCCTCGAGCGAGGCGGCCTCGGCGTGGTCGAGGGTGACGCTGCCGTCGAGCGAGACCAGGACCGCGCCATCCACCTCCTCGCGCCAGCGCCAGTAGGTCTCCATGTCGAGCGAGAGGGCGGAGGCCACCTCGGTCGGCTCGGGCGAGCGCCCCAGGCGCCCCTCGAGGCTCGCGACCACCGCCGCCATCTGGCGGCCCTTGGCCCGGACCGAGCGCGGCACCCAGTCGCGGCTGCGCAGCTCGTCGAGGATGGCCCCGCGGATCCGCCGCATGGCGTAGGTGCTGAAGGCCAGCCCGCGGGAGAGGTCGAAGCTCTCCAGGGCCTGCACCAGCCCGAGGGTGCCGGCGCTCACCAGGTCGTCCACCTCGACGACGTCGGAGACCCGAGCCGCCACCTGCCGCGCCACGTGGTGCACCAGGCCGAGGTACCGGTCGAGCAGCTGGGTACGGGCCTCGGGGTCCCCGGTGGACCGGTAGCGCTGCCAGAGGGCGTCGGCGATGGGCTGCGGCGCCTGCGTCGTGCTCTCATTCCGCTTCATGGTCTTCATCCCGCTACCCTCGCCGGCAACGGCACCTCGAGACGGTCGAGCGCCGTGGTCAGCACGTCGTGGTTGGGGCCCGGGGGCAATCCCCGGACCAGGTGTCCGGGCACGCGAACGGCCCGCCGGATGTCGTCATCTTCCCACAGCGCGCCGAGGTACCGGAGGCGGCGGTGGAGGAACCGCTCGCTGGCCGTGGCCAGCCGTTCGAACGTCTCGTACCCCTCGTGCGGGTCCATCACCCGGTTCACGAGGACGTCCACGCCCATGTCCGCCACCTGAAGGCCGACGATCTTGATCGTGGCGTAGGCGTCGGTGAGCGCCGCGGGCTCCGGCGCGGCCAGCACGATGCAGCGGGTGGCCCGCATCGTCGCGACCCGCACCACGCTCTCGAGGCCGGGACCGGCGTCGATGATCACGGCGTCGAAGTCGTCGTAGAGCCCGCTCAGCCGGTGGTGCAGCCGGGCCCGGTCCACCGCGGACATGGCATACAGGCTCTCGGCCCCGCTGTCGGCCGGCAGCAGCATGAGCTGGTCGGTGACCGGCACCAGCAGGTCCCGGGGGCTCACCGCGTCCTGCAGCAGGTGCTCCAGCCGGTGGCTGCGCTGCACCCCGAGCAGCACGTGCAGGTTGCCCATGTTCTGGCTGCCGTCGACCAGCAGCACCCGTCGCCCGTCCTGGGCCAGGCGCTGGGCAAGCAGCACGCTGACCACGGACTTCCCCACCCCGCCCTTGCCGCTGCCGACGACGATCGCCGGCGGGCCGGTCGGTTCCGCCGGGTCGGGCCGGCGGGCCGCCATCATGGCGCGCAGCAGCGCGGCCTGGTCGGTCATGCGACCACCTCCGTCGCCTGCGGGGTCACGCGGACCCGGAGCGCGAGCACCGCGGCCAGCAGGCGCGGCGCGGCCGCCTTGAGGTCCCGCGGCACCTCCTGGCCATCCGCCACCCAGCGCATGGGCAGCCGCGCCTCGGCGGCCAGGTCGAAGAGCGTCCAGTCGTCCGGCGCCTCGTCGAGCTTGCTCGGCAGCAGGTGGGTGACGCCCTGGGCGCGGTACGCCTCGAGGGTGCGCCGCACCAGGTCGGGCTGCAGGCCGGCGGGCAGCACCAGGTGGGTCTCGTCGGGCTGCAGCTGCGCCAGCCACTGCCGCACCTGCTGGCTGTCGGAGTGATTCCGCGGGCCGCGGCCGGGGGTATCGACGAACACCAGGTCGCGGTCCCCCAGGCGGCGCAGCGCCGCGGGCAGGTCACTGGCCTCGTAGATCACCTCGAGCGGCAGGCCGGCGATGTCGGCGTAGGTGCGGATCTGCTCCACCGCCCCCACCCGGTAGGTGTCCAGGCAGAGCAGCCCGATGCGCTGCGCGCCGAAGTAGTCGGGATGCGTGGCCAGCTTGGCGACCGACGTGGTCTTGCCGACGCCCGTGGGCCCGACGAACGCGATGGTCCGCGGCCCGGTCGCGGCCTCGCGCCGCCGGGCGAAGTCCGCGGGGCCCGGCGCGCTCTTCAGCAGCGGGTGGCTGCCGCCGTCGGGCGCCATGCGGCGCCGTTCCCCCGCCGCGGATTCCGCGTCGGTGGCCAGCACCTGGTAGAGCGCGGCGCCGTCGGGGCTCCGCAGGGTGCGGACGGCGAGGATCTCGGCCTCGGCGCCCAGGGTCTGCCGCGCGCGGGCGAGCAGCCCGTCCATGGCGGGACCGGTGAAGGACTCAAGCGGCACGGGTGAGCTCCCAGGTGGCGAGGCTGTGGATCGGGGTCTGCGCCGGCAGCTCGCCCAGGGAGAGCACCGGCACGTTGGGCATCACGGGTTCGACCAGCCGCCGGATCCCCACCCGCAGCGCGGGCGGGGTGATGAGCGGCCGCAGCTGGCCGTCGCGGCGGTACTGCGCCATCAGGTCGTTGAGCTGGCGCAGCGCGGACGTCAGGTCGTCGGGCTCCATCGGCCGCTGCCCCTCGCGGGCCGGCCGGGGGCTGAACAGCCCCATGAGCGCGGTCTCCAGGCGCGGACCGATGGTGATCCCGCTGATGGCGCCGTCGCCGTCGTCGAAGAGCTGCACCAGCACCGGGGCCAGCGCGCGGCGCACCTGTTCGGTCAGCGCCTCGGGGTCCTTGGTGACCTCGGCGGCGTCGGAGAGGGTCTCGAGCACGAGCGCGAGGTCGCGGATCGGCACGCCCTCCCGCAGCAGCCGCTGCAGCACCCGGTGCACCGTGCCCAGGGACAGCTTGCCAGGGATCGTGTCGTCGACCAGCGCCGGGTGGGTCTCCTTCAGGCCGTCGAGCAGTTCCCGCACGCTCTGGCGGGAGAGCAGCTCGGCGGCGTGCGCCTTGATGGTCTCCATCAGGTGCGTGGCCAGCACGGTCTGCGGCTCCACGACGCTGTAGCCGTTGGCCTCGGCCTCGGTGCGCCGGTCGGCGGTGATCCACACCGCGGGGAGCCCGAAGCTCGGGTCGGTGGTGCGGATCCCCTCGATCGGGGCGGCGATGCCGGTGGTGTCGAGCGCCAGCTGGTAGCGCGGCAGGATCTCGCCGGTGGCCACGCGGACGCCGCGCAGCTTGATGGCATACTCGGTGGCGGGCAGCTGGATGTTGTCGCGGATGCGGGCGGGCGGCACCATGATGCCGAGCTCGAGCGCCAGCTGCTTCCGCATCAGGCCGATGCGCTGCAGCAGGTCCCCCTTCTGGGCCTCGTCTACCAGGGGCACCAGCGCATAGCCGACCTCCACCTCGAGCGGCTCGACCTGCAGCAGGTCCTTGATCGGCGCCGGCTCGGCCTTGGGCGCCTGGCCCTTGGCCTGGACGACCGCCTCGGGCGCGCGGGCCCGGGCCTCGCGGCCGCGCACCAGCCAGGCAATGCCGCCGAGCGCGCCGCCGAGGATGAAGAACGGCAGGAACGGGAAGCCGGGGACCAGCCCGAGGCCACCGATGATCCCGGCTGACATCCACAGCGCGTTCTGGTGCCGGGTGAGCTGGGCCGCGATGGCGGGGCCGACCGACGGGCTGTGGGAGCCGTAGGTGACGATGATGCCGGCCGCGGTGCTGACGATGAGGGCCGGGATCTGGGTGATCAGGCCGTCGCCGACGGTGAGGCTGGTGAAGGTGCCGAGCGCCTCGGTGGCCGACATCCCCTGCTGGGTGATGCCGATGATGAACCCGCCCACCAGGTTGATCGCCACGATGATCAGGCCCGCGATGGCATCGCCGCGGACGAACTTGGCCGCGCCGTCCATGGCGCCGTAGAAGTCGGCGTAGCGCTGGATCTCCTCGCGGCGCCGCCGCGCCTCGGTCTCGTCGATGAGCCCGGCGCCCAGGTCGGCGTCGATGCTCATCTGGCGCCCCGGCATGGCATCCAGGGTGAAGCGCGCGGCCACCTCGGCCACGCGCCCGGCGCCCTTCGTGATCACCATGAAGTTGATCACGATCAGGATCAGGAAGATCACCAGCCCGACGACGTAGTTGCCGCCGATCACCGCGTTGCCGAACGCGGCGATCACCTCGCCGGCGTGGCCGTGGCTCAGGATCAGGCGGGTGCTGTTCACGTTGAGGCCGAGCCGGAGCAGCGTCACCAGCAGCAGGAGGCTCGGGAAGATGCTGAACTCGAGCGGATCGGTGACCGAGAGCGTCACCAGCAGGACCAGCACCGACACCGCCAGCGAGGTGGCCAGCAGCGCGTCGAGGATCGCCGGCGGCAGCGGCACGATGAGTAGCGCCACGACCACCACCACTGCCAGCGCCAGCCAGACCTCCGCCCCGGCGGAAAGCCGGGCCAGCATGTTGGCGCCCGCGCCCACCGGGGCCCGCTGGCCCCGCGCCCGGGCGGCGCCCGCGCCCACGCCGGGGCCGGTGGCGCCCACCGAGCCCACCGCCGCGCTCGGCGCCGTCATCTATCCCTCCGGGCCGGCAGCGGGGCGCCCTTCTTCCGCAGCACGAAGGCGATGACCTCGGCGACGGCGATGTAGAGCGCCGGCGGGATCGGGTTGCCCACCTTGGCGTTGGCCAGCAGCGCACGGGCCAGGGGCTTGTTCTCGATGACCGGCACGCCGGCCCGGAACGCGATTTCCTTGATCCGCTGCGCCAGCAGGCGCTCGCCCATGGCGAGCACGATCGGCGCGGGCGCGACGAGGGGGTCGTACTTGAGCGCCACCGCGATGTGGGTCGGGTTGGTCACCACCACGTCGGCGGTGGCCACGTTGGCCAGCATCCGCTTGCGGGCCATGGCGCGCTGCAGCTGCCGGATGCGGCCCTTGACCGCGGGGTCGCCCTCGGTCTCGCGGTGCTCCTGGATCACCTCCTGCTTCGTCATCCGGAGGCTCTTCTCGTACTGCCAGACCTGGAAGCCGTAGTCGAACGCCGCCACCGCCAGGAACACCAGGCCGACGAACAGCGCCATGCGGAGTGCCAGCGAGCGCGTGACGCCCAGGATGACCGGGACGCCCGCGCCGGTGGTGGAGAGCACCTCGGGCCACGCCCGGCGCAGCACCAGCCACGCCACGGCGCCGATGACCACCAGCTTGAGGAGCGCCTTGACCAGGCTGAACACCGCCTCGACGCTGAACAGCCGCTTGAGCCCGGCCACCGGGTCGACGTGGGAGAACTTGGGCACCAGCGGCTCGGTGGAGATGACGCCCCGGGCCTGCACCGCGTTGACCAGCACCGTCAGGACCAGCACGCCGGCAAGGAACGGCGCCAGCGCCAGCAGGGTGGTGCGGCCCACCTGCTCCACGATCCCGATCGCGGCCCCGGGCGAGAGCGGCGCCGCGCCGAGCCACGCGCTCCCTTCCCGCATCAGCTGCACCGCGTGCCGCGCGAGGGCGGTGCCCCCGGCGAGGGCCAGCATGCTGGTGCCGGCGAGCAGCAGGGTCGCGGCGGAGAGCTCGGCGCTCCGGGGGACCCGGCCTTCCTTCATCGCCTCGTCCCGTCGCCGGGGCGTCGCGGCCTCTGTCTTCTCCTGGCCGTCGGCGTCGGACATCCGCTACCTCGCCGGGACCGCGGTGAAGGCGCCGATCGTCCGGCCCACCTGCCCCGGCAGCCCCTCCACCCCCGCGGCCAGGTACTGGGCCAGGAACGGGAGCGCGGCGCCGAAGGCGATCAGGCCGATCGAGATCGTCACCGGGAAGGCGAGCATCATGACGTTCAGCTGGGGCACCGCCTTGCCCAGGATGGCCAGGGCGAGGTTGGCGAGCAGCAGTGCCACCATCACGGGGGCGGCGGCGCGGATCCCCGTGCCGAAGACCGTCGCGGCCAGGTCGGCGACCTCGCGGCCGCCGGCTACCGCGATCAGGGCCTTGCCGGGCGGGATGGCGGCGAAGCTCGCGGCCAGCCCCTGGTAGAGCGTCAGGTGGCCGCCGAAGGTCAGGTAGATCGTGAGCGCGAAGTAGCCCAGGAGCTGGCCCACGCCGACCGTGGCGCCCTCGGGCAGGGAGCCGAGCGCCTGGCCCAGCGAGAGGCCCATCTGCATGGACATCACCTCGCCCGCCAGCACCACGCCGTGCATCAGGAACGCGCCGGTGAGCCCGATGGCGAGCCCCACCAGGGTCTCGCTCGCCAGGATCACGCTCATGGCCAGCTGGTCGTCGGGGAGCGGGGCCACCGGGCCGAGGGCCGGCAGCAGGATCACCGACAGGAGCACGGCGGCGGCGGCCCGGACGCTCTTCGGCATCCCGGCCATGGACCAGAGCGGGGCGGCCAGGAACAGCCCCGAGACCCGGGCGCTCACCAGCACGAACGCGGGCATGTCCTGCACCCCGACCAGCTCGAGCAGCCCGGGGGCCGTCATCCGACCAGCCCCGGCAGCAGGTTGAAGGTCTGGGTGATGTAGCCCACCAGCTCCCGCACCATCCACGGCAGCGCGAGCAGCATGACCACCCCCACCGCGACCAGCTTGGGGATGAAGGTCAGCGTCTGCTCCTGGATCTGGGTGAGCGCCTGCAGCAGGCTGATGAGCACGCCGACCAGGAGGGCGGTGAGCAGCAGCGGCGCCGCGACCAGGAGGCCGGTGAGCAGGGCGCGGTTGAGCAGCTCGATGGCGAGGCCGGCGGACATGGGCTAGACCTGGAAGCCGGTGACGAGGCGCTGGACCACCAGCGTCCAGCCGTCCGCGAGGACGAAGAGCATGAGCTTGAAGGGGAGCGAGATCATCACCGGCGGGAGCATGAACATGCCCATGCTCATCAGGACCGAGGCCACGATCAGGTCCACCACCACGAAGGGCAGGAAGATCACGAAGCCCATCTGGAAGGCGGTGCGCAGTTCGCTGGTCACGAACGCCGCGGTGACCGTGAGGATGGGCAGCGCCTCGACGCTGTCGGCCTCTTCCTGGCCGGTCAGCTCGGCGAACATCCCGAGGTCCTTGTCGCGGGTATTGGCGAGCATGAACGTCTTGAGCGGCGCGAGGGCCCGGTGGTACGCCTCCGTCTGGGGCAGCTGGCCGCTCAGGTAGGGCTGGATGGCTTCGGTGTTGGCCTGCTGGATCACGGGCTGCATCACCACCCCGGTCAGCAGCACCGACAGCGCCACCAGCAGCTGGCCCGGCGGCGCGCTCTGGGTCCCGAGCGCGGACCGCACGAAGTGCAGCACGATCAGGATCCGGGTGAAGCTGGTCATCAGCAGGAACATCGCGGGGAGCAGCGTCATCGCCCCCATGAACACCACCACGCCCACCGCGCCCGAGAGCTGCAGCTGGTCGGCGCCCTGGCCGATGGTGAGCGTCACCTTCGGGGCCACCGGCCCGGACACCGCCGACGCGGTCGTGGCCGGCCGCGCCGCCGCCTGGGCCCCCGCCGCCGCCGGCGCGAGCAGCAGCAGCGCCACCACCGGCAGGAAGCGGAGGAAGGCCGGCCGCGCCGGCACCGTCGCGGGACGGGCCGCCGGCTCACCCAGCGCCAGGGCGCGGTCCTCGCCCTCCAGCTCGGTGAGCAGCCGGGCGCCATCCTCCGCCAGCGTCACGACCAGCACCCGCCCGCCCACCTGCACCAGCGCCACGGCGTGCTTGGGGCCGGTGGCCAGGCGGCGCAGCAGGCGGAAGGGCAGCCCCGCCGCGCCGTCGGCGCGCACCGCCCCGGGCACGAAGCGCCGGAGCGCCCAGAGCCCGAGGGCCAGGAGCCCGACGGTGACCAGCAGGGAAGCCACGGCCGACAGCATCAGGCCATCTCCCGCGCCACGGCGGGCTGGTCGCTGCCGGCGACGATCCGGGTGATGCGCACCCCGAAGTGCTCGCCGATCACCACCACCTCGCCCTCGGCCAGCTTCCGGTCGGACACGAAGATGTCGATCGGCTCGCCGACCATCCGGTCGAGCTGGATCACGGAGCCGTTGCCGAGCTCCAGGACCTCCTGCACCGTCATGTGGGTCCGGCCGAACTCGATGGCCACCGGCAGCGAGACGTCGAGCAGGGTCTCGAGCGAGCCCCCGGCGGCGAGGCCGGCCACGCCGGCGGGCCGGGCGGCGGGGGCCGGGGCCAGTTCGGAGAGGTCGGGGGTCTTGGGGGCGGCCCCGCCGCCCTTGGCCCCGCCGCCCATCAGCTTGTCGATCTCGTTCTGATCCATGACTACACCAGCCTTCCGCGGGAGGCCTTGGGCGCCCCTTCGGGACGCTGGGAATGGAGGACGTTGCTGATGCGCAGGCCGACGTAGCGCCGGCTCTGGCCGAGCACGCCGAGGAACCGGCGCTGGCCCCGGACGTGGAGTTCCACCGGGACGTCGGAGGAGTGACCGGTGTGGATCACCTGGCCCACCTCGAGGCGGCCCACGTCACGGGCCCGGAGCTGGAACATCGGGAACCGCGCCCGCACGTCGAGCCGGGCGGCGCGCAGCGACTCCTCGATGTGAAGCCGCGCCGCCTCGCGCTCGGCGGCCGAGGTCTTGACGGTGTGGAAGTGCCGGGTGGGCTTCTCCTGCAGGAACGACTCGAGCGACAGCAGGGGCAGGCACATCGTGATCAGCCCGGAGAACGGCCCGGAGCGCACCTCGATGTTGCTGACCAGGACATTGTCCTCGCGGTTGGCGATCTGGAGCGCGTCGGGCGAGGACTCGAAGCCGGTGTACGCCGGCTGGAACGCCAGGTGGTCGGCCCAGGCCTCCTCGACCAGGCCCCAGACCTTGTCGGCCACGCCGCGCACCACCGCCCGCTCCAGCAGGGTCAGCGGGCGCTTGATGTCCTGCGCCTCGCCGGGGCCGCCGAAGAGCCGGTCGATCAGGTGGTACGAGAAGTCGGTGCCGAGGTCGAGGGCGCCCTGCCCGCCAACCTTGTCGCCCAGGTCATAGACGTACGCGGCGCAGGGCGTGGCGAGCGAGAAGATGAACTCGGCGAAGGTGGCCTGCTCCACGCTGGAGAGCACCACGTCGACCGAGGTGCGCAGCCGCGAGGAGAACAGCGCCTGCAGCGACACCGCGATCCGCTGGTAGATGCCGTTGAGCAGCGCCTGCCGGTCCTTCGCGATCCGGGGCGGGCGCAGGAAGTTGTACGGGATGACCTCGACCGCCTGGTCGGGCATCGCCACGGGGGCGGCGCCCTTGAGCAGGCTGTCGATGTCCTTCTGGGAGAAGACGTCGGCCATCAGCGGCTCACTGGATCACGAACTGGGGCAGGAACACCTTCACCGGGACCTTCGGGCCGACGATCGTCCCCGCAGCAACCGCGATCCGCGCCTTCAGCGTGTCGCGCACCCCGGGGGCCGTCAGCTGGGCCATGGTCATGCTCTCGACCAGGCCGGTCACCTTGTCCCGCATCTCCACCTCGCGGTCCTGCAGGACCTTGTGGGCCTCCTCGTTGCCCACCGAGAGCGCCACGCTGAGCATCAGGAAGCGGCTGCCCTGCGAGCCGGCCGGGTTCACCACGATGTTGCTCAGCTCGATGAACTTCTTCTCGCCCTCGCCGCCGCCATGCTCCCCTTCCGCCGCCGCGCCGTGCTCGCCCTCCGCGGCCGCCGCCGCGCCCTCGCCGGCGGCGGAATCAGCGTGGGCCGCCGCGGGCTGCTGCCGCGCGATGATCCTGGGGGCCACCACCAGGCTGGCCGCGAGGCCGCCGAGCAGCGCCCCGCCGAACGTCAGGGCCGCGATCAGCCCGGTCTTCTTTCCGCCTTCCGGCGCCGCGCCCTCGGCCGGCACCGCCGCTGCTTCCGCCATCGTCGCCCTCTCCCAGGTAGACAGGATCCCCGGAACGGTGGAACCTCCGCGGCGGGGAAAGGCAACGCGCGTACCAGCCCGTGGCACGGG
>JBGAPX010000079.1:0-18034 GCA_044221045.1 Gemmatimonadales bacterium
CACGGTGTCGACCGCGGCGAGCTTCAGCCGGACGTTCCCGTCGGCGCGCACCTTTGCCCTGACCCTGACGGTCACGGACAACGGCGGGGCGAGCACCAGCACCACCCAGACGATCACCGTTCCGTAAGGTCGCCTGTCGCAGCGAGCCGGCCGCCGGTCCCTCCTGGGGCCGGCGGCCGGTGCGTTTCGGGGCGACGAGGTGCGCTAACTCACCGTCCCTGAATCGGTTGCCCGTCCCCGACGAGGCCGTTAGCTTCCCCGGGTCCCCAGCCTGAATCCCGGATTGCTGCTGACCGAATTGCTGACCCCTGAGCGTATCAAGGTGCCCCTCACGGCCGCCGACAAGGCGGGCGTGCTGCGGGAACTGACCCTGCTGCTGGCCGATCGCGCCGCGGCCCCCCTGGAACCGCTGCTCGCGGCCGTGCTGGAGCGCGAGGCCGTGCTGTCCACCGGCATCGGCCACGGCATCGCCATTCCGCACGCCAAATCGCCGCTGGTGCAGGAGCTGATGCTCGTCTCGGGGAGTTCCCCGACGGGTGTGCCCTTCGAGGCGCTCGACGGCGAGCCGGTGCGGCTGTTTTTCCTCCTGATCGGTCCGGACAGCGCGGCCGGCCTGCACGTGAAGGCCCTGTCCCGGATCGCCCGGCTGGTGCGACGGGAAAGCGTGCGCGAGACCCTGCTCGCCGCCCCCGACGCCGCCACGTTCCACCAGGTCCTGATCGAGGCCGAAGAGCGATGAGCGCCGCCACGTCCCTGAGGAGTCATCGCGCCGGCAGCCTGCGCCGGGAACATGTCGGGCAGGTGGTCCGCCTGGGCGGATGGGTGCACCGCACCCGGGACCTTGGCGGGGTGGTCTTCATGGACCTGCGGGACCGGGACGGGCTGGTCCAGCTGTCCTTCGATCCCCGGTTCACGCCCCCCCAGGTGCTCCGCCTGGCGGGCACGGTGGGCACCGAGTCGGTGGTGCTGGTCGAGGGGGAGGTCGCGCTCCGGCCCGAGTCGGCGCGGGATGCCTCGATCGCCTCTCGCGAGGTGGAGGTGCAGGTCCGCGACTTCCAGGTGGTGGGCCCGGCCGTGGTGCCGGCCATTCCGGTGGCCCGCAAGGAGGGTGAGGAACTCGCGGCGGAGGAACTCCGCCTCAAGTACCGCGTGCTCGACCTGCGTCGGCCGGAGCTGCAGGAGAACCTGCGGCTGCGGCACCGGCTGCTGCAGCGGGCCCGCGCCACCCTGGCCGCGGAGGGGTTCCTCGAGATCGAGACCCCGATCCTGACCAAGCCGACGCCGGAGGGCGCGCGCGACTACCTGGTGCCGAGCCGGGTGCATCCCGGCGAGTTCTACGCGCTGCCCCAATCCCCCCAGATCTACAAGCAGCTGCTGATGGTGGCGGGCTACGACCGCTACTTCCAGATCGCGCGCTGCTTCCGGGACGAGGACCTCCGCGCGGACCGGCAGCCGGAGTTCACCCAGATCGACCTCGAGGCCTCGTTCGTCCGGCAGGACGACATCATGGCCTTCATCGAGGCGGTGCTGGTGGCGCTGTGGGACGAGGCGGGGCACCCGATCGCGCGCCCCTTCCGCCGGCTGCCGTATCGCGAGGCCATGGAGCGCTGGGGCATCGACAAGCCGGACCTCCGCTTCGGCTTCGAGATCGTGGACCTGACCGGGAAGGTGGCCGCCGACGCGGCGGAGTTCGTGTCCCAGGCGGTTGCCGGGGGCGGGCGGGTCCGCGGGCTGGTGGCGCCGGGCGCGGGGCTCAGCCGGAAGGACCTCGACGGGCTGACGCAGGTGGCCAAGTCGGCCCGCGCGGGCGGCCTGATCTGGGCGCGTCTGGGCGCGCAGGGGTGGGAGGGGCAGGGAGTCAAGGCGATCGGCGCCGGGACGCTCGCCGCGCTGGGCGGCGAGGCGGGTGACCTGCTGCTCGCCGTGACGGGACCGGACGCGATCACCAGCCCGGCACTGCACGCGGTGCGCTCCGAGGTCATCCGCAAGCTCAACCCGGCGCCGCTCACGGCGCACGCCTTCTGCTGGGTGGTGGACTTCCCCCTGTTCGAGAAGGACGAGGCCAGCGGCGAGTGGATCTTCACCCACCACCCGTTCACCTCGCCCCACCCGGACGACGCCGCCTACTTCGAGAGCGACCCGGGCCGCTGCCGCGCGCTGCATTACGACGCCGTCTACAACGGGAACGAGCTCGGTTCCGGGTCCATCCGCATCACCGACCCCGCCATGCAGTCGGCGGTGTTCCGGAAGCTGGGCATCGGGGCGGAGGACCAGCGCCGCCGGTTCGGGTTCCTGCTCGACGCGCTGGCGACCGGCGCGCCGCCGCATGGCGGCTTCGCCATCGGCTTCGACCGGGTGGCCATGCTGCTTGCCGGGGCGCCGAGCCTCCGGGACGTGATCGCATTCCCGAAGACCACCGCGGCCCGCGCGCTGTTCGAGGGCGCCCCCACGCCGGTGAGCAACGAGGACCTCAAGGCACTGCACGTGCGCACCATCGACTAGGCCCGTACCCCGGGCCGCGTGTTCCCACTCCCGACGGGAGGCACCCCCTTGGCCGACGACGTCCAGCACCGGCTTTCCACCGAAGGCGCCGACCCGCTCCTGCTCGCCGGCGTCAACGAGGCGAACCTCCTCGAGCTGGCCCGCGCCACGGGGGTCCGCGCCGCCCTGCGCGGCGACACGTTGACGCTGGGCGGCTCCCTGGAGCAGGTGGAGCGGGCCACGCCGGTGGTGCAGGGGATGCTGGAGCTGGCCCGGATGGGGGAGACCGTGACGCCGGAGGACGTGGCGCGGCTGGTGGCGGCCGGCCCGCTCACCGAGGGGGCCGGCACCCTCGACCACAAGATCATCCTGCCCGGCCTCCGGCGGGTCATCGCCGCCAAGACTCAGGGCCAGCGTGACTACCTCCAGGCCATCGCCACCAATGACATCGTCGTGGGCATCGGGCCTGCGGGCACCGGCAAGACCTACCTGGCGGTGGCCAAGGCGGTCGAGGCGCTGGCGCGCAAACGGGTGCGCCGCATCGTGCTGGCGCGGCCGGCGGTGGAGGCGGGGGAGTCGCTCGGGTTCCTGCCCGGTGACCTCCAGGCCAAGGTCGATCCCTACCTGCGCCCGCTTTACGACGCGCTCGAGGACATGATGCCGCACGACCGGGTGCAGAAGGCGCTCGAGCAGCGGATCATCGAGATCGCCCCGCTGGCCTACATGCGGGGCCGGACGCTGCAGGACGCGTTCATCATCCTGGACGAGGCCCAGAACGCGACCGGCGCCCAGATGAAGATGTTCCTCACCCGCCTCGGCGTGAACAGCAAGGTCGTGGTGACCGGCGACAAGACCCAGATCGACCTCCCCCGCCGCGAGGACTCGGGACTGGTGCAGATCGAGCGGATCCTCCCCGGCGTGGACGGCATCGCCTTCTGCTACCTCGACGAGAACGACGTCGTCCGCCACCGCCTGGTCCGGGAGATCATCCGCGCCTACGCCGCGGACCAGCACGGTTGAGCACCGGCGGCCGCCTTCCCGGCCTCGCCGGGCGCTGGGCCCTCCTCCTCCTGCCGGCCTTCGCCGCCGGGTGGCCACTCTTCCGCCCGGCCACCCTCCTGCTGCACCTCTTCTTCCTCAGCTTCTTCTGGCTGCTGCTGGCCTTCTACCGGCGCGAGACCTTCGGCAGCTGGCGCGAACTCGGCTTCCTGGCCGCCCTGTTCGCCGCCATGCTCGGGATCGGTGCCACCCTCGCGCGGCTGCTGCCCGCCGAGCCGGGAGTGCTCCCGGTGCCGGTCGCCGCGCTGCTGCTCACGTTGCTCTACAACGGCCGGCTGGCGATGACCGCGACGGTCACGCTCTCCCTGGTGCTCGCCACGCTCGACGGCGGGCTGGAGCGCGCGCCGCTGGTCTACGGCCTGGCGGGTGGCGTGAGCGGCGCGCTCGTGCTGCGCCGGGTGCGCCGGCGGTCGGAGCTCTACGCCGGCGCGCTCGCGATTGCGGCGGCGCTTGCCGGGGCGGCCCTGGTGGAGGGCGCACAGGTCCGCGCCCCCGGGACCGTGCTCGGCGCCCAGGCCGCGATCGCCGCTGGGCTCGGTCTGATCCAGGTGGCCGTGGCCGCCCTGCTCCTGCCGCTGGCCGAACGGGCCTCGGGCCGCACCACGGACCTCACCCTGCTCGAGCTGGCCGACCCGACCCACCCGCTGCTGGCGCGGCTGGCCCACGAGGCGCCCGGGACCTGGGCCCACAGCCTGCTGGTGGCCAACCTCGCCGAGGCGGCCGCCAATCGCATCGGCGCCAACGGGCTGCTGGCGCGGGTCGGCGGCTATTTCCACGACGTGGGCAAGCTCGAGGCGCCGGAGCTGTTCGCGGAGAACTTCGAGGGCCGATCCAGCCCCCACGCGGCGATGTCGCCCCGGGAATCGGCGCGGCGGGTGCGCGGGCACGTGGACGCGGGGCTGGCGCTGGCCGCGGCGGCGCGCCTGCCGGCGATCGTGCAGCAGTTCATCCCGGAGCACCATGGCACCGGGATGCTCGAGTACTTCGTGGGCGAGCTGCCCGCGGCCGAGCGACTGCGCGCCGCCGCGGACCCGGACTTCCGCTATGCCGGGCCCCGGCCGCGGTCCCGGGAGACGGCGGTGCTGATGCTCGCCGACGCCGCCGAGGCTTCGGTGCGGGTGCTCGACGAGCGGTCCCCCGACCGGGTGCGGCAGGTGCTGGCGCACCTGATCACCCAGCGGCTCGAGGCAGGGCAGTTCGACGAGGCCCCGGTCACGGCGAGCGACCTGGCCCGCATCACCGAGGCGTTCGTGCCCCTGCTCGCGGGGATGCACCACGCGCGCCCGGCCTATCCCCGCAGTGCCGGGGGGATCACCAGTGCATTCGGCCGCCGGCAGGGGTAGGCGGGCGGTGGTGGCGGTGGCGGGGCGTTCGCCGCTGCCGGTGGCCACCGTGGCCCGGGTGGCCCGGGCCGCGCTGGCGACGGCCCGCCGGCCGGTGACGCGGCTGCAGGTCACCTGGCTCACCCGGCCGGCCATGCAGCGGCTCAACCGGGAGTGGAAGGGTCACGACCGCCCCACCGACGTGCTCGCCTTCACGCTGCCGGCGCCCGACGGCACGATCACGGGCGACGTGTACATTTGCCCGGCGGTGGCCCGGCGGCAGGCCCGGGAGTTCGGGGTCGCTCCGCGCGAGGAGGCCATCCGGCTGGTCGTGCACGGCGTGCTGCATGTCCTCGGGCACGACCACCCCGAGGGGCCCGACCGCACCCGGTCCGCCATGTGGCGGGCGCAGGAACGCCTCGTCTCCAGGCTCGCATGATCGAAACGCTGCACCACCTGCTCACGCCGTTCGCGACCTTCTGCTTTGCGCTCTGGGCCGCCTGGCTCTCGTTCGCCGCCGAGGCGGACGCGGAGGTCCCGCGGATCCTGGCCGACCAGCAGATGGGCGTGGGCGGCCGGCTGCCGCCGGCCCGGGCACTGTACGCCGGCCACCTGTTCCTGCTGGTGCTCGCGGGGGCGGCCGCGGGCACGGCGGAGACCTGGTGGGAATGGGCACCGGTTGGGGCCACCCTGCGGCTGGTGCTCGCGGTGGTGCTCGTGTGGGTAGTCGCCAGCCTGCTGCCGCGGCTGCTCGCCGCCGTGGCGCCCGACCTGCCGCCGCAGGTGCGCCCGGCGGCGCTGCGGAGCCTCCGCGTCTTCGCGCCACTGCTGGCGCTGGTGGCGCGCGCCGACAACCGCATCCGGGCGCCGAGTCCGGCCATCAACCGCGAGAGTGGTCCCGCCCGGCGCGACATGCTCCTCGGCCTCTTCTCCCTCGCCGACATGACCGTCGCGGAGGTGATGACCCCCCGGATCGACATCATCGCCGTGGATACCGCGGCGACCGGCGACGAGGTGGTCGGCACCCTCCGCCGGTCGGAGCACGCGCGCATCCTGGTCTTCGACGGGCATCCCGACGCCGTGGTTGGGGTGCTCTACGCCAAGGACATGGTGGCCAGCCTGAGCTCGGGCCAGGAGGCGGGGGAGTGGCAGGCGTTCATCCGGCCCGCGTCGTTCGTCCCGGAGGGGAAGACCCTGGACCGGCAGCTGCGGGACTTCCAGCGCGGGCCCAGTCACCTGGCCGTGGTGGTGGACGAGTTCGGGGGCACGGCCGGCCTGGTCACGCTCGAGGACATCCTCGAGGAGGTCGTGGGCGAGATCCAGGACGAGCATGATACCGAGGAGGTGCCCCCGATCCTGGAGGATGCCGAAGGGCGCCTCTCGGTCGAGGGCGGGGTGCCGCTGGCGGAACTCGAGGCGCTGCTCGGGCATCACTTCCAGCGCGAGGACCTGGCCACGGTGGGCGGGCTCGCGCTGGACCTCTTCGGGCGGGTGCCGCGGAGCGGGGAGCGCACGGAGGTCGACGGGTACGAGCTGGTGGCGGAGCAGGTGGCGCGCCGCCGGGTGCGGCGGGTGCTGATCACCCGGCCCGCGCCGCTCCAGGCCGAGCCGGAGGAGGACGCCGGATGATCTGGGCCGTCCTCGCCGTGGGCCTCGGGCTGGCCATCTTCGGCGCCGTCGCCGGGACCGCGCTGGTCTCCCTGAGCCGCCTCGAGCTCACCCGCGCGGTGGCCGGCCAGCTCAAGGGGAACGCCGGTTCCCTCGACTGGCTGGCCCAGATGGAGGAGTACCTCGGTGTCACCGGGATCCTGACCGCGCTGGGTATGATCGTGATCGGCGCCGCGCTCCCCGCGTTCTTCACCGGGTACACCCTCGCGGCACTGGCGCTGGTGCTGGTGCTCGTGGTGGTGCCTGGCGTGCTGCTGGCGGGCTACTTCATCCCCCGCTGGCTGGTGCGGCCGCGGGCCGAGCGGCTCCGGAACCTGGTGGTGCCGCTGCTCCGGCTGCTTGCCTCGCTGGTGCGTCTGGTCCTTCCCGCCCGGGCCCTCCCCGGCGCGAGCGAGCTGCGCGCGGTGTGGCGGGAAGGGGCGGCGACCGGGTTCGCCAAGGACGACGAGCTCCTCATGGTCGGCGGCGTGATGACCTTCACCGAGCGCCCCGCCCGGGAGGTCATGACCCCGCGGACCGACCTCGTGGCCGTGGCCGAGCACGATGCGGTCGAGGATATCGCCGCGGTGTTCGCGCAGAGCGGCTACAGCCGGCTCCCGGTCTACCGCGGCACGCTGGACGAGATCGTCGGCATGCTGCACGCCTTCGACCTTTTCCGCCTGCGGCCCGGCGACCAGCTCCCCATCCGTCCGGTGGCCAACGCGCCCGCGACCCGCACCTGCGGCGACCTGCTGCTCGACATGCAGCGGGAACGCCGCCACCTGGCGGTGGTGCTCGACGAGTTCGGCGGCACGCAGGGCATCGTGACCCTCGAGGACCTGCTGGAGGAGCTGGTGGGCGAGATCTTCGACGAGCACGACCCCGCCCCCGCGTCCGATCCGGCGGGCCCGCTCCTCTTCGAGACCGACGGTAGCACGCCCGTGAGCGCCATCGAGGAGCGATTCGAGCTGCGGCTTCCCGAGGTGCGGGTCGGCACCGCCGGCGGGTTGCTGGCCGAGCTGGCGGGCCGGATCCCCCAGGCGGGTGAGCGGTTCCTGGTCCGCGGCCTCGAGTTCGAGGTGGTGCAGGCGACCCCGACCCGGGTGGACCGGGTGCTGATCCGCCGCGGGGCCGCCCCGCCCATCGTCCTGGCACCGCCCGTGACCGGAGGCGACCGCCCGTGAGCCGTACCGCGACCATCGTGCGCTCCATGCTGGACCTCATCCGCCGGGGCAATCTGCGCGGGTTCCTGGCGCTGGCCGAGAAGGCGGAGCCCGCCGACCTCGGCGACGTGCTCTCCTCCCTGGACGACGAGGAACGCCTCGAGGTGGTCAAGGCGCTGCCGGCGCGGCTCTCCGGCGCGGCGCTGGTGGAGATGACCGACGAGGCCCAGGCCGAAGAGACGATGGAGAGCCTGGCCGAGGAGGCCCCCGCCACCGCGGGCGAGATCGTCGAGGAGCTGCCCGACGACGAGGCGGCCGACCTGGTCGGCGGGCTCGACCCGGAAGACCAGGAGCGGATCCTGGCCGAGGTGGAGGACCGCGAGGACATCGAGGACCTCCTCCGCTACGACCCGGAGACGGCCGGCGGCCTCATGACCGCCCAGGTGGTGGCCGTGCGGGACGACACCGTCGCCGGCGAGGCCATCGAGTCGCTGCGGCGCCAGGCGGAGGAGATCGAGGACTTCACCCAGGTCTACGTCGTGGACGAGGCCGGGCACCTGCTCGGCGTGCTGCCGATCAAGGGGTTGGTCACCAGCCCCGCCGGGCGGCCCGTGCGGGAGATCATGGAGGACACCGAGATCCGGGTGGCCCCCGAGATGGACCAGGAGGAAGTGGCCCGGATCATGAGCCGCTACAACGTCCCCGCGGTGCCGGTGGTGGACGGGGGCGGCAAGCTGCTCGGGCAGGTGACCTTCGACGACGTGATCGACGTCGTCGAGGCCGAGCAGACCGAGGACCTGCTCAAGTTCGGCGGCACCTCCGCCGACGAGGAGCTCGCCGCCCCGTGGACGGGCGCGGTGCGCAGCCGGCTCCCGTGGCTGCTGGTGAACCTGGTGACCGCCTTCGCCGCCGGCGCCGTCGCCTCGTTCTTCGCCGACCGCGTCTCCGCAGTCCGCGCGCTCATCTTCTGGATGCCCGTCATCGCCGGCATGGGCGGCAACGGGGGCACGCAGGCCCTTGCCGTGACCGTGCGGCGCGTGGCCCTCGGCCTCATCCCGGTCGGCAAGGCCACCAGCATCGTGGGCAAGGAAGTGCTCGCGGGGATGGTCAATGGCGCGGTGAACGGGGGCGCCGCGGCGCTGGTGGCCATGTCGCTCGGCCACGGCGCCAACCTGGGGCTGGTGGTGTTCCTTGCCATGACGTGCAACCTGCTCGTGGCCGGCTTCGCGGGCGCATTCATCCCGCTCGTGCTCAACCGGATGGGGATCGACCCCGCGGTCGCGAGCTCCATCTTCGTCACCACATTCACCGACGTCTGCGGGTATTCCCTCCTGTTCGGTCTGGCCGGCTGGTTGCTGCAGGTGTAGACGGTTCGGCGGCTGGGCGGTTCGCACGAACCGCCCGACCGCCCTACCGCCTTACCGCCTTACCGCCCTCCGCCTCACCACCCCAGCTGCACCTCCGCCCGGCTGTAGAGGAACCGTCCGTTGTAGCCGAAGGGGCTCGCGGCGGCCCACGGGAACGTCCCGTAGTTGTTGTTGTACAGCTTGGCCGGGTCCGAGTTGGGGTCGCCCGGATCGGTCGGGGTGTTCGAGGACGGCTGGTCGGGGTAGGTGTTGAAGAGGTTGCGGGCTCCGACGGACAGCTTGACCTGGTTGAAGCTGTAGCTGAGCTCGACGTCGAAGAGGGTCTTGGCGCCGTACCGCTCGCGGCACATGTCGCAGAAGCCCGGCTGGGCCGAGGAGAACTTGCCGTAGTACGATGCGCGGGTCAGGGCGTGGAAGCGGCCCCGGTCATAGCTGGTGGTCAGCGTGCCGCGCCAGTCGGGCCGCTCCTCGGTGATGCCGATGTAGGTCACCGTGTCGATCAGGCCCGGCTCGGTGGAGGTGGCCAGCACCGACGGCAGCGGGTCGATGTGGGTGATCGTGTTCTTGGTGTAGTTGACCCCGGCATCGAAGGTCAGCGTCCCCGTCACGCCCGCCGGGACCCGCAGGCTGGCCGAGAGGTCGATGCCCTGGGTCTTGGTGTCGAGTCCGTTGGTGAAGTACTGCACCCCGCCGACGCCGGTGTACCCGTTGCGGGCCAGGATGGCGAGCGTCGTGTCGTCATCGAAAGTGGCGCCGAGCAGGATGCGGTCGTTGATCTTGATGTGGTAGACGTCGAGCGTGACCGTGAAGTTGTCGCGCGGCGTCACTGCGAGGCCGGCGCTCAGGTTGAGCGAGGTCTCCTCCTTGAGCGGCTTGGCGCCGAGGAGCTGCGACACCGGATGGTCGGTGGGGTAATTGCCGACTTCCACCAGCTGGCCGGCGATGTAGCTCGTGGTCAGGTGGCTGAAGTAGTTCTGGCTGAGGCCCGGGGCCCGGAAGCCGGTGCTCGCGGCGCCGCGGAACACGAGCCGTGGCGTGGGCTGGAAGCGCAGCGCCAGCTTGCCCGACAGGTTGGAGCCGAAGTCGGAGTAGTTCTCGAAGCGGCTGGCGACGTTGGCCAGCACCTTCGGGGTCAGGTTCGTCTCCAGGTCGAGGTAGGCCCCGGCGTTGGTGCGGGAGTGGTCGCTCGCGTCGCTCGGCGAGAAACCGCCGAAGACCGACGAGCCGCCCGGGGCCGGGCCGGCCGAGTCCTGGTCGAGGTGGTTGCCGTTGACCCAGGAGGCGAACTCGCCCTGCTCGATCTTGAACTGCTCCCGCCGGACCGCGCCGCCGATGGCCACGTTGACCGGCGCCGGCAGGCCGAGGCTGAGGGCCTTGGCGAAGTTGACCGCCCCGATCGCCTCGCGGCGAAGGAGCCGCCCGGCGAAGAACGAGGTCTGGTTGGGGATGCCCGGGTCGTCACTGGTGCCGAGGAGGCTGTCCGCACCCGGCGCGCAGGCGGTCACCAGGCAGGGCCCGAGCGACGCGTTCAGGGTGTGGCGGAGGTTATAGTCGAAGCGGTTCACGCCGTAGGTGCCGCCGAAGTCGATGGCCCAGCCGGCGGCGCTGGTGCGCAGGCCACCCGCGGCGGAGAAGTCCTCGACCGTGGGATTGAACTCCGGCAGGAAGCCCTGCGGGTAGATCTCCTGCCAGTTACGGTTGCCGTCGAAGTAGCGCCAGTAGCCGTTGCCGGTGCCGATCCGGTGGCTGTACCCGCCGAAGGCGTAGACTTCGGTGCTCCCGGAGGCGCCGACGGGCATGCGGAAGTTGGCGAAGGTCATCGCGTCCTTCTCGAACCCGTCGCCCCAGTGCAGGTTGGGCTGCGGCAGGCTGTTCCGCTTGACCACGACCTCGCCGTTCTTGTTGATGGAGTCGGCGTTGCCGGCGGCGTCGACCAGGTACGGATCGGCCCAGGCACGGTTCGTGGGTTCGCGGCGCTGCCATTCCCCGAAGACTGCCAGCGACCCCCGGCCCAGCCCGATGCCCAGCCCGCCGTTGAGGTCCACGGTGGTGCCGTCATTCTTGTAGCCCCGGCCAGTGACGTACTGGCCGGCGTTGGCCGTCAGGAAGGGGGCGAAGCGGCCTTCCTTGAGCACGACGTTCACCACGCCGGCGATCGCGTCGGAGCCGTACTGGGCCGCGGCCCCGTCGCGCAGTACCTCGATCCGCTCCACCGCGCCGCCGGGGATGGCGTTCATGTCGACGCCCGAGCTCCCGGCCCCCATGCCGTAGGCAAAGGTGTTCACCACGGCCATCTGGTGCCGGCGCCAGCCGTTGACCAGCACCAGGGTATGGTCGGGTGACAGGCCGCGCAGCGTGAACGGGCGCATGATATCGTTCGCGTCGGTGACGCTCTGGCGCGGGAAGTTCACCGACGGCGCCAGCGCCTGCAGGATCTGGCTGGTCTCGGTGGTGCCCTGCTGGGCGATTTCCTCCGCCGTGAAGACGTCCACCGGCACGGCCAGCTCCTCGGCCGCGGTGTGCCGGCCGCGGGAGCCGATCACCACGTCGATCGGGGCCAGCTCCACGGCCGACCGGGCCAGGGTAAAGTCGCGCTGCGCCATGTCCCCGGCCGCGATCTCGATGTCGGTCTGCTGCGGGGTGTACCCGATGGCCCGCACCCGGAGCGTCCGGGTGCCGGTGGGCAGTCCCCGCAGCGTGTAGCGGCCGGTGGCCGCCGAGGTGGCCCGCAGGGTGGTGCCGTCCACCGAGATGGTGGCGCCGGCGATCGCGGCACCGGTGCTGTCCATGATCTTGCCCTGCAGGCTGCCGGACTGGGCCGTGAGGGCGGACGGGGCAGCGAGGAGTACGAACAGGAGCAGCCCGGCGCACAGGCCGAGCAGGCGGACCACGGGTCGTGGCATCCGGACCTCCGAAGGGGGAATGCGGCTGGTCGGTGGGGAAGGGCCTCTCACTGGCGAGCTTACGGCCGAATCGGGAGCCCGTCAAGCGAGGCCCGCCACGCCCGGGCGGCTGGGCAGGGACATCCACCGGAGGGGACAGTGCTGGAAGGGTTCGTGACCCGCTACGGCCTGGGAGCGCTGCTCCTGCTGGCCACCATCGAGGGGGATGCCAGCCTGGTCCTGGCCGGCGTCCTCGTCCATGCCGGCCTGCTCCCCCTCGCCGGCGCGCTGGCCGCCGGGGCCGCCGGCAACCTCATTGGCGACTGCGCCTGGTTCCTGGCCGGCCGGCGACTGCGCGGCCGGATCCGTGAATCCCGACTCTACCGCGCGGTGGGGGGACGGATCGAGTGGCTGGCGGCGCGCCTGGGCCCCTGGCAGCTGCTGGCCGCCCGGGTGGTCTACGGGACCCGCAACGCCTCGATGCTCTTCTGGGGCCAGCTCGGGCTCCCGTTCTCCAGGTTCCTGGCGGTCGATGCGCTGGGTTGCTCGCTGGCCGCGGTGGGCTACGTGCTGGTCGGGCGGCTCCTGGGGCATGGGGCCGTGGCGCTGGTGGGCGATCTGCGCCGCGCGAGCACTGGTTGCTGGCCGCCGCGGGGCCGTCCTGCTGGTGGCCGGGGTCAGCCGGCTGGCGCGGCGCCGGCTGGAGCGCCCCGGACCCACGACCCCGGAGCCGGGGCCCTGAAAGTTGCGTAGGTGATTCATTTCAGCGAAGTTACCGCCATGCTTCCGGCTCCCCTCGTGGCCGACCTCCGGGCCCGCAAGACCCCGGCGATCGCCCGCGCCATCTCGATGGTGGAGAATGCGCGGCCGGGCTTCGAAGAGTTGCTCTCGACCATTCATCCGACCCTCGGACGTGCCTGGCGGATCGGTATCACGGGCCCGCCGGGCGCCGGAAAATCCACCCTGACCGAGCGGCTGGTGCAGGCCTACCGCGCGGAGGGCCGCACGGTCGCGGTCGTGGCCGTGGATCCCACCAGCCCCTTCACCGGCGGGGCGCTCCTCGGCGACCGGATCCGGATGGAGTCCATCGCCCTCGATCCCGGGGTGTTCATCCGCTCCATGGCGACGCGCGGGTCCCTCGGCGGGCTGGCCACCACCACCCGCGAGGTCTGCGATGTCCTCGATGCGGGCGGTTTCGACCGGATCCTGATCGAAACGGTCGGGGTCGGGCAGTCGGAGCTCGACGTGGCCCGCACCGCCGACAGCACCGTCCTGGTGCTGGTCCCGGAGTCGGGCGACGGTATCCAGACCCTCAAGTCCGGCATCATGGAGATCGGCGACCTGTTCGTCGTCAACAAGGCCGACCGTCCCGGCGCCGACCGGCTGCGCCAGGAGATCGAGGTGACGCTCGGCATCAGGCACGGCAATGCCTTTCGTCACGTGAAGGCGCATCACGGGCCCGCGGCGCCCCGGCCCGCGGCGGGTGCCGCGCCGGCCGCCGAGCCGCCGGGGTGGATGCCGCCGGTGCTCGGCACCATCGCCGCCAAGGGGGAGGGCACCGATGCCCTGGTGGCCGCGCTGGAGCGGCACCGGGCGCAGCTCGAGGTCACCGGCGAGCTCGAGGTCCGGCGCCGGCGCCGGCTGCACGACCGCACCCGCGAGCTGGTGGAACGCTCGGCCCGGCAGTGGATCTGGCAGGAGAGCGGCGCGGAGCAGCTCATCCAGGAGCAGCTCGACGCGGTCGTCGAGGGGCGCACCAGTCCGTACGAGGTGGCCGCCCTGGTGCTGGACGGACTCAAGCAGGGATCCCGCCTATGACCATTTCGCGGCCGGACGAAACGCAGGATCTCGCCCAGCGCATCGAGGCGCAGGAACGCGAGCTCGAGGCGCTGCGCCGGGAGGTCGCGGCCTGGCGGGCCGCCATGGCCAGCCAGGCCGTGCGCACCGACACCGACTTCAGCAGCTGGTCGGGCCGCAGCGTGGAGCCGGTGTACACGGTGCTCGACCTCCTGCGCACCCAGAAGGGCGGCCTGCCCGGCGAGTTCCCCTACCTGCGGGGCATCCATCCCACCGGGTATCGCGGCAAGCTGTGGACGATGCGCCAGTTCGCCGGCTTCGGCACGGCCCAGGACACCAATGAGCGCTACAAGTTCCTGCTGGCGCGGGGCCAGACCGGGCTCTCGGTGGCCTTCGACTTTCCCACCCTGATGGGCTACGACTCCGACCATCCCCGGTCGGAGGGCGAGGTGGGCAAGTGCGGCGTGGCGATCTCCAGCGCCCGCGACATGGAAGACCTCTTCGACGGGATCCCGCTCGACCAGGTCTCGACCTCGATGACCATCAATGGCCCGGCGGCCATGCTGTTCTGCTTCTACGTGGCCGCCGCGGAGCGCCAGGGCGTGGACATCGCCCGCCTGCAGGGCACGATCCAGAACGACATGCTGAAGGAGTACATGGCGCAGCATGCCTGGATCTTCCCGGTGGAGCCGGCGCTCAAGGTCATCGTGGACCTCTTCGAGTGGGCCTCGGTCCACACCCCGAAGTGGAACACGATCTCGATCTCGGGCTACCACATCCGCGAGGCGGGGGCCACCGCCGCGCAGGAACTCGCGTTCACCCTCGCCAATGGCTTCTGCTACGTGGAGCACGGCATCGAGCGCGGGCTGGACGTGGACGCCTTCGCCCCCCGGCTGTCGTTCTTCTGGGACGTGCACAACGACTTCTTCGAGGAGATCGCCAAGCTGCGCGCCGCCCGGCGCATCTGGGCCCGGACCATGCAGCAGAAGTACGGGGCCCGGAACCCGCGCAGCTGCCAGATGCGATTCCACTGCCAGACGGCCGGCGTGTCCCTTACGGCGCAGCAGCCGCACAACAACATCGTGCGGGTGGCGTACCAGGGGCTGGCGGCGGTGCTGGGAGGCACCCAGTCGCTGCATACCAACGCCCTGGACGAGACCCTGGCGCTGCCCACCGAGGAATCGGTGCGGATCGCGCTGCGCACCCAGCAGATCCTGGCCTACGAGACCGGCGTGCCCAATGTGGCCGACCCGCTGGGCGGGTCCTACTACGTCGAGGCGCTGACCGACGGGCTGGAGCGGGAGGCGGCCGGGCTCTTCGCCGAGATCGAGGCGCAGGGCGGGGTGGTGCGCGCCATCGAGGGCGGCTGGTTCCAGCGCCAGATCGCGCAGTCGGCGGCGCGGTTCCAGCAGGAGGTGGAGCAGGGCCGGCGGGTGGTGGTGGGGCTCAACCAGTTCGCCGAGGAGGAGGAGCCGCGGGTCGCGATCCTCAAGATCGGCGGGGACGCGGAGCGGCAGCAGCGCGCGCGCATGGCGGCGCTCCGCGGCAGCCGGGACCAGGCCCGGGTGGAGGCCGCCCTCGAGGCCCTCCGCGCCGCGGCGGTGGACGGGCGCAACGTCATTCCCCTCATGCTCGATTGCGCCCGGGCGTACGCGACCCTCTTCGAGATCCGGCACGTGCTCGAGGGGGTCTACGGGACCTATCGGGAACCCGTGTTCTTCTGAAACCGGCGGCGCCCCGAGGGCAGCCCCGGACTGCGGTCCGGGGCCGGCCGGCGCCGCCATCGCACTGACGTGGACCCATGACGAACCCAGACATCAAGAAGCTCCTGACCCGGCTCACCCGCCTGCGGACGGACGAGCACCGGATCGTCACCTGCTACCTCAAGGTCGAGCCCCGGGACCGGGCGCGCGGCAAGTACGTCATCAAGCTCAAGAACCGCATCCGCGAGGTGGAGCAGGCCCTCGACGGCCTTGACCTGCCGCGCGGGGTGCGCGAGGAGGTGCAGGCCGACCTCAAGCGGATCTTCGACCAGCTGCGCGAGCCGGCGCGCCTGCCCGCCTCGCAGGGGGTCGCGGTCTTCGCCTGCGGACCGCTCAAGCTCTTCGAGCTGGTGGGACTCCCCAGCGTGCATCGCTCGCGCCTCGCGGTGGACCGGACCCCGCTGGTGCGGGAACTCGCCTCGGTCGAGGACGAGATCGGCAGCCTCCTGACCGTGGTCCTGGACCGCACCACCGCCCGGCTGTTCGAGGTCACGGCGTTCGGGGCCGAGGAACTCGAGGGGATCAAGGCGGAGAGCACCCGCGGCGGGCGGTTCCACAGCGACCGGCAGGGATCGCCGGGCCAGGGGGAGGCGCAGTTCAACAACCGCATCCGCGAGGAGAAGCAGCGGCACTACGCCGGCATCGCCGAGCGGCTCTTCGCGCACCAC
Source organism: Gemmatimonadales bacterium (assembly GCA_044221045.1). Taxonomy (GTDB): domain Bacteria; phylum Gemmatimonadota; class Gemmatimonadetes; order Gemmatimonadales; family GWC2-71-9; genus JADJOM01. The sequence continues at coordinate 16,150 of JBGAPX010000079.1, forward strand.
CGGAAGCGGCCGGTGCACGGCATCGTCCTGGCCGGGCCGGGCAAGGAGGCCGGCGCGGTGGCGGCGTTCCTGCACCCGTACCTCGCCGAGCGCCTGATGGGAGTCGTGAGCCTGAACCCCAAGGACGCGAAGGCCGCGGTGGTCTACGAGGCCACCCTCGCGGCCCGCGCGGAATTCGAGCGGGAGGCCGAGCGGCACGTGGCGCATGGCCTGGAGGACGCGCTGGGGCAGGGGTGGGCCGTCGACGGTTTCGAGGGCACCCTGCGCGCCCTGGGCCGGGGACAGGTGCGCACCCTGCTGGTCGACGCCGACGCGCAGGGTCCGGGGTTCCGCTCCAGCCGCACCGGTCGGCTGGCGCTGCAGGAGCGGGAGCTGCGCGCCGACGGCGACGTCGTCCCGGTCCTCGACATCGTCGACGAGGCGATCGAGGAGGCGCTGCGCCAGCGGGTCGAGGTCGAGGTCGTGTACGACACCGAGGCCCGGCAGGCGGTCGCGAGCCTCGCGGGGCTGCTCCGGTTCCGGTGAGCCTGCGCGCAGTCCTGTTCGACGCCGGCAACACGCTCGTCTCGCTCGACTACCCGCGGCTCGCTGCCGCGGTGGGCCGCGCGACGGGCGTGCCCCTCACCGGGGCCGCCCTGGCGGCCCAGGCGGGCCCGGCCGCGCTGGCGCTGGAGGAGGGCCGCTCGACAGACCGTGAGCGCGCCTCGCGCTACCTCGAGCTGCTGTTCCAGCTCGCGGGGGTGCCGCCGGAACGAAACGCGCTGGTCCGCGACACCCTGCTCGCGCTGCACCGGGAGCGTCACCTGTGGGGGGCGATCGACCCCGCCACCGCCCCGGCTCTCGCCCGGCTTCGGCGGGCGGGGCTCCGGCTCGCGGTGGTGTCCAACAGCGACGGACGGGCGGAGGAGGCCCTCGCGGCGGCGGGCATCCGTGACGCCTTCGAGCTGGTGATCGACTCGCAGCTGGTCGGGGTGGAGAAGCCGGACCCGCGCATCTTCCAGATCGCGCTGGAGCGGATGGGGCTGCCGCCGTCCGCCGCGCTCTACGTGGGCGACATCTACGAAGTGGACGTGGTTGGGGCCCGGCGCGCCGGCCTCGACGTGATCCTGCTCGACCCGCTCGGCCTGCACGCCGGGCGCGACGTACGCACCGCGCCCAGCGTGGCCGCCGTGGCCGACCTGCTGCTGGACGCCGATGGACAGGTTCAACCCGGGGACTGACATGGTGGCCCAGCTCGAGAAGAAACCGCATTCCCGCCCGATCCGGGTCCTGGTGGCCAAGCCGGGACTCGACGGGCACGACCGCGGCGCCAAGGTGGTGGCGGCCGCCCTGCGGGACGCCGGGATGGAGGTCGTGTACACCGGCCTGCACCAGACCCCGGAGATGATCGCCGCGGCCGCGGTGCAGGAGGACGTGGACGTGGTGGGTCTCTCCATCCTCTCGGGGGCCCACATGACGCTCTTCCCGCGGGTGCGCGCGCTCCTCGACGAGGCCGGTCGCCCCGACATCCTGCTCACCGGCGGCGGGATCATCCCCGACGACGACGCGCAGGCGCTGGAGCGCGCGGGGGTCGGACGGCTGTTCGGGCCCGGCACTCCCACCGGCGACCTCATTGCCTACATCCAGGGCTGGGCTGCCGACCACCTCAAGGACTGACCTCGTGGCCAAGACGCCCGGCACCGCCAAGCCGCCCCGCCTGCGGGTGCTCGCCGAGGAGTATGAAGCGCTCGCCGCCCGGCTTCGCCAGGGCGGCGGTGCCAAGCGCGTGGCCAAGATGCACGAGAAGGGGCAGCTCGCGCCCCGGGAGCGGGTGGAGGCGCTGCTCGACCCCGGCGCCCCGTGGTTCGAGCTCGGCCTGCTGATGGCCTACGACCAGTACGACGGC
>JBGAPX010000080.1:0-17341 GCA_044221045.1 Gemmatimonadales bacterium
GTGGCGGGACGGTGTGCGGGCTCACCGCGGCCGGGGCGGCATGGTGCTGGGGAGAGAACGGGTCGGGGCAGTTCGGCAATGGCACCACCGTCTCGGACACCATCCCGCGACCGGTGGCGGGTGGGCTCACGTTCGTCATGCTGTCCGTGGGTGGCACCGTGGCGGGTGTCACGATGCCAGCCACTGCGTGCGGGCTCACCGCCACCGGGGCGGCATGGTGCTGGGGAGATGGCACGGGCGGCGTGCTGGGGGCCGGGGTGCCTGGCTCAAGTGCCGTACCCATCGCGGTGGCGGGTGGGCACCAATTCCAGGCCATCGCGGTCGCCGGAGGGGCCGGGGCCCACGCCTGCGCTCTGGACCTCGCTGGCAGTGCGTGGTGCTGGGGGGCGAACGACTTCGGGCAACTGGGAGACGGGACCACGACCGGCAGCGGGGTTCCAGTCCTGGTGCCCTAACGCAACTCGACGATCAGCCCAGTGGTGATCGCCCGGTCGGAGCGGCTGGTCACGCCCGGCGCGGGGGAGGAATCGTAGTTGTACTGGTAGCTCGTCTGCAGCGCCAGCCCGCCGGTGAGCAGCACCCGGAGCGAGGTCTGCGAGGTGAACAGGTAGTCCCCCAGGTGGCCGGCCACCGGCTCGTACTGGGTGCGGTGCTCGGCCGTGACACCCTTCCGCAGCACCGGACGCGCCACGAACCGCAGGTTGAAGCGCGTCAGTGAGACCGTCTCCGCCGACGTGCTGCCCTCCGGGAGCAGCCGGCGCTCGTAGTCCTGCAGGATGGCCAGGCCGAGCGAGACCCGCTGGTCGGTCGGCTGGAGCAGGTTCACCTCCGCGCCCGCCGCCGCCGCCACCCGCACGTCGAGGTTCCGGATCCGGTCCCGCGAGGCCTTGGTATAGAAGAAGGGTGATACCCACCCGGCGGGCCGGAAACGGGTGTTGAGCTCGGCGTCGTAGTTCTCCGCCGCCACCTCCCCCTCGCTCTTGCCGTAGCGCATGCCCGTCTGGAAGGCGAGTTCGAACACCCGTCCCCCCTGGCGCTTGAACCCGAAGCCGGTGCTGAAGAGCGACAGAGACTTGTTGCCGTTCACGTCGGTGTACGACAGCTCGGCGGTTGCCGACCAGTGGGCGGTCGAGTCATCCACCGTGGCCAGCAGGCGGCTCGGCAGGATGAGGCAGGCCGCGGCGAGGGCCGCAGGCAACCAGGGGCAGGGGCGCATCGACACCGTCGGGTTGGGGTGGAGGGGCGGGCAGAAGATAGTGCCGCCGGGGTCCGGGCGCTGGGGGCGGGTCAGGGCGTCTCGAGGGTGAGCAGCTGCCGGCAGGCGTGGCACTTGAGTTCCCGGGGCAGCCGGTAGGGCTGGCCCTCGAGCCCGAGCGACTGTTCCTGGCCGCAGCAGGGGCAGGTGCCCCGCACCGCCTCGAACAGGATGCGGACCAGGCCGCGGCGGATGCCCGCCACCACGCCTGCCATGAGGGCAATCGGCGGGAGGACCAGGTGGATGATCGGCACGGGCAGCACGGCCACCGCCACGCCGAGGCCCGCGATCGGCCCCAGGGCCGCCCGGCGGAGCCGGGCCCCGGGACCGAGGATTCGTACCTGGAGCCGCACCGGCACGGGCAGCGCCCCCAGCCCAGCGAGCTGTGCCGTGTCGTCTGGTGCCGGTGTCGGGTGTGGTGGCCTCGTCATGCCGGGTATGATCGCCTGACCGGAGCGGCGCGGGCAAGGTGCGGGAATCGAGCGCAGGCACTGTGCCCCTGCCTGCGGGACACCCCGCGGCGCCCTTACGCCCTGTCACACCGGGCTTAGAATTCCCCCCGTGAAGATCGCGCATCTGGCCGACCTGCACCTCGGCTTCCGCCAGTTCCACCGCCAGACCGCCACCGGCCTCAACCAGCGTGAGGCCGACGTGGCGCACGCCTGCCGGCGGGCGGTGGACCAGGTGATCGAGGCCCGGCCCGACGCCATCCTGGTGGCGGGCGACCTGTTCCATTCCGTCCGCCCCACCAACCACTCGATCCTCTTCGCATTCCAGCAGTTCCACCGGCTGCGCGAGGCCCTGCCCGACGCCCCCCTCGTCCTGCTCGCCGGCAACCACGATACCCCGCGCTCGACCGAGACGGGCTCCATCCTCGGCCTCTTCGAGAGCCTGGGCGCGGACGTCGTGGCCGATGAGCCCCGGCGGCTGGCCTGGCCGCGCCTGGGGCTGTCGGTGCTCGCGGTGCCGCACATGGCCCTCATCACCGGCGAGCGGCCGGTGCTGCAGCCGGAGGGTGGCGAGCGGCACCAGGTGCTGATGCTGCACGGGGAGGTGGAGGGCATCTTCCCCGCGGACCGGTCCTCCGCCGAGTACGGTGGCGCGCTCCTGGCCCGTGAGGAGCTGGCGCGCGGCGGCTGGAGCTACGTGGCGCTGGGCCACTACCACGTGCAGCGCGAGGTCGCGCCCCGGGTCTGGTACAGCGGCGCGCTCGAGTACGTGAGCCCGAACCCCTGGGGCGAACTCGCCGACGAGCGGGAACAGCGGCTGCCCGGCAAGGGCTGGCTGCTGGTGGACCTCGAGAGCGGCGCGGTCGAGCGACGCCCGGTGCCGCTGGCCCGGCGGGTCGTGGACCTTCCCGTCATCGATGCCGCCGGTCGCAGCGGCGCGGACATCGACGCGGAGCTGGCGCGCGCGCTCGAGGCGGTGCCCGGCGGGTACGCCGACCAGGTGCTCCGGCAGGTGGTGCGGAACATCCCCCGGCACACGGGGCGGGAGCTCAACTACGCCGCCATCCGCGGCTACAAGGCGGCCGCGCTCCACTACCAGCTCGACCTGCGGCGGCCCGAGTCTCACCGTGAGGTGGGCGTCGGGGCCCCGGGCCGTCGGCAGACCCTGCCCGAGATCGTCGGGGATTATCTCGGCCGCCGCCTGCTGCCCGGCGAGGTGGATCGCGACGCGTTCGTCCGCATCGGCGTGGAGACGATGGCCCAGGTCGAGCGGGAGTGGGTGGAGGGCTGATGCAGATCGAGCGCCTCCGCCTGCTCAATTTCCGCCAGCACGAGGACACGGAGCTCGTCCTCGGCGCCGGGCTCACCGGCATCATCGGGCCCAACGGGGCGGGGAAGACCACGCTGCTCGAGGCCATCGCGTGGGCGCTCTACGGCGCTGACGCGGCCCGCGGGACCCGCGAGACCATCCGCCGGCGCGGGGCCGGGCCGCGCGCGCCGGTGCGGGTGGAGCTCGACTTCGCCCTCGGTCCGCACCGGTACCGGGCGGTCCGGACCCTCAACGGCGCCGAGCTGTTCCAGGACAACGATCCCGCCCCGGTCGCCAACAGCCTGCAGGCCGTCACCGACAAGGTGGGGCGCCTCCTCGGCATGACGCGGGAGGAATTCTTCAACACCTACTTCACCGGCCAGAAGCAGCTGGCGGTGATGGCCGCGATGAAGCCGGTGGAGCGTGCCCAGTTCCTGGCGCGGGTCCTGGGGTACGACCGGCTGCAGCGGGCCCAGGAGCGGCTGCGGGAGGAACGCACTCGCATACGCGCCACCCTCACTGCGCTCGAGGCGCAGCTCCCCGATCCGGCGGAGCTCGATCGCGAGGCGGCGCGGGCGGCGGAGCGACAGGCCACGGCCGCGCGCCTGGTGGCGGAGGCCGCCGCGGCCATCGAGGCGGCCGAGCGTCGTCGCGGCGAGGTGGCGCCCCGCTGGCAGGAGATGCAGGCCAAGCGCGACCAGGTCGCGGCCATCCAGGGCGACCTCCGCCTGGCGGACCACCGGGTGCAGACCGCGCGGGAGCGCTTCCAGCAGCTCGACCGGGAACTGGTCGCCGCCAACGAGGCCCGGGGCCGGTTGGACGGGCTGAAGGTGGAGCTGGCCCCCCTCGAGGAGCTGCGCGCCGAACGGCACCGGCTCGATGAGCTGGCGGGCCACTACGCCAAGCGCCAGGTGGCCCAGGCCCAGCTCGAGGAGACCCGGGCGCTGCTGCAGCAGGTACGGGCGCGCGCCGCGCGGCTCCCCGCGCCGGAACTGCTGGAGCGGGCACGGGTGCGGCTGACCGAGTACCGGAGCCGGCTCGAGGGGCTGGAGGAAGCGACGCGCGAGCGCCGCTCCAGCTGGGACCGCGACCTCCAGGATGCCCGCACCAAGCGGGAGGCGCTGCGCGACCAGTACAAGGAGCTCAAGGACCAGCTGGACAAGATCACCCAGGCCGGCCCCGACGGGGCGTGCCCCACCTGCGAGCGTCCGCTGGGCGACGAGTACCCGAACGTGGTGGGCATCCTCGACCGCCAGCTGCAGGACGTGCTCTTCAACGGGAATTACTTCAAGTCGCGCATCGACCAGCTGACGGCGGAACCGGCGGAACTCAAGGATCTGGAGCGGCAGCGGGCGGAGGCGGAGAAGAGCCTGGCTCACGCCAGCGCCGAGCTGGCGCGGCTGGAGACCCAGGCGCAGGAGGGCCCCGGGCTGGCGTCCGAGCTGGTCCGGCTGGACGCGCGGGCGGCGGAGCTGGTGCTCGTGGCCCAGCAGGGGCCGGCCAACTATGACCCGAACCGGCACAGCGAGGTCCGGCGGATGCTGGCGGCGCTGGATCCGGTGGCGCTGCAGGCGGAGCGGTTGCGGGTAGCCGCGGAACGCGCCGAGGCGCTGGTGACCGAGGCGGAGGCGGCGGAGCGCGAACTCACCGGGCGGGAAGCCGAGGCGCGCGCCCTGCGTGACCGGCTCGGTGCGCTGGGCTATTCCGACGAGGCCTGGAGCGAGGCCCGCGCCGCCGCCGAGGGCGCCGACCGCGCCCGGCGCGAGGGCGACATGGCGGCGGTCCGCGCCCGGGCGGAACAGGGCGCGGCGGAGGAGGCCGCGGCCGCCGTGGTGCGGCGGCGGGAGGAGCGGGAGCGGCGGGAGGCGGAGGCCCGCCAGGCGGCCCGCGACCTCCTGCTGCACAACGAGCTCGACCGCGCCTTCACCGACCTCCGCACCGACCTCAACCAGCAGCTCCGGCCCGACCTGGCCGAACTCGCGAGCGGCTTCCTGCGCGACCTGAGCAACGGGCGCTACGGCGAGCTGGAGCTGGACGAGGATTACGTCGCCACGATCATCGAGGGGGGGGAGCCCAAGCCCGTGATCTCCGGCGGCGAGGAGGACATCGCCAACCTGGCGCTGCGCCTGGCCATCAGCCAGATGATCGCCGACCGGGCGGGTCAGCCGCTCTCGCTGCTGGTGCTCGACGAGATCTTCGGCTCGCTCGACGAGGAGCGGCGGGCCGCGGTGGTGGACCTGCTGCGCAGCCTGGCCGACCGCTTCCCGCAGGTCATCCTCATCACCCACATCGAGGGCGTGCGCGAGGGGATGGACCGCGTGGTGCGGGTGGACCTGGACGGGGAGCACGGGGTGGCACGGGTGCGCGACGACCTGGGCGGAGGGACGGGCGATGGCCTGGCTGCCTGAACGGGACGTCGTCGGCCCCGAGCGCCCCACCATGCGCGACGTGGAGGCGCTCAACCGGGTCTTCTCGGAGGCCTTCACCGACCGCTACCGCCGCGACGGCATGAGCGGCGTACGGGTGCCCCACCTCAACCCCGCGATCTGGCGCTATGCGCTGGAGGACGCCGGTGATGGCGCCATGATCTGGCGCGATGCCGACGGCGAGCTCTGCGCGTTCAATATTGCGCACCTCTCCGGCCGCGAGGGCTGGATGGGACCGCTGGCGGTGCGGCCCGACCGGCAGGGCGCCGGGCTCGGCAAGACGATGCTGCTCGCGGGCCTGGCCTGGCTCAAGGACCGGGGCGCCCGGACCGTCGGGCTCGAGACCATGCCCCGGACGATCGAGAACATCGGGTTCTACAGCCGGCTGGGCTTCGTGCCCCGACACATGACCGTGACCCTGGTCCGGGACCTGTCCCGGCGCCCGGTCCTCCACCCGGAGGTCCTCTCCACGGCCGGCCCGGCGCGGGCCGACCGCCTGCGCGAGTGCCGCGACCTGACCGGCCGGCTCCAGGCCGGCACGGACCTCACCCGCGAGCTGTCGCTCACCGCCGAGCTGCGCATCGGCGACACGCTGCTGCAGCGCGATGCCGCGGGCGAGCTCCAGGGCTTCGCGCTGTTCCACACCGCGGCGCTGGCGGCCGGCCGGCCCCAGGACGAACTCCGGGTGCTCAAGCTGGTGGCGGGCGGCCATGACGTCTTCGAGCAGCTGGTGGCGGGGCTCGAGGCGGCGGCCCTCGCCGCGGACATCCGGCGGGTCACCTTCCGCTGCCAGACCGCGTTCAGCGACGCCTACCTGCGGCTGATCCACCTGGGCTACCGGGCCCACTGGACCGACCTGCGGATGACGCTGGCGCGGCACCCCGAGGCGCCGGTCTCGCCCGGGGCGGTGGTGTTCTCGAACTGGGAGATCTGAACCCGGGGCCGGCAGGCGCGGCGGCGCCTACGCCGCGGCCCCGGCGTAGACCGCGCTGGCCCGGTACCGCGCCAGCAGCCGGCTCCCGAGCATCCGCAGCAGGACCGCCAGCGGGACCGCCAGCAGCAGCCCCGCAAAGCCGAGCATCGCCCCGCCGAACGCCAGCGCCAGCATCGTGACCACCGGATGGAGCCCCACCGAGCCGCCCACGATCCGCGGGCCGGTGACCGACCCGTCGATGAACTGCACCACCAGGAAGACCCCGCCCACCCGCAGCAGGCCGCCGATCGGGTCGTCCATCGTGAGCGCCACCACCAGCGCGGGGATGGCCGAGATGGCGATGCCGATGTAGGGCACCAGGTTGCAGATGCCCGCGATCACGCCGATGAGCAGCGCGCTCGGCACGCCGAGCACCGCGAGGCCCACGCCGGTGAGCAGGCCCACCAGGGTGGCCTCGATCAGCTGGCCGCGAAAGAACTTCCCGAGGGAGGTGTCATACTCCTCGATGAAGGCGACCAGCGCGGGCCGCCGGGCGGGGGGGATGAGGTCCTCGAGGAAGCCGAGCAGCGGGCGCCAGTCGCGCAGCAGGTAGAAGGCCACCACCGGGGTCACCACCAGGTAGCCCAGGAAGCCGAGCAGGGTCCCCAGCCGGCGCCCGAAGGCGAGGCCCCACTCGGCCAGGGCGCGGAGGAGGCCATCCGCGTTCTCCTGGAGCAGGGTCGCGAGCTGCTGCGCGTCGAGGGTGTGCAGCCAGTCGCGCTGGGCCGCGGTGAGGAAGGGCAGCCCCTCCAGTCGGGTGCGCAGCGAGGCCACGAAGCTCATGAGCGTGGTGGCGAACCGCGGCAGCGCCGAGACCAGTGTCACCGCCTGGTCCCACACCTGGGGTCCCGCGAGCGCCGCCAGGAGCGCCAGCCCGAGGATGGGGGGCAGCGCCACCAGGCCGATCGCGGCCCCGCGCCCGATCCGTCGCTGCTCCAGGCGCGCCACCAGCGGTGCCAGCAGGTAGGCCACGGCCAGCGCCAGCAGGAAGGGGCCCAGCAGCCCGCCGTAGAGCTTGAGGCCCCACACCAGGGTGAGGGCCACCGCGATGCCCATGGCGGGGCGCACCCCGGGGCGGTCCCGCAGCGGCCAGAGCGCCAGCAGCGCCAGGGGCAGCACCAGGGGCGGGGCGAGGATCTCCCGGAGCGTCACCAGCAGCAGGAGGTACATCAGGCCGCCCAGCACGGCCGGCAGCGCGTCGCGGCCCGGCGCGGGTGCGGTCATGCGCGGGGCTGGCGCAGCGCCCACCAGCGGACGAACAGCACGCCCGCGAGGCCGAGGAGCAGGTGCAGCACCGTTCCCGCCGGGCCCAGCGGGTACAGGAAGGTGACGACGATCCAGACCAGCAGCGCGGCGACCGCGCCCACCAGCGGAAGGGACATGCGCATGCACCTCGCGTTTGTTGACGGTCCGTGGACCGGGTCCTATCTTCGAAACGGAAGGCGGCGTCGAAGAACAACGTTATTGAGCCAACAGGTCCGGTGAAGGGCCCAGATACCGCGTCCGATGCCACGCCCCCTCGGGGGGAAGACAGACGACCTGGTGAGGGTGCCACATTTCTTCGTCGGGCTTCAATAAACCTCTTCGGCGTCGCCCTGTGCGTTTCCGGGGGCACCGGTCCCAGTGGCCGGTGCCCCCGTTGTTCAAGGCTCCGGCCGGCCGCCTTGACCCCCGTCCCGGGGCCGCCATCTTCCAGCCATCCGCGCTCCTCGGGACGGAATCCGTCGCATGCCGATCGTCAGCGTCACCCGCCGGGTGCACTTCAATGCCGCGCACCGGCTGTACAATCCGGCGTATCCGGAGGACTGGAACCGGCGGACGTTCGGGGTGTGCGCCAACCCGAACTACCACGGGCACAACTACGAGCTGGAGCTCACCGTCACCGGCCCCGTGGTCCCCGAGACCGGCTACGTGCTCGACATCAACGTACTGAAGCGGCTGGCCGAGGAGAAGCTGCTCGACCACCTCGACCACCGCAACCTCAACCTTGACGTGGCCCACTTCCGCGCCGTGAACCCCACCGCGGAAAACATCGCGATCTACTGCTGGGACGTCCTGCGGCCGTCGCTGCCGGCCGACCTCGCCCTGCGGATCCGGCTCTGGGAGACTCCCCGCAATTATGTCGACTACGAAGGCCGCTAAGGCGGCCCGCCGCGCCCGCACCGCCCCGTTCCAGGCCGAGGTGCGCCACATCCTGACCGCCCTGGGGGAGGACCCCCGGCGCGAGGGGCTGGTGAAGACGCCCGAGCGGGTGGAGAAGGCCTTCCGCTGGCTCACCCGGGGCTACGGCCTCTCGGTGATGGACGCCGTCGGCGACGCGCTCTTCGAGGAAGAGCACAACAGCATGATCCTGGTGCGCGACATCGAGCTCTACTCGCTGTGCGAGCACCACATGCTGCCCTTCTTCGGGCGGGCGCACGTGGCCTACATCCCCAACGGGCGCATCGTGGGCCTTTCCAAGCTGCCCCGGCTGGTCGAGGTGTTCGCGCGGCGGCTGCAGGTCCAGGAGCGCCTCACCGACCAGATCGCCGACGCGGTCATGGAAGTGCTCGAGCCGCACGGCGTGGGCGTCCTGATCGAGGCCACCCACCTGTGCATGGCCATGCGGGGCGTGGAGAAGCAGAACTCCCGCACCGTCACCAGCGCGGTGCGCGGGATCTTCCGCAGCGACATCCGCAGCCGCGAGGAGTTCCTCCGCCTGGTCTACGGCCGGGGCGGCGAATGAAGCCGCTCGAGGGGAAGCTGGCGGTGGTCACCGGCGCCAGCCGGGGCATCGGCGCGGCGAGTGCCGCGGCGCTCGCCGCGGCCGGCGCGACGGTGGTGCGGCTCTCCCGCTCCCTCGGCGACGGCACCCACGGAGCCTTCCGCGACCTGACCTGCGACCTCGCCTGCACCGACGAGATCGTCCGTGCCACCACCCGCATCCTCTCCGAATGGGGCGCGCCCGCGGTCGTGGTCCAGAACGCCGGGCTGTTCGTGCTCAAGCCGTTCGAGATGACCGAGCCGGCGGAACTCGAGCAGCAGCTCGCCCTCAATGTCCGGGCGCCGTTCCTGCTGGCCCAAGGCCTGCTCCCCGCGATGCGCAGCGGCAGCGGGGGGCTGCACATCACCATCGGGAGCATCTGCGACCACCGGGGCTATCCCGACAACGCCGCCTACACCGCGAGCAAGTTCGGCGTGCGCGGCCTGCACGAGGCCCTCGCCGCCGAGTATCGCGGCACCGGCGTCCGCTTCTCCCTGGTGTCTCCCGGTTCCACCGATACCCCGATCTGGGATCCCTTCGATCCCGACGCCCGCCCCGGCTACCTCCGGCGCGCCCTGATGCTGCGTCCCGAGGACGTGGCCGAGGCGGTCGCCTTCGTGGCCACCCGGCCGGCCCACGCCACGGTCGAGTGGCTGCGGCTCGCGCCGACGCCGGTGGATCCCGGCAGCTGACCTCCCAGGAAGGTTTCGTGGCTTCCCTGTCTCGTCGCGCCTGCCGTCCGGCGCCGGCCGCCGCCCTCGCCGCGCTCCTGTTCGCCGCTCCCGCGCTCTCGGGCCAGGCCCTGTCGCGCCTCCCTGACCCGACCGGCTTCGGCCTGCCGGTCCTGGCCGTCACCCGGGACCCTGCGGGCGGGCTCTGGGTGGGCACCTATGGCGAGGGCATCCTCCGGCTGCGGCCCGGCGCCACCGCCTGGGAGCAGATCCGCCACGATACCACCGGGACCAGCATCTCCTGGGACTTCGTGCACGCCTTCGCCTTCGGCCCGCGCGGCGAGATCTGGTACGGCACGGTGGGCAACGGCTGGGGCCTCTCCACGGACGACGGCCGGACCTGGACCAACTGGACCTTCACCCAGCTGGGCCCGGAGTGGCAGTACGTCGCCCCCGACGGCATCGTGGTCCGTGGCGACACCGTCTGGGTCGGCACCGCCGACGGGGTCCAGATGACCACCGACGACGGCCAGCACTGGGTGGCGTTCACCGACCGCACCGGCCCGGCGGCCCGCGGGCCGGCCGATACCGCCATCACCGTCCTCGGCAACGAGTACATCCGGCGCATCGGGCTGGACCGCCGGCGCGGCCTGCTGCTCACCACGCTCAAGGGCAACGAGCGTCTGGCGCTGGGGCTGACCGGCTGGGGCTCGGAGCCGGTCCCCTCCGCCGCGTTCGCGCCGCGCAATCGGTTCCTCCTCAATGGAGTGCCGTGGCGCGGCTCGCCCTGCGGGCTCCGCCCCGTGGCCGACACGCTCCCCTGCCTGCGCACCGCCCCGAGGACGGGTGAGGCGCCCCGGTTCCCGAAGACCACCTGGTACCGGCGGCCCATCGAGCGCACCGACAACGCCCAGATCGATCAGACCTACCGCTACGGCTCGACGATGGGGGGCAATTTCCAGCAGCACCAGGGGGTGGAGTTCAACAACCCCGATGGCACCCAGGTGCACGCCATCAGCGACGGGCGCGTGGTCTACGCCGGACCCGCGGAGCAGGGGGCGCTCACCGTCGCCATCCGCCACGACAGCATCCTCACCACCCCCACCGGCCCGCGGCGGATCTTCAGCGTCTACTACCACAACAGTGTGCTCAAGGTGAAGGTCGGGGACCGGGTGCAGGCTGGGCAGGTGATCTCGCTCGTTGGCAACACCGGCCGCGCCACCAACGACCACCTGCACCTCGAGGTGCATACCGTCCCGCTCCCCGCCGAGGACATCCGCGAGGTGGTCGACTCCCTGGAGCGCTTCCCAGCGTTCACCACCAACCCCGAGCTGTGGATCGAGCCGCTGCCCGGCATGGGGATCGTGGCGGGCCAGGTCTTCGACGCGGCGGGGCAGGCGGTGCCGCAGGCCCGCATCTACGGACTGGTCAAGCCGGAACCGGCCGAGACCCCGCATGTCTACGCCGAGACCTACGGCGACAAGGCGCATCCCCACCCGCTCTACGGTGAGCATTTCGCCGTCGGCGACGTGCCGCCGGGCACCTGGGTGCTCGGCGTCGACATCGGCGGGAAGAAGGTCTACCGTCGCGTCACGGTGGAGGCCGGCAAGCTCACCTGGGTCGTCTTCCGACCGTAGGTCCGCCGCATGTTCATTGAGCTCACCGATCATCTCCGCTGCCCGGCGGAGCACCCCGAGTCCTTCCTGGTGCTGATTCCGCACCGGATGGAGGGTCGCCGGGTGCTCGAGGGGCTCCTGGGCTGCCCGGCCTGCCAGGCGGAGTACCCGATCGCCGGCGGCGTGACGCACCTCGGGGATCCCCCGGTGCCTCCGGCCGACCGGATCGCGGCGCCCCCCCCAGCCGAGGCGCTGCACGCCTTTCTCGGCATCGAGGGGCCCGGCGGCTATGTGGCGCTGGTGGGGCAGGCCGCCGAGGGAGCCGCCGCCCTGGCCCCGCTCCTGCCCGGGGTGCACCTGGTGCTGGTCAATCCTCCCGACCCGCCCGAGGCGTCTGCCTCGGCGAGCACACTGGTCGCGCCGCGGCTGCCGCTCAAGGCCCGGTCCCTCCGCGGCATCGTCCTTGGCGAGCCGTGGGCCGGGGATCCCGCGTGGACGGCCGCGTCGATCGGCGCGGTGCTGCCCGGACTCCGGGCGGTGGGGCACGGCGAACCGCCGGCGCTCCCGGGATTCGAGCTCCTGGGGGCGGCCGGCGGCTGGTGGGTGGGGCGCGGGCGGTGAGGCCGCCGGCGGCTCAGTGCTCGGTGGTGGCGCCGGTCCGGTCGGCGTAGGCGGCCTCGATGGCCGCGGTGTAGTTCTTCTCCACCACCCGGCGCTTGACCTTGAGGGTCGGGGTGAGCTCGCCGGACTCGATCGAGAAGTCGTTCTGGATCAGTACCACCTTCTTCGGCATCTCGAACTGGGCCAGGTCGCGCAGCGACTTCTTCACCTCCCGCTCGATCTTCTCCACCGACTCCCGGCTGGCCACGAGCGCGGCGTCATCGGGGTAGGTCCGGCCCTCGCTCGCCGCCCACTCCCGCAGCGCGTCGAGGTTCGGCACCACGAGCAGGATGGGGAACTTCCGCTTGTCCCCGATCATCACCGCGTTGAGCACGAACTTGTTGGTCTTGACCCGGCCCTCAATGGGCTGCGGCGCGATGTTCTTGCCCCCCGCCGTGACGATGATGTCCTTCTTCCGGTCCGTGATGCGCAGGAACCCGTCGCCGTCGATCAGGCCGATGTCGCCGGTGTGGAACCAGCCGGCCGCGTCGATCGCCTCGGCGGTGGCCTGGGGCTTGTTGTAGTAGCCCTTCATCACGTGGGGGCCGCGGGTGAGGATCTCGCCGTCGGCGGCGATGGTCACCTCGACCCCGGGGATGGGCCGGCCCACGGCGCCCAGCTTGACGTGGGTGCGGGAGTTCACCGAGATGACCGGCGAGGTCTCGGTCAGGCCGTAGCCCTCGAAGATCGGCAGCCCGGCGGCGAAGAAGAACTTGGCGATTTCCGCCGACAGCGGCGCGCCGCCCGACACGAAGTACCGCAGGCGGCCCCCGGTCCGCGCCACCAGCTTGGAGAACACCAGCTTGTCGGCCAGCGCCTTCTTGACGCCGAGGGCGAACGGCACCGGCTGGCCCGTGAGCACCAGCTCGGCCCAGGCCTCGCCGGCGGCGCGGCACCACTCGAAGATGCGCTTCTTGAGCGGCGAGGCCGCGGCTCCCTCCACCACCTTGGCGTAGATCTTCTCGTACAGCCGGGGCACCGACAGCACCACCGTGGGCCGCACCTCGACCAGGTCGGCAGAGACGGTGTCCACGCTCTGGGCGTAGGTGATCACCGCCCCGGACTGCCACATGCAGTAGTGCCCGGCCATCCGCTCGAAGACGTGCGACAGCGGCAGGAACGACAGGCACGAGTCTTCGGTCCGCAGGTCGAGGTACTGCAGCCCGCCGATCACGTTGCTGGTCAGGTTGCCATGGGTGAGCATCACGCCCTTCGGGTCGCCAGTGGTGCCCGAGGTGTAGATGAGCGTGGCGAGGTCGTCCGGGCTGGCCTCGAGGGCCTCCTCCCGCCACCGCGGGTACTTGGCGAGCGCGGCCCGGCCCCGGGCCACCAGGTCGGCGAAGGGCATCACGCCCGGCCCGGTGGCGTCGTCATCCATCGCGATGATGTGCCGCAGGGCGGGGGTCACGTCGGGCTGGCGGATGGAAAGAATCTTCTCCAGCTGCGCCTTGCTGGAGACGAAGATGGCCACGGCCGCCGAGTCGCGCAGGATGTAGCTGATCTGGCCCGCGGGGAGGGTGGGGTAGATGGGGACGTCCGCGCAGCGGGCGGTCAGGCAGGCGAAGTCCACGAAGGCCCACTCGGGACGGTTCTCGCTCAGGATCGCGACGTTGCTCCCGGCCGCCACGCCCAGCTCGCGCAGGCCGGCCGCGAGGCAGCGGACGGTGTCCGTCACCTCAGCGTAGCCGATGTCCCGCCACGCCCCGCCGCGCTTGGCGCGAAGGGCGACGGGGCGCGTGCCGAAGCGGTCGAGGCTTCCGAAGAAGAGCTCGTTCAGGGTGCGGGGCGTGGCCATCGGGGTGGCCTCCGTGGGGTTTACTGGAACGTGAGCGTGAACAGCTGCCCGGACCCGGGGACCGGGGTGCCGCTCGGCCGGGTCGCGCTGACCCGGACTTGGACCGTCGCCGGGGGCGTCGCCCCCGGGATCTTCCGGAGGGTCACCGCTGGCGACGGTGTGCCCCCCGAGGAGGTCGTGGCGCGAAGGACCAGGACGTCCCCCGCGAATCGCACCTGGCCGCGGGCGGCCGCGGTGTCGACCACTTCGTACAGGATGCTCCCCCCGCTGATCCCGCCGGCGGGGCTGCTGCTCTCGAGCGCCACGTCGAGCGGCCCCGAGGCGGTATCGCCGGCCAGGACGGTCAGCGTGTCCGGGACCGTCAGGCGGAGGGTGTCCGACCGGGGGCGGATCGTGAATCCCGGGCTCGACACAGCGGAATACAGGCCGCCGGCGCGGGCCTGGACCCGGCCGGTCCCCGACGTGAGGGCGGTGGTCACCCGGCCCGTGCTGTCGAAGAGTATGAGCGTCGTATCGGGTGTGCGCCAGTAGACCGGCACATCGAGGCTGTCGCCGTCGATGTCGAATGCCACCGCGTGCAGTGTCAGGGTGTCGTGCTGCTCGACCACCGGGGGAGACGGGAGCCGGAGCTCCAGGGCCACCACGCCCTTGCTCCCGGAGATATCGCTGCAACCGGCGAGGAGCGCCAGCCCGGCCACGGCCCAGCGCCCGGTCATTCGGGGGCCCGATCCGGCGTCGACTCGATCTCGCGGAGCGTGTCCTCGGCGTGGCGCACCCAGCGCTCGGCGTCCGGGCCCTTCGGGGGGCGCGCCAGGAACTTCCGCAGGTGCGTCGCCGCCTCCTGGAATTCCCCCCGTTCCTTCAGGCGGAACGCCAGGCCGTAGTGCGCGCCCACCAGGGTATCGTCGAGCCCGATGGCCCGCCGGTAGTGCCGGATCGCCTCCTCCTGCTGGCCGGTCTTGGTAAACGCGATGGCCATGTTCTGCAGGATCCGCGGGTCGTTGGGATTGTCCCGCAGCGCCAGCCGATAGGAGGTGAGCGCCGCCTCGAAATCTCCCTGCCGCTCGAGGGCCAGCGCTTCATTGAGGTAGTCGAGCCGTTGCGGTTTCAGCCCTTCGGACGGGCCGCCGCCGAGCAACCGACGCCAGAAACTCATGGAGGGACAACGTCCTTGCGGGTCGGGAAGGAAGGATGCCGGTAACATAGTCCCGCCCCGGAGGGGCCGCAACGTAGTTTACGCCGCCCGGGACGGGGGGTAGTATTGTCTCCCAGAGCCGTCACCCGACCGCCTCCCCCAGTGAACCGATGAAACGACCCCCTGCGGTGCCCCAGCCTCGCGGTGTGCTCGAGGTGGACTGGCCCTTCTTCGGCGAGATCTGTCGCGCGCTCGCCCTCAAGGTCGCCCGCGACTACGAACCCGAGGTGGTCCTCGGCATCGCCAAGGCCGGCGTCATCCCCGGCGTGGTGGTCGCCTCGATCCTGCAGCTGGAGTTCGCCTCCATGGCCGTCACCCGGCGCGACGCCGGCGGTGAGCCGATCCTGGTCGCCGGCCCGCCCCCGTCCATCCGCGGCCGCCGGGTGCTCCTCGTGGACGAGACCTGCGACACCGGGTCCACCATCAAGCTGGCCCTCAACGAGGTCCGCGCGCTCAAGCCCCGGGAGGTGCGGACCGCGGTCTCCTTCAAGACCGGGCCCTACACTCCCGACTTCCACGCCTTCGCCACCGAGCACCTGATCATCCTGCCCTGGGACCGGGAGATCATCGCCGACGGCGAGCTGGTGACCCGGCCCGACTACGTCCAGTGGCTCAAGGGGAACCCGGCGGGGTGAAGGACCGTCTGGCCGAGGCGCTCCGCGGCGCCCGCGCGGACTTCACCGAGATCCGGCTCGAGCGCACCTGGGCCAGCGCCGTCGCCTACCGCGGCAGCCGGCTGGAGGGCGCGACCAGCGCACTCGAGGTGGGCGGCATGGTCCGCTGCCTCAACCACGGCAAGGGCTGGGGCGTCGCGAGCTTCACCGGACTGGACCAGCTCGGGGCCATGGTGGCGCGGGCGCATGAACTCTCCCTCGCGCTGCCGGTCGACTCCCCCATCCGCCTGGCCGACATCCCGGTCCGGATCGCCGACCACCCGGCCGACCTCGACGGTGACGTCCGCGACGTCCCGCTGGCGGAGAAGCGCCAGCTGCTCGAGCGCCTCAACCAGGAAATGCTCGCCAGCGACCGCCGCATCGTCGATGCCCGTGCCTCCTATGAGGATCGCGTCACCGAGCGCTGGATCGCCACCTCGGCGGGAGTGATGGTCTTCGACCGCCGGCCCGAGGTGCGCCTCGCGGCGGGCGCGATCGCCCGCGAGGACAGCTTCCTGGAGCGGGCCTTCGAGTCCTGGGCCGTGCGCGGTGGCTGGCGCGCCGTGCAGGAGACCGACCACCTCTTCCGCACTGCGGCCCGCCGGGCCATCAGCCTGCTCAATGCGCCACGGGTCAAGGCCGGCAGCTACCCGGTGGTCCTCGACCCGCGCTGCATCGCCGCCCTGCTGCACCAGACGGTGGGCCACCTCAGCGAGGCGGACACTCTCGCTGCCCGGCCCGACCAGGACCGGCTCATGCCCCCCGGGCGCCGGATCGGGTCCGACCTCCTCACCATCGGCGATGACGGCAGTGCCACCAGCCTGCCGGGCTCCTCCGCCTTCGACGACGAGGGCGCGCTGACCCAGAACACCCTGCTGGTCCAGCACGGGGTCGTGGTGGGCCGGCTGCATACCCGGGAGACCGCGGGCCGCGCCGGCGCCCGCCCGACCGGCAACGCCCGCGCCCCGTCGTTCCGCCAGATCCCGATGGCCCGCCTCACCAACACCTACCTCACCAACGGGCAGGGCACCCTCGAGGACCTGATCCGGCCCATCCGCCATGGGATCTACTGCTGCGACGCGATGGGCGGCGACCTGCGCCACGGCCGCTTCACCCTCACGACCGGGTATGGCCAGGTGATTCGCGACGGTCGCCTGGCCGAGACGGTGCGGCCGCTGGTGCTGCAGGGGGATGTCACCGAGACACTGCTTCGCCTCGACGCCATCGCCGGCGACTTCCGCTGGAACCTGCAGGCCACGGGCTGCGGCCGCCCGCCCGCGGGCCGGATCACCGTCGCCGACGGCGCTCCCCACGTGCGGTTCGAGGCGATGACCGTCGGGGGCGACAGCGCATGATACTGCCGCTGCTCGAACGCGCCGCCCGGCGCGCGACGCTCGCCGACGCGGTCCACAAGACCGACGAGACGACCACGCTGGAGTTCGCCGGCGGCCGCCCGGTCCGGGCCTGCACCACCCGCTACCAGGGGGTGAACCTGCGGGTGGTGAGCGAGGGGCGCGCCGGCTGTGCCGGCGCCGTCAATGACGACCCCGAGGACCTGGTCAATCGGGCGCTCGCCTCGGCCGCGCTCGGCGAACC
>JBGAPX010000081.1:0-17270 GCA_044221045.1 Gemmatimonadales bacterium
GGGGCGGCGCGGGTTTCGGTCCCCCCCGATTCTGAGTACCTTCCCCCTCGCCAGTTCGCGCCCCGCCCTGACCCGAGTGCAATGACCCAGCCGCGCCTTCGCCTGCCCTACCTGCCCCCGCGGATCGAGGGGCTGGCCACCCTCGCGACCAACCTGTGGTGGAGCTGGTCCACCGACGCCCGCACGCTCTTCCGCAAGGTGGATGAGCCGCTGTGGCACATGTCCAAGCACAACCCGCTGGCCCTGCTCAAGCGGGTGGATCCCGCGCGGCTGGCGGCGTGCGCCGCCGACCCCGGGTTCCTGGCCCAGTATGACCGGCTCATGGACACCGCGGCCCGCGCGCTGGGCTCGCCGGACACCTGGTTCCACCGCCAGCACCCCGACCTCGCCCGCCCGGTGGCGTATTTCTGCGCGGAGTTCGGGCTGCACAACTCGGTGCCGATCTACTCCGGCGGCCTCGGCATCCTGGCCGGCGACCACCTGAAGACCGCCTCCGACCTCGGGCTGCCGCTGGTCGGGGTGGGGCTGTTCTACACCAAGGGGTATTTCGACCAGCAGCTGCGGCTCGACGGGTGGCAGGAGGACAGCGACGTCCGGTTCGACCTCGACACCATCCCGCTGGAGCGGATGCTCGGCCCGGGGGGCGAGCCGTACCTGACCGTGGTCCGCACCTTCGGCCGCCCGGTGCACCTGGGCGCGTGGCGGATGCAGGTGGGCCGGGTGCCGGTGTACCTGCTCGACACCAACCTGGAGCTCAACGACCCCGCCGACCGCGAGCTCTCCGCCAAGCTGTACGCCGGCGGGCCCGACATGCGGCTGCGGCAGGAGTGGCTGCTCGGCGTGGGGGGCGTGCGGGTGCTGCGCGCCGCGGGGCTCGACCCGGCGGCGTGGCACGCCAACGAGGGCCACGCGGCGTTCATGCTGGTGGAGCGGCTGCGGGAGCTGGTGGTGGCGGGCCGCTCGTTCGAGGAGGCGTGGGCCGAGGTGCGGGCGCGGAGCATCTTCACCACCCACACCCCGGTGCCGGCGGGGCACGACCGCTTCGGGGTGGACCAGGTGCTGGCCTGCGCCGCCAACGTGTGGGAGGAGCTCGGCATCAGCCCCGAGCGCTTCGTGGCCATCGGCAGCCACCCGGAGGACGAGCACCCGCTGTTCCACATGACCGCCACCGCCATCCGCCTCTCCGCCCGGGTCAACGGCGTGGCGGAGAAGCATGGCGAGGTCTCGCGCGAGATCTGGAACCCGCTGTGGCCCACGGCCCGGCCGGAGGAGGTGCCGATCGGCGCGGTGACCAACGGCGTGCACCTGCCGACCTGGATGTCGGGACAGCTGCGGCAGCTGCTCGACCGGCACCTGGGCGAGGGGTGGGTGGAGCGGCGGGACGAGCCGGGCTTCTGGGAGTCGGTGCTCACCCTCGATGACGCGGAGCTGTGGAACCTCCACACCGAGATGAAGCTCAACCTGTTCACCTTCATCCGGGAGGACGCCCGGCGGCGGTGGACGGAGCGGTGGAAGGAGGCGGCGCACATGGTGGGCGCGGGCACCCTGCTCTCGCCGGGCGCGCTGACGATCGGCTTCGCGCGGCGCTTCGCCACCTACAAGCGGGCGGCGCTGCTGTTCTCGGACTTCGACCGGCTGCGGGAGCTGCTGGTGAACCCGTGGCGGCCGGTGCAGCTGGTGTTCGCGGGCAAGGCCCACCCGGAGGACCAGCCGGGCAAGGAGGTGCTGCAGCAGGTGTACGCCTTCACCCGTGATCCCCGGCTCGAGGGGCGGGTGGCGTTCATCGAGGACTACGAGATGCACCTGGCCCACCGGCTGGTGCAGGGCGTGGACCTGTGGCTCAACATGCCGCGGGTGCCCCTCGAGGCCTGCGGCACCAGCGGCATGAAGGCGGCGCTCAACGCGGTGCCCCAGCTCTCTACCCTGGACGGCTGGTGGGCCGAGGGCTTCAACGGCATGAACGGGTGGGCCATCCCCCCGGTGCAGCCGGGCGAGGCCCCCGACGCCACCGACGTGGAGCACCTCTACGACCTGCTGGAGCAGCAGGTGGTCCCGATGTACTACAAGCGGGACGCCCGCGGCCTGCCCACGGAGTGGCTGCTCCGGATGAAGCACGCGCTGCGGCACGCCGGGGAGCACTTCTCCGCCCGGCGCATGGTCCAGGACTACGTGACCCGCTACTACGCCCCGGCGATGCGGGGGGAGATGCCGTCCAGTGTCCCGCCCATCTGACCTCCGGACCACCGGGGAGCACCGCGCCGCCACGAGCCCGCTGGGGACCGTGGACGGGCAGGCGGTGGGCGTCGTGCACCTGGCGGCGGAGTACGGCTGGCTGGCCCGCACCGGCGGGCTGGCGGAGGCGGTGGCGGGCCTGGCCGCGACCCAGGCCGCGGCGGGGATCCCGGTGGCGGTGATCATCCCCCTGCACCGCTCGGTGCGCAGCGGGGCCGCGGGCCTGGAGCGGGTGGCGGGGCCGTTCCACGTGCGGGTGGGCCCGCGGATGGAGGAGGCGCGGCTGTTCCGCATCCCCACCGAGCCGGGCAAGCCCAGGATCTACTGCATCGAGTCGCATTACTTCGACCGCGCGGGGCTCTACGGCGAGTCGGGGGCGGACTACGGCGACAACCTGCAGCGCTGGGCGTTCTTCTGCCGGGCGGCGCTGGAGATGCTGCCGCGGGTGGCCCGCAGCCCCTGCGTGCTGCACTGCCACGACTGGCACACCGCGCTGGCGCCGGTGTACCTCCGGGTCTACCACCACGACCTGCCCTTCGCCCGGGGCATCCGCAGCGTGCTCACGGTGCACAACGCCGGCTTCCAGGGCCACTACGCCGCCGACGGCATGCCCGAGATCGGGCTGCCGTGGGAGCTCTACACCTGGCAGCACCTCGAGTGGCACGACAAGCTCAACCTGCTCAAGGGGGGGCTCAAGTTCGCCGACGCGGTGACCACGGTGAGCCCCACCCACGCGCACGAGCTGCGCACGCCGGTGGGCGGCTTCGGGCTGCACGACGTCTTCCTGGCGCTGGGCGACCGCTTCACCGGCATCGTCAACGGCATCGACATGGCGGAGTGGGACCCGGCCCACGACCCGCACATCACCGCCACCTACTCGGTGGAGGACCTCGCCGGGAAGGCGCGCTGCAAGGCGGCGCTGCAGCGGAGCTTCGGGCTGCCGCAGCGGCGGCGGATCCCGCTGTTCGCCATGACCGCGCGGATGACGCACCAGAAGGGGCTGGAGCTGATCACCGGCGAGTACTCGCTCTTCATGCTCGAGGCCCAGTTCATCTTCCTCGGCACCGGCGAGGCCAAGTACGAGGCGCTGCTCAAGATGTACGAGTCGCGCTGGCCCGACCGGATCAGCGTGCACCTCGGCTTCTCCGAGCGGCTGGAGCACCGGCTGATGGCGGGGGCGGACATCTACCTGATGCCCTCGCTGTACGAGCCCTGCGGGCTGGCGCAGCTGCGGGCGGAGCGCTACGGCGCGGTGCCGCTGGCGCGCCGGGTGGGCGGCCTGGCCGACACGATCGAGGACGGGCACACCGGGTTCCTGTTCGACGAATACAGCTCCGAGGACCTGCTGCGGGTGGCGCGGCACGTGATGGACCGCTACCACGAGCCGCCGGCGTGGGAGCAGATGATGCGGAATGCCATGCAGAAGGACTTCTCGTGGGACCGGTCCGGCGAGAAGTACCTGGCGGTCTACCGCCGCATCCTCGCCCACGCGCCGGTCGCCTAGGAGTGGCCATGGACTTCGTGCTCGCGCTGCACAGCCACCTGCCCTACGTGCTGAACCACGGGCGGTGGCCGCACGGCAGCGACTGGATCTGCGAGGCGGCGATCGACACCTACCTGCCGCTGCTCTCGGCCCTCGACCGGCTCGAGGCCGAGGGGGTGGCGGCGCCGCTCACCATCGGCATCACCCCGATCCTGGCCAACCAGCTGGAGAGCCCCGACTTCGCGGCGGAGCTCGAGGCGTACTTCACCCAGCGGCTCGAGGCCTGCGAGGAAGCGGCGGCCTCGCTCACCGAGACCGGCGACGCCCACCTGATCCCCCTGGCCGACTTCTGGCGCGGTCACCTGCTCGGGCTGCGGCAGCTGTTCCGGGCCGCGGACCGCAACCTGGCCCGGGCGTTCCGGCGCCACGCCGAGGCGGGCCGGGTGGAGCTCATCTCCTGCGGCGCCACCCACGGCTTCCTGCCCCTGCTCGCCACCGACGAGAGCATCCGGCTGCAGCTGCTGCTGGGCCGCGCGGAGCACCGCCGCATCTTCGGCATGGACCCGGCGGGGCTGTGGCTCCCCGAGTGCGCCTACCGGCCGCGGGGCCACTGGGAGCCGCTGCCGGGCGCGCCCCATCCCGGCGTGCGGGAGGGCATCGAGGCGCACGTGCAGGAGGCGGGGTTCCGCTACTTCTTCGTGGACAGCCACCTCGCCGCCGCCGGGCAGGCGTTCCGCTTCTACGGCGCCGACTGGGGCGAATGGCGGATGGAGGTGGAGGGGAAGCTCGCGGACTCGGCGGCCCGGCGGCTCAGCGACCCGGGCGATGAACCGGAGGCCCCGAACACCCCCTACGAGGCCTACCGCGTGGCCGGGTCCGCCGGCCCCACGGCCGTCAGCGCCTTCGTGCGCGACCCGGTGGCCTCCCGGCAGGTGTGGAGCCGGCAGGAGGGGTATCCGGGCGACGAGTGGTACCTCGAGTTCCACAAGATCCGGTGGCCCGGCGGGCTCCGCTACTGGCGGGTGAGCGCCCCCGGCTCCGACCTGGGCGCCAAGGAGCCGTACCGCCCCGACCACGCCATCGAGCGGGCGGGCGCCCACGGCCGGCACTTCGCCTCGCTGCTCGGCCGGCTCGCCGACTCCCCGATGCGCCGGGCCGCCGGCAACCTGGTCGCGGTGCCGTTCGACACCGAGCTGTTCGGGCACTGGTGGTTCGAGGGGGTGGAGTTCCTGTCGCAGGTGTACCGCGCGGTGCGGGGCTACCCGGCGGTGCGGCCGGTGACCGCCAGCCGCCACCTGGCGGGCGCCACCGGGGAGCGGGCCATCCACCTCACCACCGGCTCGTGGGGCGCCAACGGCAACTTCAGCATGTGGCTCAACGACGAGACCGCGTGGACCTGGCCCCGGCTGTGGGCCATCGAGGCGCGCTTCTGGGCCGCGGCGCCGGCGGCGCTCGAGGACGCGGCGGCCCGCCCGGTGCTGGCGCAGGCCGCCCGCGCCATGCTGCTTGCCATGAGCTCCGACTGGCAGTTCATCATCTCGACCGGCGCGGTGACCGACTACGCCATCAAGCGGTTCACCGAGCACTGCGCCGACGCGGAGCTCTTCCTCGCGGCGCTGGAGGGCGGCCCCGCGGCCGTGGCCGGCGCCCAGGCCGAGGCGGCCAGCCAGTGGCGCCGCGACCACGTCTTCCCCGACGTGCTGGACACCGTGGCCCAGGTGCTGGCGAAGCGACCGGCCCCCGCGGCGTGACCGCCCCGCGCTCGATCGTCATCCACGGCCACTTCTACCAGCCGCCGCGGGAGGACCCGTGGCTGGACGAGGTGGAGGCCGATCCCGGCGCCGCCCCGGCGCACGACTGGAACGAGCGGATCGAGCAGGAGTGCTACCGGGCGGTGGGCGCGGCCCGCCTGCCGGGCGCCGGCGGCCGCATCGCGCGGATCGTCAACCTCTACGAGTGGATGAGCTTCAACGTCGGGCCCACGCTGCTCGAATGGCTGGAGCACGCCGCCCCCGACACCTACCAGCTGTTCCTGCAGGCCGACCGCGCCAGCGCGGCCCGCCTGGGTCACGGCAACGCCGTGGCGATGCCCTACCACCACGCCATCCTGCCCCTGTCCAGCCGCCGCGAGAAGGTCACCGAGGTCCGCTGGGGCATCGCCGACTTCAGGCGCCGCTTCGGCCGCGACCCCGAGGGGATGTGGCTGCCGGAGACGGCGGTGGACGAGGAGACCCTCGACGTGCTGGCGCAGGCGGGCATCCGTTTCACCATCCTGGCGCCCACCCAGGTGGACCCGGTGCCGCCGGCGGGCCGGCCGGCGCTGGTGCGGACCCTCGGCGGCCGCAGCATCACGGTGTTCGTGTACGACGGGGCCATCTCGCACGACGTGGCCTTCGGCCCGCTGGTGCGCGACGGGGTGGCGTGGGGCACCCGCATGCTGGAGCGGCACGCCGACGCCGCCGGCCCGGTGCTGGTCTCGGCGGCCACCGACGGCGAGACCTTCGGGCACCATCATGCCTTCGGCGAGATGGCGCTGGCGATGATGCTGGAGCGGATGCGGGAGTTTCCCGGGGTCACGGTGGAGAACTACGCCAGCTACCTGGCCCGCCACGGGGTGGCCCACGAGACCCGGCTGGTGGCGCCGAGCGCGTGGAGCTGCAGCCACGGGGTGGAACGGTGGCGCAGTGACTGCGGCTGCAAGATGTCGCACGACCCGCCCACCCAGCAGCGCTGGCGGGCGCCGCTGCGGGAGGCGATGGGCTGGCTCACCGAGGCGACGCACCGGATCTACGACCACGAGGCCCCGGCGCTCTTCGCCGACCCCGCCGCCGCGCTCGCGGGATACGGCGAGGTGATCGGCCAGGGGCCGGCGGCGACGCACGCCTATGCCCTGGCGGCGGCCCGCCCCTCGCTCGGTCCGGAGCAGCTGCGGCGGGCGGCCGAGCTGCTGGAGCTGGAACGGGGTGCCCTCCGGAGCCTCACCTCGTGCGCCTGGTTCTTCGACGACATCGGCGGGGTGGAGGCGCTGCAGGTGCTGCGCTACGCCGCCCGGGTGGTGGCGCTGGCGGGGCCCGACGCGGCCGCGCTCGAGGACGGGCTCACCACGCGGCTGGCCGCCGCCGAGAGCAACGCCCTGGACCCTGGGCAGCGGGCGGGAGATCTACCTCCAGCGGCGCCCGGCCGCACGCCGACCCGGCGCTGCGCATCGCGGCGGGGCTGGCCGCCGCGCGGGCGCTGGCGCCCGGGGCGGCGACGAGCCCCGCCTGGGAGCTCAGCGGCCCCGACGGGGACCTCACCCTCACCGACCGGCGCAGCGGCCGGAGCACCCGGGTGGCGGTGGCGCTGGAGCGGGACGGCCTCGAGCTCCGGGCCACCGTGCGGGCCCTCCCCGACGGCCCCGCCATCACGCTGGCGCTGGCCGACCTCCCCGAGCGCCAGCGGACCGCCATCGCGGCGGCCATCCGCGGGGGCGAGCTGCGCCGGCTGCTCACCGACGAGGAGCAGGCCCGGCTGGCCCTGGGGGAGGAGCTGCGGCCGCTGGTACGGCGGGCGCTGTTGCGGCGGGTGGAGGGGCTGGCGGAGGACCGCAGCCCCGCTGCCCTGGGGGCGGTGACGGAGCTGCTGGTGCTGCTGGAGCAGCTGGGACAGGCGGTGCCCTTCGATGTGCAGACGGCGTTCTACCGGGTCTGGCAGGCCCAGGCGGCGGACGAGGGCGCCATGGCGCGCCTGGCCCACCGCATGGGGTTCGTGACGGGCTAGCGGCTCAGCCGACCCACTGGCGGCGCCACTGCTTGGCGGCGCTGATGAACTCGTGGAACAGGTGCCGGGTGTGCGGGTCGGTCAGCTCGAACACCTCGGGGTGCCACTGCACCCCCACCAGGAAGTGGTCCGAGGGCGACTCCACCGCCTCGATCAGCCCGTCGGGCGAGGTGGCGGAGGGCACCAGGTCGGGCGCGAGCGCCTTGATGGCCTGGTGGTGCATGCTGTTCACCTTGAAGGTCTGCCGTTCCATCACCCCATGCAGCCGGCTCCCCGGGGCCACCGTGACCTCGTGCGCCAGGTGATCGCGCTCGAAGCCGGCGGTGGGGAAGTAGTCGTGCTTGATGGCCTGGGGGATCTGGTCGGCGATATCCTGGTAGAGCGTGCCCCCGAGGGCCACGTTGATGACCTGGATGCCGCGGCAGAGGCCCAGGACCGGCTTCCGGTCCTCGATGGCCCACTTGGTGAGCTGCAGCTCCACGCGGTCGCGGGCGGGGTCCACGGCGCCGAGCTTGGGGTGGCGGTCCTCGCCGAAGGTGGCGGGGTCCATGTCCACGCCGCCGGGGATCAGGATGCCGTCGAGGTGGCGGTAGATCTCGTAGAGGGTGTCCTCGTCGTCGTCGAGGAGCGGCACCATCCACGGCACCCCGCCCACGATGGTCGTGGCCAGGAAGTAGCGCTGGTTCATCACCCAGGACTCCGGCAGCCCGGCGGGGATCCCGTCGATGGAGTGCAGCGTCTGGGTGGTCAGCCCGATGACCGGGCGGTTCTGGCGCTGTGGCATATGGCGAATACTATCGTCCCGGGCCCGCGAGTACACGATGAAGTCGGGTCGTGAAATCCTTCATGTTCCGTGGCAACATCCGCGCCACCGGCCCCCCGGCCCCCCTCAGGCGATCCCCTCGGCGGTCTCCCGGACCAGGTGGTCCACCACCGACTTCATGTCCCCGGTCTGCTTGAAGGCCGCGATCTGGCGGTCGGCGCTGGTGCCGCCGTCGAGGATCTTGAAGGCGTACTCGACCTCCTTCCGGGTGCCGAGCTCGTCGATCACGTCGTCGAGGAACCACTCGATCATCTCCCGGATCAGCGCCCGGGCCGGCAGCTCCTGGCTCTTGCCGAAGTCGATCAGCTTGCCGTCCAGCCCGTAGCGCACCGCCCGCCACTTGTTCTCGTCGATCAGCGCCGAGGGGTAGACCCGGAACGTCAGGTTGTCGCGGCGCAGCTTCCACAGCTTGGCGATGATGGCCTGGAAGATGGCGGCGATGCAGACCGCCTCGTCCACCCGGGTGCAGACGTCGCAGACCCGGAACTCCAGGGTGGGGTAGCTCCAGCTGGGCCGCACGTCCCACCAGATCTTGGACGCGTTGGGGATGCAGTTGGTTCCCACCATCGTGTTCACCAGCCCCTCGAACTCCGACCAGCTGTGCAGGGCGCGGGGGATGCCGGTCCGGGGGAAGTCCCGGAAGACGATGCTGCGGTAGCTCTTGAGCCCGGTCTGGCGGCCCATCCAGAAGGGGGAGCTGGTGGAGAGGCACAGCACGTGGGGGAGCAGGTAGCGGGAGACGTTCATCGCGTCGATGAGGAACTCCCGGTCCTCGATGCCGATGTGCACGTGGGTGCCGAAGATGAGCAGCCGCTGGGCCAGCTCCTGCAGGTCCTCCTTGACCCCGATGTAGCGGTCGAGGGGCGTGATCTGCTGCTCCAGCCACGAGGAGAAGGGGTGGCTGCCGGCGGCGATGACCTGCAGCCCCTGCTTGGCGGCGAGGTCCATGACCAGCCGGCGCAGCCGGACCAGCTCGCTCCGGACCTCCGCGGGGTGGTGGCAGACCTTGGTGCCCACCTCGACCATGGACTGGTGCAGCTCGGGCTTGACCTCGCCCAGGACCACCGAATCCTCCTTGAGGATCTCGGTGATGTAGGACCGGAGCTCGCGCGTCACGGGGTCGATGATCTGGTATTCCTCTTCGACGCCGAGGGTGAGGCTGGGGGCTTTCATTGCAGTCCCTGGGGTGGAGATGGTCGAGCAATCAGGGGAAGCGGGAAGCGGGAAGCGGCCGGCCCATCCGCAGGCGCGCGTCCGCGTTCCGTTCCCCGTTTCCCGCTTCCCGTTTTCCGCTTCCCGTTGTCAGGCCGTCCGCGGCTCCACCACGAACACCGGCACCGTGCTCCCGCCGCCGGCGGTGACGTTGAGCAGGGCGGCGGTGGAGAGCCGGGTGAGGCAGCCGTCCATGGCCGCGCCGTGGAGCACGAAGGGCGCGGTGTCCATCATCCGGTCGAGCAGGTGGAGGGTGCCGTCGGCCCAGGTGGGGTACGGCTCGGCGGGGATCACCACCCGCTCCTGCACGATGTACGGCGCCGCCAGCGCCTTCCGGATCTCGGCCTGCCACTCGGTGGCGGAGACGGTCCAGCCCAGCACCACGCCGGCGCCGCCGTAGTCGTCGTTGGGCTTGAGCACCAGGCGCGCCTGCTGCTCCACCATCCAGGGGAGCAGGTCGATCCGCTCGTCCCGGTACACGGTGTGCCGCTCCTCGACCACGCGGGTCCACGGGATGTGGGCGGCGATGGTGTGCCGCTCGGCGGCGGAGAAGAGCCGGGCGTTGCGCTCGTCGGAGAGCACGGCCAGGCTCGCCTTCTTGTGCAGCAGCTTGCAGCGGAAGGGATTCACCATGCAGACGGCGCGGTCGCGGACCGCGCGGACGATGGCGTGCTCCGGCCCCTCCCGCTCCACCAGCTCGTTGATGAGCACCCGCTTGTAGATGAGGTCCACCGGGGCGCCGCCGCCGTAGAGCCGGCCGCCGCGGTACTCCATGGACCTCGGGTCCACGATGACCGTCTCCAGGCCCAGCGACTGGAAGTAGGCCTGGAAGATCTCGAACTCCACCACGGTGGGGACGTCGTCCCAGTCCACGATGGCGATCCGGGGCCGGTTCCAGGCGCCGGAGAACTCCCGCCAGGCGTCGAGGACGACCGTGGCCACGCCGGGCCGGGCCGGGAGGGGGCGCAGGTCGAACTGGCGCCGGAAGCGCCGCATCACCGGGATCGCGGCGAAGGCGTCGGTCAGCGCGTCGTTGAAGCCGGCGCCCGCCGGCGTCTCGGCATTGTACTCGGTGAGCAGCACCGCGCCGGTGGCCGGGTCCTCGAAGCAGTCCAGCCGGCCGTGCGGGCTCGGGCTGGCGTAGCCGGGGTCGGCCAGCACCAGCGGCTCCTCCCACTCCGCCAGGCGGAACTGGGCCCGGAGCGCGGGGTCGGCCATGGCCGCCTCGTGCACCCGGCCGAAGGCCCGCAGCAGCCGCTCCATCCCCGCCGCGATGGCGCGGTGCCGTTCCGGCGTGAGGAACCGGGGGCGGAGCACGGTGCAGAGCGGCCGTCCGCCGAAGACCACGTGGCGGCGGCGCAGCTCGGCCTCGAGCATCGCGTGGCTCGCCTCCGCCAGCTCGGGGTCGGCGAGGAGGTCGTGGTAGGCCTGGATCGCGTCCGTCATGGGGCTCCCCGCGGCTACGGCCGGCGGCTCTGCGCGAACAGGTGCGCCCAGCCCACCTGCTCCACCTGCCGCCGGCCGCCCTGCGCCAGCCGGATCACCAGGTCGGCCATGTGGGTGACGACCCAGTCGAAGTACTTCGGGGTGAGCGAGTAGATGTCCATGTCGGGCGCGGGGTTCATGAAGTCGATCGCGTAGGGCACCCCGTCCTTGATGGCGAACTCGATCGAGTTCATGTCGTACCCCAGCGCCCGCACGATGGTCCGGCAGTCGCGGATCACCCGCTCCCGGAGCGCCGGGGCCAGGTAGTCGTCGTCGGGGACGTAGCGGCGGCCCTTGGGATCGTACTGCATCACCAGGATCTCCTCCTGGCCCAGGCACATGCAGCGCACGAACTGGTCGAAGTGGATGAACTCCTGCACGATCATCGTGAGCAGCCCCGACTCGTCGTAGCGCCGGATGAGCTCCTCGAGCGAGTGGCAGATGTAGACGTCGCGCCAGCCGCCGCCGTGCGCGTCCTTGAGCACGCAGGGGAGCCCGATGGTGCGGACCAGGCCCTCCCAGTCCACCAGCTGCATGTTCTTGAGGCTCTCCTGCGGCACGATCCCCGGGACGTAGTCCTTGTTGGGGAGCACGACGGTCTTCGGGCTGGCCACGCCCAGCTTGGTGATGAGCGCGGCACCGAAGAGCTTGTCGTCGGCGGTCCACATGAAGGGGTTGTTGACCACCGCCACGCCCTCGAGCACGCACTGCTTGAGGTAGGTGCGGTAGAACGGCACCTCGTGCGAGATGCGGTCCACGATCACGTCGTAGGGACAGGGCTGGTCCATCGCCACGGCGCCGATGGAGACCATCTCGGCGGTGACGCCGGCCTCGCGACGGTTCACTTCCTCGAGGAACTTGGGCGGGAAGCTCCACTCGCGGCCCACCAGCAGTCCGACGCGCTTCGTCATGGGAATTCGAATCCTGGAGTCGGGTGTTGAGTTGTCGGCTCGGCGGCTCGGCGGCTCGGCGGCTCGGCGGCTCGGCGGCTCGGCGGCTCGGCGGCTCGGCGGCTCGGCGGCTCGGCGGCTCGGCCGTAGCGTAATGCCCTACCCCTCTACCGCCACATCGCCTTACCGCCATACCGCCATACCGCCTTACCGCCTTACCGCCCTACCGCCATACCGCCCTACCGCCATACCGCCCTACCGCCACTCCCTCGCGCCCGAGTCGCCGCTCCGCGGCTCCTGAAGGGCGCTCGGTCGCCGCCCTACCGCCTAATCATGCCCCTGCATGTACATCCGCACCATCTGTTCCCAGTAGGGCCAGTCGTGGGCGTGGCCGTCCCAGACCCGGAGGGCGTTGCCGATGCCCTTCTGCCACAGGATCCCGGAGAAGTCGCTGTTGTTCTGGAACATCGGGTCGGTGCGGCCGATGACGAGGATGATGTCCTGCCGGCGGAAGGCGGCGAGGCGCCCCGGGTCGTGCTCGTGGGGCATGAACTGCATCGGGTTGACCTGGTACACGTTGTCGTCGGTGTACCCGCCGGTCATCCGGGTGAGGTCGTACAGCCCGCTCATGCCGAGGATGCGGTGCAC
This sequence comes from Gemmatimonadales bacterium, assembly GCA_044221045.1. GTDB lineage: Bacteria > Gemmatimonadota > Gemmatimonadetes > Gemmatimonadales > GWC2-71-9 > JADJOM01. Next base: position 12,533 of record JBGAPX010000081.1, read on the forward strand.
CGACTCGGGGTACTTGAGCCCGAAGGTGACCGCGTGACTCGCGCCCAGGCTGGCACCGGTGGCGATGACGAAGGGGTTGGGGTTCCGCCAGGCAGAGAAGGGCAGCGCCTCCTCCCGGACGTAGCGGTAGTACTGCACGTGGGTCCAGGCGCGGTGCCCCGGCGAGCAGTCCTCGTTGCCCCAGTTCTCGTGGTGCGGCTGGTCCAGGCAGTAGAGCTGGATCCAGCCGTTGTCGATGTGGTCCCGGAGCACCTCGTGCATCCGGCGATCGGGCCACTCGCGGTGGGTGCCCATGCTGGTGGGGAAGACCAGCACGCGGGCGCCGGCGTGGCCGATCACCTGCAGGGTCATCTCGCGCCCCAGCAGGGGACTCTGCCAGCTCACGGTTTCGTGATGCATGTCGGGAGGACGGGGGAGTCGGGGGTACCGGGGGAACGGGCGGCCCCCGTTCCAGCGCGGGAGAATCTACCCCAAAACGGCCGGTCCTCCAGGCCCCCCACCCCCCGGGGCCCGGGCGCGCGGGGGGGCCGTGCGCCGGGGTCGGGAATCCGCCGCCGCGGTCAGGCGGCGGGGCGGAGGCTCAGCTGCATGTGGTAGGTCCCCCCTGCCCCGCGCAGCTCGAAGACGCCGTTGACCGGGCCCTTGAGCGCGGCCCCGTCCTGGCCGGGGAGGCCCTGCAGCACCTCGCAGTCCTGGGCGCAGTCCATCCGGCGCCAGAAGGTGCTCCCCCCCTCGTTGGTGAGGAGCAGCGACACCGCCCCGATCCAGTGCGCGCCCGCCCCCTGGAGGCCGGCCACCGCCGGGCCCAGCACCGGGCCGGCGGGATCGAGCAGCGGGCCGGAGCGGCCGGAGAGCGCCAGGGTGACGGCCTTGGCGGCGTCCGTCTCGGGGGCCAGGTCGCCGGACTCGGCCTCGAGGACCGAGATGACCACCCGGACCGAGTCGCCGGGATCCAGGTCCACCTGCTGCAGCACGGTGGGCTGCACGATCCCGTTGTTCACGATCCCGAACCGGGCGCCGGCGGGGAGCCGGGCGCTGTTCGAGACCCGGGGCCCGACCACCGAGACGAGGAAGTACGGCGCATCCGACTGGTCGGCGCTGCCGCGGGCCGTGGTCAGCGCGGCCGCATGGAGGGTGGCCAGGCCGATCGAGACGTGGCTCGGCGCGGGGGTCGGCAGGAGCAGGGCGGCCAGCGCCCATGCGGGGAGCATGGGGAGGGGCATGAGGGGACTCCGTGAGGTGTGGGACAGCGGCATGGTCTCGGCACGCGTACGCCGCAGGGGACGTCCGGCCCCGGTCCGGGGCACACCGGCGGCGGGCCCGCCGCGCGGCATGCGCTCCCGCTCCCCCCGCCCCACCCCTAGGTTACCCGCATGCCCAGCCCCCTCCGGTTCGTCTTCGCCGTCCACCTGCACCAGCCGGTGGGCAACTTCGACTCGGTCTTCGAGCAGCACCTGGCCGACGTCTACCGCCCCTTCCTCGAGAAGGTGGACGAGCGCGGCTTCCTGCCGGTGGTGCTGCACCTCTCGGGTCCCCTGCTCGAGTGGCTGGAGCGGCACGACCCCGGCTTCCTCGACCAGCTGGCCCGGCTGGCGGGCGACGGCCGGCTGGAGCTCCTCTGCGGCGGGATGTACGAGCCGATCCTCGCCAGCCTGCCGCGGCAGGACCGGGTGGAACAGGTGGGCTGGCTGCGCGAGGCGATCGCCCGGCGCTTCGGGGTGAACCCCACCGGCCTCTGGCTCACGGAGCGGGTGTGGGAGCCCGACCTCGCCGCCGACCTGGTGGATGCCGGCGTGCGCTACGCGCTGGTCGACGACCGCCACTTCCTGGTGGGCGGCTTCAGCCGGGAGCGGCTCCACGTGCCCTACCGCACCGAGCACGACGGCCGCCAGCTGGCCCTCTTCCCGATCGACGAGCGCCTCCGCTACCTGATCCCCTTCCGGCCCCCGGCCGAGGCCGCCGCCCACCTGCGTGAGCTGGCGGCGCGGGGACAGCCGCTGGCGGTCTTCGCGGACGACGGCGAGAAGTTCGGCGGCTGGCCCGGCACCCGGAAATGGGTGTACGAGGACGGCTGGCTGGACCAGTTCCTCTCCACCATGAACGCGCTGGTCGATGGCGGCGAGGTGCAGCTCACCACCTTCGCGGAGGCGCTGGAGGCGGTCCCCTCCGGCGGGCTGGCCTACCTGCCCACCGCCTCGTACCGCGAGATGGAGGGGTGGTCGCTGCCGGCGGAAGGCGCCCGCCGGCTGCACGCGCTGGAGCGGGAGCTCGGGGAGGAGCGGCTGGCGGGGCCGGACGGCGCGCTGGTCCGGGGGGCGCACTGGCGCAATTTCCTGGTGAAGTACCCCGAGGCCAACCGGATGCACAAGAAGATGCTGGCGCTCTCCGCCCTCTGCCGCCGCGCCGGCGACCCGCCCGACGCGCGGCGCGCGGTGGGCCGGGCCCAGTGCAACGACGCCTACTGGCACGGGGTCTTCGGCGGGCTCTACCTGCCCCACCTCCGCGACGCGATCTGGGCCGAGCTCGCCCGGGCCGAGGCGATCCTGCGCGCCGGCGAGGGGGTGGCGTGGGAGGTGCGTGACATCGACCAGGACGGGCACGACGAGTTGTGGATCCACGACGCCACGTTCTCCGCCATCCTGAGCCCGGCCCGCGGCGGCGTCATCGAGGAGTACACGGTCTTCGCCCACGGGATCAACTACGCCAACACCCTCACCCGGCAGCGCGAGGGGTACCACGAGCCCGCCCCCGGCGCCGCCCGGGTGAGCCACCACGATGCCGACGGCGCCCCGGTCGCCAGCGGGCTGGGCGAGCAGATGCGCCACAACGAGCTCCCGCCGGTGGACCCCGAGCCGCGGGCCCTGCTGCGGGAACGGGGCCTCGACCTCGAGGTGGACCAGGCGATGTTCGAGCGGGGAGACTACGACCCGGACTGGAGCGTGGGCCGGACGCGGCTGGCCATGGAGGTGGCCCGCGAGGGGGAGGACGGCGTCGTGGTGCACTTCCGCGCCGTGGAGGCGGGGGTGCCGGTGTTCGAGAAGCGCTATCAGTTCCGCCGCGGGGGCGGGCTCGTGGCGGAATACCGCTGGGTCCCGGCGGCGCTCGGGCCGGAGACGGCGTTCACGGTGGAGGTGAGCTACGGCGGGCCGCTCGAGATCACCGCCGAGCCGGCCGCCACGGTGTGGGCCTACCCGATCGTGACCACCGCCAAGTCGGAGAAGGAGCTGGAGCGCACCGTGCAGGGGCGCGCCGCCTGCTTCGGCTGGCCCACCGACACCTCCGAGGCGCGGCTGACCCTGGTTCCCGGGCCACGCTAGGCGCCGGGCGCCCCCGCCTCAGCCGTAGCGCGTCTCCGCCTCGAGCACCGCGAGGGTGTGGGCGTAGATGGCGTCGGCCTCGGCGTGGCTGTTGCCGATGGCGGTGAGACCCACCTTTCCGTACTGGCTCAGCGCGCCGATCATGTGGAAGAGGACGCCCGTCTCGGTGCGGTGGCTGAAGTTGAGCTGGTTGATCGTCACGATCTCCAGCAGGTCCTCCGGCGAGATCCCCCGGTAACGGCTGGCGTGCAGGTTGTCGGTGGCGCGGTAGCACATGCTCCGGCCGCTGGTCGAGGCGTAGAGCCCGGTGTCGGGGTCCAGCGCGCCGCCGCAGAGGAAGCGGAGCGCCAGGAAGGGGTGGGTGGTGCCGCCCAGCCGCAGGTTGATCTCGATCGCGAAGACCTCCCACGGCGCGCCCGGCGCGGCGCGACGCGCCATGAAGTCCACTCCGTAGCGACTCACCACGCCGTGCGCGGCGAGCGCGCGACCCACGGCCATCCCCGCCGCCTGCACCTCCCGCCGGTAGTCGTCGGCCGCCGGGAAGCGGCAGCCGAGGAAGATCTGGCCCGTCTCGGGATCGAGGATCTGATCGTGGGTGGAGAGCGGCAGCACCTCGCCGTCGGGGCTGGTGCGCAGCTGGGCGCTCGGCGAGCGGGTCTCGCCGCCCTCGATGAACTCCTCGACGATGCCGCCCATCTCGCCGAACTTGGCGAAGAACCGCTCCCGGCGCTCGCCCCGGGCCACGAAGCTCACCCGGCGGAAGGCCCGCTCCAGCGCCGGCCGGTCGGACGCGACCGGGTAGCGGAAGATGGCGTTGCCCTCGCCCGAGAAACCCTCATTCAGCTTGATCACCGCGCGGCGCACCTCCGGATGCCCGCGCCGGAGCGACCACAGCGCGTCGAGCACGTCGCGGTCGTCGCGCAGGTCCTCGTACCCCGCCGGGTGCGCCACCCCCGCCTCCCGGAACAGCTTGCGGCTTCCCGACTTGTTGCCGAGCGGCGCCAGCACCGGATCGGCGCCGTTGAGCGGGATGTCGAGGAGCACCGAGAGCTTCCGCTCCAGCGGGGTGGCGTTGAAGACGGAGAGGTAGGCCTGGGCCGGGTTCCGGATGGCACAGCGGATCCGCTCGATCAGGCGGGGCCGCTCCAGGATCTTCTCGGTGAGCGGGCGGGGCGAGCCGTCGTAGGCGCAGAGCATGGTGAGCCGCGCCCGCGCGTGGCTCGCCGGGATGCCGAGCAGCAGGTTCAGCAGGTAGTCGAGGATGGCCGGGTGCACCGGCTGCGAGGTCACGTAGACCACGTGGGCCCGGGGATTGCGCAGCCGGATCAACAGGAAGAGCAACCGCTCCTCGTAGAAGCTCGCGCCGTGGAGCTGGGCGAGCTCGCGCTGGTCGAGCGTGAGCGAGGGGACCACGACGGTCG
>JBGAPX010000082.1:0-16874 GCA_044221045.1 Gemmatimonadales bacterium
GGCGTCTCCCCGCTGCTCCGCCGCCGCGGCCAGGGCCAGCGCGGCCTGCCGCGCGCGGCCGCGCAGGTGCCCCCGGGTCTCGTCCAGCCACTGGCCGAACTCGGGCGCGCCGGCCAGGTGGAACGCCGGCAGGAACTCGCCGGTGTAGAGGGCATCGGCCTCGGGCCAGTCCTGGCGGCCGATGGCGTCGAGGAAGCGGGTGACGTCGGCGGCGAAGACCGCCGGGTCGAGCCCGACCTCCTCGTTGCCGCGGGTGACGATGGCGGCGGCGCCGAGGCTGCGGCGGAGGATGTGGAGGGCCTGGGAGAGGGCGGCGCGGCCGCGGCCCTCGTCCAGGTCGGGCCAGAACAGGAGCAGCAGGCGGTCGCGCCGGACCAGGACCCCGGGGCCCGCGACCGCCAGGTACGCCAGCAGCGCCAGCCGGCGCGGCTGCTGCAGCAGCGCGTCGACGGGGATGCCCTGGGGGGTGCGGAGGTCGACGGAACCGAGGGTCCTGAAGCGGAGCATCGCCGGGGTGAGACGTGGGTGAGAGGGGCGTGAGCCCGGAGGTGCAAGCTACCGCGCGGGCCGACATCCGACAATCGAGCCGACCGGCGTCCGGGCCCCCCGGCGCCCGGCCCGACGTGCCCGCGGCCACCCTCACAGGAGCCCCCGATGATCTCTCCCCGGCTGCGCGGCGTCCTCGCCGTCCTCCCCCTGCTGGCGCTCGCGGGCGCCTGCTCCAGCTCCAACGGCCCGAACGGCGGCGGAGGTGGCGGGAACTCCACCCTGACGGTCAGCAGCGCCACGCCGGCCAGCGGCAACGGGGCCCTCACCGGCGTGACCGTCACCGTGGACACCAATGCGGCGGTCATCCAGGGGCCCGCGGTGCTGGTGGTGATCACCGGCGCGGTGGGCGGGGTCCAGCACTCGATCTCGCTCAACTTCCTCAAGTCCGACGCGAGCATCCCGAACCTGGAGCACTCCTGGGGCACCGACCTGAACGCCCCGGACGGCTTCACCCTCTGCGACGCCGGCGGGGTGGTCGGCTCACCCTGCGCGCCGGCGGCCGGGGTGGTGGACGTGGCCCAGGGCACGATCACCTTCACCGCGCTGCCCCTGACCGCGGCCCTGGCCGACGGGGACCTCTCGACCCTCGACGGCGTGATTCACTACTAGGGGACACCCCGCGCCGCCCCCCGGCGCGATGCGCTATGTTCCGGCGGTTCCGAGCACGAGCCCCGCGCCCGGCGGGCGGCCCCGGCCGCCCCCACCATCACCGACCCTGAAAGGAAGTCCCAATGTCCCGTCGCGCCCTGCTGCCGGCCTGCCTGCTCCTGCTCGCGGCCACGCCCGGCCGCCTCCACGCCCAGAGCTACGCCGTGCAGGTGTGGGACCAGCTGCAGGAGCACTGGAAGACCATCTCCAAGAACGACTCGGACTGGTTCCTGCAGAATTACATCATGGGGCGGCTCAACACCGGCGGGACCGACAGCTGGACCTTCTACCTCGACAAGGGCGCGAGCTACATCATTACCGGCGCCTGCGACAACGACTGCAAGAACGTCGATATGGTGATCAAGGACGACGGCGACAACGTGGTGGACAAGGACCGCAAGGACGACGACACCCCGGTGCTCACCCTGGTGCCGAGCAAGTCCGGGAAGTTCACCATCGACGTCGAGATGGCGAGCTGCAAGGAGGAGCCCTGCTACTTCGGGATCGGGATCTTCCGGAAGTAGCCGGTCACCCCAGGGCCAGCGCACATCGGATCAGCCCGATGTGCGTGAACCCCTGGGGGAAGTTGCCCAGGAACTCCCCCGTCGCCGGGTCGATCTCCTCCGAATAGAGCCCCAGGTGGTTGGCATAGCCGAGCATCCGCCGAAAGATGCGCTCGGCCTGCGGGCGGTCGCCGATGCGGCAGAGCGCCTCGGCCAGCCAGAAGGTGCAGATCGAGAAGGCCCCCTCCTCCCCCTCCAGCCCGTCCGGCGTGCGGTAGCGGAACACCAGCTCCCCGTCGGGGGTGGTCAGCTCCCGCTGCACCGCGCGCACCGTCGAGACCACCCGCGGGTCGTCCCACGGGAGGAAGCGTACCATCGCGAAGACCAGCGCGGCGGCATCGAGCGTCTCGGGGTGGTCGTACGCCTGGATGAACGCGCCTCGCGCCGGGTTCCAGCCGCGGGTGAGGATCTCCTCCCGGAGCGTATCCCGCGCCGCCGACCAGGCGGCCACGTCGCCTGGGAGCGAGAGCTCGGTGGCCATGCGGATGCCGCGATCGAGCGCCACCCAGTTCATCACCTTGCTGAACACGTAGTGCCGGGTCTCGCCCCGGACCTCCCAGATGCTCGAGTCGGGGAGGTGCCAATGGGTGCTGACCCAGTCCACCAGCGGGCGCAGGGTGCGCCAGGTGCCCTCGCTCATCGGGTGCTCCCGCCGCCAGGCGTCGGCGGCGGCGAGCACCTCGCCGTAGACGTCGAGCTGCAGCTGGTCCACCGCGCCGTTGCCCACCCGCACCGGCCGCGCGCCGCGGTAGCCCGCCAGGTGCTCCAGCTGCCGCTCCTCGAGGTCGCGCCGGCCGTCCACGGTGTACATGATCTGCAGGTGGCCGCTCGCCTCGTGGCGGCAGACCCGCCGCAGGAAGCGCATGAAGGCGTCGGCCTCCGCGGCGTGCCCCACGCTCTGCAGCGCGCCGATGGTGAACACCGCGTCGCGCAGCCAGGCGAAGCGGTAGTCCCAGTTGCGCGAGCCCCCGGGGGTCTCCGGCAGCGAGGTGGTCGGGGCGGCGATGATGGCCCCGGAATGGGCGTCGGTCAGGAGCTTGAGCGCCAGCGCGGAGCGCTCCACCGCCTCGCGCCAGGGGCCCGCGTACCGGACCCGGGAGCTCCAGCGCAGCCAGAAGGCGGCCGTGTCCTCCAGCTTGCGGGCGCTGTCGTAGCGATCCACCGGGTGGACGTCGTCGTCATCGTACCGCAGCACCATCCAGCGGCTGTCCCCTTCGGGCAGGTCGAACGTCGCCTCGGCGGCGCCCTGTTCGATCTGCCACTCGAACGGCCGCGCGCTGGCCAGGGTGAGCACCTGCGCCGTGCGGTCGCTCGCGAAGAGGCCGCCGCCCAGCGCCTCGAGCCGGGTGCTCCGCGCGCCGTACTCGAAGCGCGGCATGAACCGCACCCGCATCGGCAGCACGCCCCGGGTGCCCAGCAGCCGCCGGTGGATCTCCGGGTGCGCGCCGGCGGGCCGGCCCTCGGCGGTGAGCGGCATGAAGTCCGTCACCACCGCCTCGCCGGCGGGGGTGCGGAAGGTGGTCTCGAGGATGTTGGTGCCGGTCAGGTAGCGCTGCACCGCGGCGAAGGGCCCGACCGGCTGGATGAGCCAGGTGCCGCCGCGCTGCGGGTCGAGCAGGGCCGCGAAGATGCTGCCGCTGTCGAACCGCGGCATGCAGCACCAGTCGATCCCGCCGTGACGCCCCACCAGCGCGGCGCATTGCATGTCGCCGATCAGGCCATAGTCGGCGATGCCGGGGTCGTTCACCGGCCCATCCGGCGCGCGCGCGCATCGGCCAGCCGCGCCAGCCACGCGGCCAGGGTAGCGGGCGAGGCGGTGCGCAGGCGGGTGCCCGGGACCCGGCGGCCGACCGCGATCCCGATCCCGCCCCGCGGCAGCGCGGCGAAGGCGTCACGGTCGGTGGTGTCATCGCCGGCGTAGAGCACCACGTCATGCCCGCGGCCGGCCAGCAGCCGCCGCACCGCGGCGCCCTTGTTCACCCCGGGGAGTTGCGCGTCGAGGACCCGGCGCCCGCGCAGCACCCGCAGCCCAGCGTCCGCCAGCACCCGCTCGGCATCCCGGGCCAGGCCGTGCGCATGTCCCCCCGGCAGCCGCAGGTGGATGGCGAGCGAGCGGTCCTTGCGTTCGAGCCAGATGCGCTCGCGCCCGTGGAGCAGGGCCGCCACGGCCCGGGCCGCCCGCGCCAGCCGGGGGCGGTCCACCGGCAGCCAGGCCCGGAGCCGGCCGCCGAAGAGCGCCCGCCCGCCATGGTCACCGAGGATGCCGTCGACCGGCGTGGCGACGATGCGCGCCACCGCCCGGGCCGAGCGCCCCGAGACCACGACGATGGTGACGCCGGTGGCCCGGAGCCGCCCGAGGGTGCGTCGGGTGGCGGCGGGCACCCGGGCCGCGTCCGGGCGTTCCCCCAGCGGGGCAAGGGTACCGTCGAGGTCGAGGAGCAGGATGGGACGCTCCGCGTGGACGAGGCGGGCCAGCGCTGCACGGGCGGCGGCGCCGCGCCCGAGAGGGGCCGGACGGGTCATCGGCGGGAGCGGAGTCGCCCCACCTCCGAGAAGATATCGTCCATCCAGTCCTGAATGGTGTGACGCTCGACCCGTTGCCGGAGGGCGGTGATCCGCCGCTCCCGCTCCTCGGCCGGCAGGGTGAGGGCGCGGTAGAGCGTCTCGGCCGTGGCACCCAGGTCGTAGGGGTTCACCAGCAGCGCGTCGCGGAGCTGGCGGGCCGCCCCCGCGAATCGCGACAGCACCAGCACCCCCAGCCGCCCCTCCTGGCAGGCCACGAACTCCTTGGCCACCAGGTTCATGCCGTCCTGCAGCGGCGAGACGATGCAGACGTCGGCCGCGCGATAGTACGCCGTGAGGGTCTCGTGGTCGAGGCTCTCGCGGACCAGCAGGATGGGCGTCCACCCGTCGCGGCGGAACCGCCGGTTCACCGTGAGCGCCAGCTCTGCCACCTCCTCCTCGAACGCCGCGTATTCCGGCAGGTCGGTGCGGCTCGGCACGCCCACCTGCAGCAGGGTCACCCGCCCGCACAGCTCGGGATGGTCCTCGAGCAGGCGGGTGAAGGCCAGGAAGCGCCGGGGAATCCCCTTGGTGTAGTCCACCCGGTCCACCCCGAGCAGCAGCTGACCGCCCTCAGGCAGGGCCCGCCGCCGCAGCTCCCGGGCGGCCGCCTCGGTGGCCGGGAGCGTGGCCCGGGCCCGGAAGGCCTCCACGTCAATGGAAATGGGAAAGGGCCGCACCACCGTCCGTCGGCCGCGGTAGCGGATGAGCCCGTGGGCCGGCTCCACCACCGCGTCGCGCAGCACGCGCCGGGCGCCGTCGAGGAAGTTCCGGACGTCGAGCGCGGTCTGGAACCCGAGCAGGTGATTGCCGAGCAACGCCCGCACCAGGGTCCGCGCCCGGGGCAGGGCGCGCAGGATGTCCGGGGCCGGCCACGGGATGTGCCAGAACTGGTGCACGAACAGGTGCCGCACCCGCCGCAGGATCCCGGGTACCAGGGCCAGGTGATAGTCCTGGATCCAGCAGGTGGCGGGGGCGCCGCGGGCCTCGGCGATCGCGGCGGCGGCGAACCGCTCGTTGACCTTGCGATAGGTGAGCCAGGCGGCAGCATCGTACACGAACCGCGGCAGCTGGGCGTGGCACAACGGCCAGAGCGCGCGGTTGGCCGTCTCGAGGTAGTAGCCCAGCACCTCGGCCGGCGTCAGCCTGAGCCGGCGCAGGCGATAGGCCGGATGCTCGGGCGGCACCGCGACGGCGTCGCCGAGGTCCGTCACGTCGAAGTCGGCGGAGCCGCTGCCCCACGCCACCCAGGTGCCACCGTGGGCCGCCATCAGCGGCTGCAGCGCGCTGGTGAGCCCGCCCGCGGGCCGCGCCACCTCGATGCCGCCGTCGGGACGGCGCGAGTGGACGAACGGCTCGCGGTTGCTCAGCACGATGAGCGGCTGGGCGGCGGCGCGGGTGATCCAGCGGAAGAGGGCCATGGTCAGAGCCTACCCCCGTTCACCCTTGGGACGGAACCCCCCGTCTCATCTTGCGTCACCCCTCCCGGGGGGCGACGTTTGAACACCTCCTTCCCTCGGACGCATGCGCAAGAACAGAGCAACGACGGCTCGGCGGCTCGGCGGCCAGGCGGCTCGGCTGCTGCAGGTTGCCCTGGTGCTCCTCGCGGCCTGCGCGCCGCGGCCCAAGGACCGGATCGCGCTGGTCGGCGGCAACGTCATCAGCGGCGCCGGCGATCCGGTGCTGCGCGACGCGGTCATCGTGGTGTACCAGGGCCGGATCGAGACGGTCGCCCCGCGGGAGGGGTTCGAGATCCCCAAGTCCGCGATCGAGGTGGACGTCACCGGCTCCTGGATCATCCCCGGGCTGGTGGATGGTCACGGGCACGTGGAGCGGTGGGCCCTGGGCCGCTACGTTGCCGCCGGCGTCACCAGCGTGCGCGACGTCCACGGCACCCAGGACAGCATCCTCGCCCTGCGCGAGGAAGTGAGCCTGGGCGGGCTGGTGGCCCCGCGGATCTACACCGCCGGCGCCATGCTCGACGGCGCCCCCGCCACCTACCCGAACGCCACCGAGGTGAAGACCGCCAACCAGGGCCGCCGGGCCGTGGATGCCCGGGCGGTGGCGGGGGTGGACTACATCAAGACGTACACCCACATCACCACGGACCTCCTCAAGGCCATCCTCGACGAGGCCAACACCTTCAACCTGCCCGTCACCGCGCACCTGGGCCTGGTCGACGCGCTCACCGCCTCGCAGCTCGGCGTGCGCTCGATCGAGCACCTGAGCGGCGTCCCCGAGGCGGCCAGCCCGAAGCCGGACAAGTTCTACGCCGAGCATCGCGCCGGCTTCTTCCGCGGCTGGAACTACACCGAGAAGGCCTGGGCCGGCCTCGACAGCGCCGCCCTGACCCGGGTGGCGGAGACGCTCGCCGAGCGGCGGGTGGTCCTCATCCCGACGCTGGTGCTGCACGAGAACTTCAGCCGCCTGGACGACCCGGCGATGCTCGGCCAGGCCGACTTCAAGACCATGCCCGACTCCCAGCTCAAGGCGTGGAACCTTCCCGACCTGATCGCGCGCGCCGGCTGGACCGCCAACGACTACCCCGCCTTCCGCGCCGGACGTCCCAACCAGGACCTCTTCATCCGCGCCTTCCGCGCCGCCGGCGGCCGCCTGGTGGCGGGCAGCGACGCGGCCAACCAGCTCCTCGTCCCGGGGCTCAGTCTCCACTCCGAGCTGGAACTGCTGGTGAACGCCGGCCTCACGCCGAGCGACGCACTGCAGACCGCCACCCGCAACGCCGCCCAGCTGCTCGGCGCCGACTCCCTCGGCGTGGTGCAGCCCGGCAAGGTGGCCGACCTGGTCATCCTCAAGGCCAATCCGTTGCTCGACATCCACAACACGCGGCTGGTGCAGCGCGTGATGGTGCGCGGCCAGCTCTACAACGCCGACTCCCTCCGGGCCGGCTTCTAGGGCATGACCTTCGGTCGCGTCCTCGTCGGGTGGGTGGTGGTGCTGGCGTGGTTCCTGGCCTGGCGCGAGGCGACACGGCGGATGCGCGGCATCCCGGGTGCGGCCGGCCCCGCGCTGCGCGCCGACCTGCCCGCCCTGGCCATCGAGGCCGGACTCCTCACCTGCTTTGCGACCCTCTGGTTCGCCTCCCTCGGCAGCGGTGGCGCCTGGCTGCTCTTCCCGATCGTCGGCCTGCTGATGGAACTCCCCTCGCGGCTCCGCAGCCACCCGGTGGGCGGCCTGCCGTGGAAGGCGGTGGCGGGCGGGGTGGCGCGGATCCTGGCGGCGGGGCTGCTGCTGCAGGTGGTGATGACGTAGGGCGGCGGCTCGGCGGCTCGGCGGCTCGGTGACCGAGCGCCCTTCGGGAGCAGCGCAGCTGCAACCCGGGCCCGAGGGCGATCAGGCGATTGGCCGCTACGCCGATGGCGGCATCCTCCCCAAGGAGTCTGCATGTCCCCCGAACCGATGGACCAGAAGCCGCGCATCCGGCTCACGACCCTGTCCCACGGCGCGGGTTGAGCCTGCAAGCTCGGCTCCGCCGAACTGGCGCAGGTGCTGCGCCACGTACCCGCGATCGGGGATCCCCGCATCCTCGTGGACGCGTCCACCCGCGACGACGCCGCCGTCTACCGGCTGAGCGACACCCGCGCCCTGGTGGCCACGGTGGACTTCTTCACCCCCATCGTGGACGACGCGCGCACCTGGGGCCGCATCGCCGCCGCCAACGCGCTGAGCGACCTCTACGCCATGGGGGCCACGCCGATGTGCGCGCTGAGCCTGGTGGGCTGGCCCCGCGAGGCGCTGCCGCTCGCGCTGCTGGGCGAGGTGCTCGATGGCATGGCCGAGATCACCCGGGCGGCGGGCTGCCCCATCGTCGGCGGGCACACCATCGACGCGCTGGAGCCGCACGTGGGCCTGGTGGCCCTCGGCGAGGCGCACCCCGACCGCCTGCTCACCAACGCCGGTGCCCGCGCTGGGCAGCGGCTGGTGCTCACCAAGCCACTCGGGACGGGGATCCTCACCACCGCGCTCAAGCGCGACCTGCTCGCCGAGGCGGACCTCGAGGTGGCGGTGCGCAGCATGACCACGCTCAACGACGCCGCGATGGCGGCGGCACTGGCCCACGGCGTCACCGCCGCCACCGACATCACGGGCTTCGGCCTGCTGGGCCACCTCGGGAATATCCTGGCGGCGAGCGGGGTGGGAGCGGAGCTCTGGCTCGATCGGCTCCCGCTCCTGCCCCGGGCACGGGATTTCGCCGCGGCGGACGTGGCCCCGGGCGGCACCCGGCGCAACCTCGCGGCACTCACCGGGGTATCCTTCGCGCCGGAGATCGACCCGGCCGCCCGGCTGCTGCTGGCCGATGCGCAGACCTCGGGCGGGCTGCTGCTCGCGGTGCCGCCGGGGGGCGTGACGGGCCTATTGGGGGCGCTCGCAGCCGCAGGCACCCCGGCCCAGGCCGAGATCGGCGTACTCACCAGTGAGGCGGGAATGACCAGGGTCCTCGGGAGGCAAGGCTGATGCGGTGGTCGCCGGAACGGCTGGACCAGCTGGAGCGCGCGGTGCGCGATGGCCGCCGGGTGGCCGTGACCCGGCGGGGGAACGAGCACATCGTGATCGCCGCGCGGCTCACCACCAGCGGCAACCGCGAGGCCTTCGTGGGCCGGCTCCCGATGACCGGCGAGGAACTGGTGTTCGTCCTGGAGGAGGTGGACGCCTTTCAGGTGGTGTCGTAGCCTCGGACACGGGGCGGAGCCAGCCTCTTTTGCCCCCGCCCCCTTCCCGCTTCCCGTTTCCCGTTTCCCGTCCTCCCTCGCGCCCGAGACGCCGCTACGCGGCTCCTGATGGGCGCTCGGTCGCCGCGCTCCCTTGACACCCCCGGTCCCGCCCCCCACCCTCAACCCATGTTCACCTCCCTGCTGGTCGGCCTCGACGGCTCCACCGCCGCGCAGGTGGCGCTGGCGCAGGCGATCCTGGTGGGCCAGCGGTTCCGGGCCAGGATCGTGCTCGCCCACGTCTCGCCGCCGCCGGGGAAGACCGGGGAGATGGCCCTCGGCGCGCCGTGGATGGAATGGACGCCCGGCAATGCCCCGGTCACCCGGCGCGAGCACGAGGATGCCGCGCAGTTGATGCTCGATGACGCCGCCGGCGCGGTGCGCAAGGCGGGGCTCGAGGTGGAGACGGCCTGGCGCAGCGGGGAGATCGTCGAGGTGCTGCGGGAGCTGGCGGAGGGCGTGGGCGTGGTCGTGGTGGGCCGGAGCGGCATGCGCACCAACGGCGACCCCCTCGGTCCCGACACCCGGGACCTCATTCGCCGCTCGCCCCGCCCGGTGCTGGTGTGCGGGCGGCGGCCCACGCCGATGGACCGCGTGATGGTTGCCTACGGCGGCGGGCCCGCGAGCGAGGGGGCACTGGCCTTCGCGGGGCGGTTCGCCGGCATCCTCGAGGCCCACCTCGATGTGCTCCACGTGTCATCCGACCCCGAGAGCGGGCGGCAGACCATGGCGCGGGCCTCGGGCGCCCTCTCCCGGATGCCGCTCGACTACGACCTCCACCTGGTGGAAGGGGCGCTGGAGGTGGTGCTGCCCTCCATGGTGGAGACCCTGCAGTGCAACGCGGTCTTCGCCGGGGCGCATCGCGAGGACGCCGGGTGGCTCGTGCCATCCCACACCGAGGTTATCTTGCGGGCCACCGAGCTCCCCGTGCTGGTCCACCTGCAAACCACCTCCCCCGGTGCCCGCGTCTCCGCTGCCTATCGCCGTCCTGCATCTTGACGAATCCTGCCTGGGCAACGGCCAGCAGCGCGCCACCCCCGGTGGCGGCGGCGGGCTGATCGAGGCCCGCGCGGGCCGCGCCATCCACCGCCGCGACTTCTACATCCACGCCCCCGACACCACCAACAACCGCATGGCGCTCGCCAGCGCCATCGCGGCGCTGCAGCTGCTGGCCGGCAAGGGCAAGCGCCTGCGGGTGCTGCTGGTCTCCGACTCGGAGTACCTGGTCAAGGGGATGCGCGAGTGGGTGCCGGGGTGGATGGCCCGCGGCTGGACCCGGAAGGGGGGCGCGATCGAGAACCTGGAGCTCTGGCGGGTGCTGGTGGATTCGGCCCGGCGGCACGAGGTCCAGCTCACCTGGGTGCGGGGCCACCAGGGCCACCCGAAGAACGAGTACGCCAACGACCTGGCGGTGAAGGCCGCCACCGAGCAGGTGACCAGCCTGGGCGCCGTGGAATCCGAGTTCGGCCCGTGGCTCGCGGCCCGGCGGGAGCGCAAGCAGTACCTCGACTATGACCCCGACGCGGCGTTCTCGGCGCTCGAATCGCGGCTGGCGGCAGGCGAGAAGTTCCCGATGCGGCTGGAAGAATGACCAACGGGGGAGCCGATGCCCGGCTCCCCCGATCGCCCAATCGCCCAATCGCCCAATCGCCTACTCGCCTACTCGCCCAATCGCCTAATCGCCTAATCGCCTAATCGCCCAATCGCTTAATCGCCTAATCGCCTAATCGCCTAATCGCCTATCGCCCCCGCCGCCCCCCGAACCCGACCGTCAGCCGCACCCGGCCGGTCACCAGGTCCGACGGGGCGCTGTAGGCCTCGCCCGAGAGCAGGATCCCCTCAGTCAGCGCCAGGGTCACGCCGCCGAAGGCGGTGATCCGGCTCAGGTTGACCTTCACCTTCTGGTGGTTCCGCTGGTCCAGCGAGTCGCGGTAGCTCACCTCGAAGCGCGGGTGCAGGATGTTGTACCCGGCGCCCATGTAGGGGCGGATGCGGCCCTGGGCCACCGGGAATGTGCCCGCCAGCTCCACGCCGTAGCTGTTGGGCGAGAACTTGTCGTCCGACCGGGTGCCGCCGAAGCAGGGGGAGCCGGGCGCCTGCAGCTCGGCGTCCGGGCAGGTGATGGGGGCGCGCACGCTGCCGAGGGTGGCGTGCAGCCGGCCGCTGAACAGGGCGCCCTTCCGGTTCATCGGCACCACGCGCGAGAGCGCGAAGCCCCAGAGGCCTCCCTTCACTCCCTGGATCCGCACCGGCGGCAGCCAGCTCAACTCGAGCAGGACGCCGTCGGCGAGCGCGAAGCCCACCCGGGGACGCGGCAGCACCCGGGCCACGTTCCAGTCCTCCGGCCCGGCCGCGGGGCGGCACTTGGTGGGGGTCCGGATCCGGGCGGAGGCGTCCGGGAGATAGCTGCCCTCGAGGCCCACCTGCACCTGCCCGGGGCGGTAGATCCACGGCGCCTGCCCGCTGCTGAAGGCCAGCGGCACCATGAAGTGCGCGAACACCTGGGCCTCGCGCGAGCCCGCCGACGGGCTGCAGTTCCCCTGGGCCACCAGCGGCGTGGCGAGGGCCGTGCAGCCGAGCAACAGGGTGAAACCGCGCATCGGTGCTCCTTGCTTGACAGTGCGTGAAGCCGGCTCTAGTCTCACCAGTTCAATGACCGACCTCGAACGGCTGTTCCGGCGGCTGGTGGATAACCTAATCGCGATCGACCCGGCCCGCCTGCATCGACCCCTCGCGCTGGGCGACCTGCTCGGCTCGGTCATGCCGTATCGCACCAACCGCCGCTCCCTCCAGATCGACAGCGTCGAAGACTACGAGATGCTGGTGCTCCGTCTCGCCGCCGGCGAGGGCGGCTTCGTGCGCCTGGCCTCGGAGGACGTGGCGCAGGTGTTCCGCGACCAGCTGGAGGGCCCCAATCCCGACCTCGAGGTCCTGCGCGAGCACGCCAAGGCGGAGCTGTTCCTCGGCACCGAACCGTTGGCGCACGCGCTCGGCCCCGGCCCGGAGGAGGCCTACGCGCCGCCGGAAGAGGAGCTGGAATTTCCGACGGTGATCCCGATCGAGGCCGCCCGGACGCCAGTGCCCGCACCCTCTCGCGCCGAGCCGCCGAGTCGCCGAGCCGCCGAGCCGCCGAGCCATCCAGCCGCCGAGCCGTCGGGCCGCCGAGGCACCGAGCCACCGAGCCGCCCGTTGTTCACCGCGGAGCCGGCCACACCGACGCCACCGCCCATGATGCCGCCGCCACCCCGGATGACCGCGGAGCCCGAACCTCGGGGCCGGCGCCGCGACTCGGGAGTCCGCTGCAGCTACTGCGGCGGGCACCTGCCGGCCGGCCGCACGGTGAACTTCTGTCCCCACTGCGGGCAGAACCAGAGCCTCACCCGCTGCCCCGAGTGCCAGTCGGAGCTCGAGTTGGGCTGGAAGCACTGCATCAGCTGCGGTCACCCCGTGGGCGAGGTGTAGCCCGGCCGTCGCTGGCACTTCTCCCCACCGCCTCGCGTACGGCAGCAACGATCCCCCGCGCGTCGCCATTCACCTTTCGCCCCTCCATGCCATGACCCTGCGCCCCCTCCTGCTGGCGCTCTGCGCCTTCATGCCCTCCGCCACGGCCCCGCTCCTCGCCCAGGCTGCCCCGGCACCCGCAACCACGCCGCAGCCCGCCGCGCGCCCCGCCGACGTGGCCTCCGAAGACGCGATCATCGCCGCGCTGTATGACGTGATCTCCGGCCCGGCGGGCCAGAAGCGCGACTGGGACCGGATGCGCTCGCTGTTCCAGCCCGGGGCACGGCTCATTCCCACCTTCAAGGCCCAGGATGGCAGCTGGCAGCTCCGGACCTGGACGGTCGAGGAGTACATCACCACGGCAGGGGCACAGCTGGAGCGGCTCGGCTTCTTCGAACGGGAGGTGGCGCGGCGCACGGAGCGCTTCGGCAACCTGGTGCACCTGTGGAGCACCTACGAGAGCCGCAAGCTGGTGGAGGACCCCACCCCATTCCAGCGCGGCATCAACAGCATCCAGATGCGGTACGATGGCACCCGGTGGTGGGTGCTGACGATCGCCTGGCAGGGGGAGACGCCCGACAGCCCGATCCCGGCACTGTATCTCCAGAGCGAGCACCGTCCCTGACCGCGCGGTGTGCGCCCGGCGCGGGCCGGGCGTCTCCACGGGAGAACCGCCGGGCCGAGAGGCGCGCCGGCGCCAACCTGGGGAGTGACGACATGCGGCACGGATGGATGATCACGGCGGGACTGGCCCTCACGGTGCTCGCGCCCGGACGGGGACAGGTGGCGGACAGCAGCACCCCCACGCGCGACACGCTGGTCCTGGCCTACGAATTCAGCGGCCCGCGCAACGAGTTCGTCCGGACCACGCTCGAGGCGGGGCAGGTGTATCGCGTGGAGGTGACGGGCGCGCGCTCCGCGCAGATCCGGACCCTGCAGCAGGGCCTGCAGCAGCCGGCCTTCTCGCGGGCCGAGAGCGGCGTGCGCGCAAGCGGCACCATCGTCTTCGAGTTGCGGCCCTTCGCCACCACCACCTATGAAATGCGGGTGAGCGGCATCCGCGACGGCTCCGCGCCGGTCAAGATCTGGTGGGATGCGCGGGCCTCGCGGGCACGGCAGAAGGTGCAGGAAGGCTAGCTCCCTCCGCGCGCGATCCGCCCTGGGCGGCCGGCGACGGCCGCCCAAGTCGTTCCCTGACATCGGTTTTCCTCCCTGCTCGACTTCCCACCCACCCCCCGGCGATATTTCGGCCCCTGAGGACCTCCTTCCTTATATAGGGAGCCCGCAATGCCCACCCAGGGGCACCCACGCGAAGTCGTTGTCCTGAGCGGAGTTCGCACCGGATTCGGCAGCTTCGGCGGCACCCTCAAGGATGCCACCGCCACCGACCTCGGCGTGCACGCCGCCACCGCCGCGCTGGCCCGGGCGGGTGTCGCGCCGGCGCAGGTGGATCACGTCGTCTTCGGCAACGCGCTGCAGACCAGCGCCGATGCCATCTACCTGGCCCGCCACGTCGCGCTGCGGAGCGGCTGCCCCATCGAGACCCCCGCCGTCACGGTGAACCGCCTCTGCGGCTCGGGGTTCGAGGCCATCATCCAGGGCGCCCAGCAGATACTGTTAGGCGAGTCGGCCACGGTGCTGGTGGGCGGCACCGAGTCCATGAGCCAGGCGCCCCACGTGGTCCGGGGTGCGCGCTGGGGCATCCGCCTCGGCCCACCCGCGCCGCTGGAGGACGCGCTGTGGGAGGCGCTCAAGGACAGCCAGTGCGGCCTCTCCATGGCCGAGACGGCCGAGAAGCTGGCCGCGCAGTACGGCCTCTCCCGCGCCGCGGTGGACGAGGTGGCCCTCATGAGCCAGCAACGCGCCCGCGACGCCTGGGCCGCCGGCCGCTACGCCGACGAGCTGGCCCCGGTGCCGATCACCAACCGCAAGACGAAGCAGGCCGAGCCGTGGGCCGCCGATGAGCACATGCGCCCCGACACCACCGCCGAAGGTCTGGCCCGGCTGGCGCCCTACTTCCGGAAGGACGGCGTGGTGACCGCCGGCAACGCCTCCGGCATCAGCGACGGCGCCGCCATGCTGGTCCTCGCCGATGACGACATGGTGCAGCGCTGGGGCCTCAAGCCGCTCGGCCGGATCCTGGGCTGGGGCGTGAGCGGGGTGGACCCGTCGGTGATGGGGATCGGTCCCGTACCCGCGGCGCACGCCGCCCTGGAGCACGCCCGGAAGGCGCTCGGTGACATGGCGCTGGTGGAAATCAACGAGGCCTTCGCCGCCCAGTACCTGGCCGTGGAGCAGAAGCTCGGTCTCAACCGCGAGATCACCAACGTGGATGGCGGCGCCATCGCCCTCGGGCATCCGCTGGCGGCCAGCGGGGCGCGGCTCACGCTGCACCTGCTGCACGCGCTGCGGCAGCGGGGCCAGAAGCTCGGCCTTGCGGCCGCGTGCATCGGCGGCGGGCAGGGGCAGGCCGTGGTGGTGGAGGCAGCGTAACGAGCATGAGTTCCCCCAACCTGCCGTCGCGGATCGACCGCGCCGCCGTGGAGCGGATCATCCAGCGTGCCGCCGAGCTGCAGACCGGCGAGCACGAGATCGGCGACGAGCTCTCCGCCTCCGACGTGATGGCGCTCGGCAAGGAAGTGGGCATCCCCGAGCGCTACCTCCGGCAGGCCATGCTGGAGGAGCAGAGCAAGGCGCCGTTGCCGGCCGCGCAGGGCTTTCTGGACCGGGCCATGGGCCCGGGCATCGTCTCGGCGCAGCGGGTGGTGCAGGGGACGGTGGAGGAGGCGGAAGCGGCGCTGCTCCGCTGGATGCAGGAAGAGGAGCTCGTCGAGGTGCAGCGCCAGCAGCCCGGCCGGATCACCTGGGAGCCCCTCCGGCCGGGGCGTGCCACCCTTCGCAAGCTCACCTCACGGCGACCGTTCATGCTGTCCAAGGCGTCGCTCGTCTCCGCGACCATCTCGGCGCTGGAGGAGGGCTACGCGCACGTGGCGCTCACGGCCGACCTGCGCCCGGCGCGCGGAAGCATGATCGGCGGGGTGGCCGCCGGCGCCTCACTCGGCGTGGCGGGCTCCATCATCCTGGCGGTGATGTCGCCCTACCTCCTGGTGGCGGCGGCGCCGCTGCCCTTTGCGGCGGCCATGGTCTACGGCTTTGGCCGGGCTCACCGGCCCGTGGCCGAGCGCACGGTGCTCGGGCTGGAGCGGGCGCTCGATCACCTGGAGCGCGGCGGCATCAAGCCGGCGCACGCGCTGCCCGCGCGGCCCTCGACCATCGCCGGCGCCGTGCTCGATGAGGTGCGGCGGGCGCTCGGCGGCTAGGTTTCCCGGGGCGTCGGCCGGGCCGGCGCCCGCGAGCTCAACGCAGAGGCGCAGAGGTCGCCGGGCGCGCAGAGGTCGCGGGAGCCGCGCCGTCCTCGAGGTGCCCCGACCGTACCACATGATGTTGCAGTTCTCTGCGTCCTCTGCGCCTCTGCGTTGAGTCACACCATACCGGCGCCCAGACACCGCACTCACCGACGCCCCGGACCTTCCCGATGCGCCCAACGATCCTCGCCCTCGCGATCGCCGTCACGGCGAGCCTGGCCTGCCGGCCCACCACGCCCCGGCCGTACTTCGCGCCGGTGACGGGAGCGCCGTCGGGGGAAATCGAGCTGGATCCGATCCCCGCCACCGACGCCATCGCCGACGTCCTGAAGAGCGACAGCTTCCCCGTCACGAAGGTGGAGCGGCGCGACGGGTACGTGGAGACCGCCTGGTTCGACGCCGGCACCAAGCAGCCGGTGAGCGGCCGCATCCTGGGACCCGACATCGTGCAGATCCGTGCCTGGGTCAACCCGGCCAAGCTGCACACCAGCCGCGTCACCATCGAGACCACCTACCGCCCCCTCGCCGATCCGAGCCTCTCGCCCCGGGAGCTGGACCGGCAGGTGCCGCCTGACCACCCCGTCGGCAAGCGCGTGGTGGAGATCGTCACCGAGCTGGCCAAGCTGTACGCGCACACCACCGAGCCGGAGCCCGCCGCCGGCCGCGACTCCACTCCCGCCCGCGAGCCGTGACCGCCGACGCCTTCCGCGCTCTCCTCGCCCGCCTGGCCGACGGCTGGACCCGCCGCGCCTACGACGAGGTGGCTGCGCACTTCGCCGAGCAGGTGCAGTACGCCGACCCGACGCGCTACCGCCTCGACGGCCGCGCGGCGCTGCTCGATTTCTTCCGGAACGACGAGGGCATGGAGCAACGGACCACCTTCCACACGGTGGTCTTCGACGAGGCGCGGCAGGTGGGGATGGCGGAGTACACCTACGAAGGGACGCACCGCTACCACG
>JBGAPX010000083.1:0-16579 GCA_044221045.1 Gemmatimonadales bacterium
CGGCGTGTCCAAGGAGCGCGCCCCGGGCGCGGGTGGCGAGGTCGGGCGGGGCCATGGACGGACAATCTAACCGGCGGCGGGTGACGGCCGGGTGAATCGCGATCCTCCGGTCCCCATTTCGCCCCCCGCCCGGTCTTGGGTATCTTTGCCACCCCACCCCCGGTACCACCTCGAGGAGCGACGTGTGGCCAAGGATTCCCTGACGGTTACCGACAACCGCACCGGCAAGCAGTACGAGATCCCGATCGCCGAAGGCACCATCAAGGCCGCCGACCTCAAGCAGATCAAGGTCGCGGACGACGACTTCGGCCTCATGGCCTACGACCCGGCCTTCCTGAACACCGCCTCCTGCCGCAGCGCCATCACGTTCATCGACGGCGACAAGGGCATCCTGCGCTATCGCGGGTTCCCGATCGAGCAGGTGGCGGAGAAGGCGAGCTTCCTGGAGACGGCCTACCTGCTCTTCGAGGGCGAGCTGCCCACCAAGGCGCAGCTCGACAAGTGGGAGAACGACGTCCGGTACCACACCTACGTCCACACCAACATCATCAAGTTCATCGAGGGCTTCCGCTACGACGCCCACCCGATGGGGACCCTGCTCGGCGCGGTGGGCGCGCTCTCGACGTTCTACCCCGATGCCAAGCACATCGATGACCCGGCCAACCGCTACCTGCAGCGGATCCGCCTGATCGCAAAGCTCCCGACCATCGCGGCGTTCGCCTTCCGGCACAGCCGGGGCCTGCCCTACGTCTTCCCGAGGAACGACCTGAGCTACATCGGCAACTTCGTCAACATGACCTTCGAGATCGGCGGCCGGCACGAGCCCAATCCCGTGCTGCAACGCGCCCTCGAGATCCTGCTGATCCTGCATGCCGACCACGAGCAGAACTGCTCCACCAGCGCGGTGCGCAGCGTCGGCTCCTCGCACGTCGACCCGTTCTCGGCCGTGTCGGCGGGCATCGCCGCGCTCTACGGCCCCCTGCACGGCGGCGCCAACGAGGCGGTGCTGTTCATGCTCGACGAGATCGGCGAGAAGAAGAACATCCCCGCGTTCATCGAGTCGGTGAAGGCGGGGCATGGCCGACTCATGGGCTTCGGGCACCGGGTCTACAAGTCGTACGACCCGCGCGCCAAGCTGATCAAGAAGGTGGCCTACGACGTCTTCGAGCAGACCGGTCTCAACCCCAAGCTCGAGATCGCGCTGGAGCTGGAGCGGATCGCGCTCGAGGACGAGTACTTCATCAAGCGCAAGCTGTACCCGAACGTGGACTTCTACTCCGGCCTGATCTACCAGGCCATGGGCTACCCCACCGACTACTTCACGGTGCTGTTCGCCCTGGGCCGCCTGCCCGGCTGGATCGCCCAGTGGGAGGAGATGCTGCGGGACAAGGAGCAGAAGATCGCGCGGCCGCGGCAGATCTACATCGGCTACGATGAGCGCGACTTCGTGCCCATGGCCATGCGGGGGTAACGGTCGGGGATCGGGCGGTAGCGCGGTACCGGGGGCTCTCGCGGGGTGCCGGAGGACGCAACCATGGTGGAGGCCGGCCCGGCAGACGAGACATCACTGGACGAGCGGCTCTCCCGCCCCACCGAGGGCGTCGTGGAGGTCCTCCGGCAGCTGCCGGGGGACCTCCTCGTGCTTGGGGCCGGTGGCAAGATGGGGCCGAGCCTGGCCCGCATGGCCCGGCGCGCGCTTGACGCCTTGGGACGGACCGACCGGGTCATCGCCGTCTCCCGGTTCGGTGACCGGGGCACGCGGCAGGCGCTCGATGCCGCCGGGGTGGTGACCCTCCCTGCCGACCTCCTCGACCCGCAGTCGGTGGCCGGCCTCCCCGAGGCGCCGAACCTGGTCTTCATGGCCGGGCAGAAGTTCGGCACCGCGGCAGCCCCGCACGTCACCTGGGCCATGAACGCCCTGGTGCCGGCGCTGGTGGCCCAGCGGTTTCCCGCCGCCCGCACCGTGGTCTTCTCTACCGGCAACGTCTATCCACTCACCCCGGTCGCCAGCGGCGGGCCGGTCGAGACCGACCCCGTCGGCCCCGTGGGCGAATACGCCATGAGCTGCCTGGCGCGCGAGCGGCTGTTCGAGCACGCAGCCTCCACCCGCGGCACCCCGGTCGCGATCCTGCGGCTCAACTACGCGATCGACCTGCGGTACGGCGTCCTGCTCGACACCGCCCGGCGGGTGCACGGCGGCGAGCCGGTGCCACTCCGCATGGGCCACGTGAACGTGATCTGGCAGGGGGACGCCAACGCACGGGCGCTGCAGGCACTGGCGCTCACCGCGAGCCCGGCCACCGTGCTCAACCTGACCGGCCCCGAACTGGTGAGCATCCGCTGGCTGGCCGAGCGCTTCGCGGAGCACTTCGGGCGGCCGGCGAGATTCGAGGGGGCGGAAGCGCCGGACGCCCTGCTCAGCAACGCCGCGAGGGTGACGGCCCGGTTCGGGCCGCCTGCGGTGACGCTCGAGACGATGATCGCATGGACCGCGGCGTGGGTGGCACAGGGCGGCCGGCAGCTCGGGAAGCCGACCCGATTCGAGGTGCGCGATGGGCAATTCTGAACGACGGAGCAACGGCGCGTCCGCGCTGCGGGCGCACCTCCTCGCCGGCCAGGTGATCCCGGCGCACCCGCTGGCCCTCACCGCGGCGCGGACCCTCGACGAGCGGCGCCAGCGGGCACTGACCCGGTATTACCTGGAGGCTGGCGCGGGCGGGCTCGCCGTCGGGGTACATACGACCCAGTTCGCCATCCGCGACCCGCACCACGGGCTGTTCGAGCCGGTACTGGCGCTCGCGGCGGAGACCATCCGGGCCGAGCTGCATGCCCGACCCCGGGGCTTCGTGGCGATCGCCGGGGTGGTGGGCCACACCGCCCAGGCCATGCGCGAGGCGACCCTCGCCGCCGACCTCGGCTACGACGCGCTCCTGCTGTCGCTCGCGGCCTGGCGCGAGGCCTCGGAGGAGGCGATGCTGGCCCACTGCCGCGCCGTGGCCGGCGTCCGGCCACTGGTCGGCTTCTACCTGCAGCCCGCCGTGGGCGGGCGGGTGCTCTCCTACGGGTTCTGGCGGCGATTCGCGGAGATCCCGGGGGTGGTCGCGATCAAGATCGCCCCGTTCAGCCGGTACCAGACCCTCGATGTGGTCCGCGCCGTCACCGATGCCGGCCGCGACGACATCGCGCTCTACACTGGCAACGACGACAGCATCGTGGTCGACCTGCTCTCCCGCTTCCGCGGTCCGCACGGCGTGGAGCGCCGGATCGTGGGCGGGCTGCTCGGGCAGTGGGCGGTGGGCACCCGGCGGGCGGTCGAGATGCTGCACACCATCCGTCGCCTGCCGGACGAAGCGCCCCTGGACCCCGCCTGGTTCCGTCTCGCGACCGCGCTGACCGAACTCAATGCCGCCCTGTTCGATGCCGCCAACGGATTCCGGGGCTGCATCGCCGGCGTGCACGAGGGCCTGCGGCGACAGGGGCTGCTCGAAGGAACGTGGTGCCTCGATCCGGCGGAGGGCCTCTCTCCCGGACAAGCCGAGGAGATCGAGCGGGCCGTGGCGGCCCATCCCGACCTCCTCGACGACCGGTTCATCGCCGACCACCGCGACCGGTGGCTCGCCGGGTGAGCTACACCTCCCGGAGGTAGTGCACCGTCTCCGGCTGGAAGCCCAGCCGCTCGTAGAATCCGATGGCCCGGCGGTTCTGCGCCCAGACATTGAGCGACACCCGGCGCCTGCCCCGCCCTCGTGCCCAGGCGGCCACCGCCTCCATCAAGCCGCGGGCCAGGCCCCGACCCTCCGCCTCGGGGGCCAGCGCCAGGTCCTCGACGTGGGCCACCAGCTCGTGGGTGAAGTAGTCCTCGCGTTCCGCCGCGAAGACGAACCCCGCCACCCGGCCCTCCAGTTCGGCCACCAGCAGCAGCGCCTCCGGCCGCGGTGATTCCAGCACCGGGAGCAGCAGGTGGAGGTCGGCTCGAGCGATTTCCTCGGCGGTGCGCCAGGCCGGCACCGGGAAATCCGCGAGGCGCCCGGTCAGCCGAATGACGGCCTCACGATCCCCGGGCTTCGCTGACCTGATGGTTCCCACGATCGCCTCCTGCAGGGCTGTTGTGCTCTAAGTCGTTACCAATCAATGAGCTTGGTGCTGCATTGACAATACGGTATCACGATGATATCATTGTGCTTCCACCGTCAACCGAGGATAGGCTCGTGATTCGCGAATCAGAACGCAAGGTCGCTTCCGGCGGGCTCATGCTCGCCCTCCTGCTGCTCGGCTCCGCCGCCGCGCTGTACGGGTTCATCACCGCGATCCGCACCGAATCCGTGGGCCTGCTGCTGCCCAGCCTGGGCGGGATGCTGCTCCTCATCATCCTGTGGTGCGGCCTGTTCACGGTGCAGCCCAACCAGTCGCGCGTGCTGCAGCTTTTCGGCGACTACGTCGGCTCGGTCCGCACCGCGGGCCTCTGGTGGGCCAATCCCTTCTTCAGCAAGAAGGCCGTGAGCCTCCGGGTCCGGAACTTCGAGACCACCAAGCTCAAGGTGAATGACCATTCCTCCAACCCGATCGAGATCGGCGCGGTGGTGGTCTGGCAGGTCACCGACGCGGCGGAAGCCCTGTTCGAGGTGGACAACTACGAGGACTACGTGAAGGTGCAGAGCGAGGCGGCGCTCCGGGGCCTGGCCAACCAGTACCCCTACGACGCCCACGAGGAGGGCCAGATGTCGCTCTCCACGAACACCATGGACGTCGCCGAGCGGCTCAAGGGCGAGATCCAGGAACGGCTGGCCAAGGCCGGCGTCCGGGTGCTCGAGGCGCGGATCAGCCACCTGGCGTACGCGCCGGAGATTGCCGGCGTGATGCTGCGCCGGCAGCAGGCCTCGGCCGTCATCGCCGCCCGGCAGAAGATCGTCGAGGGCGCGGTGGGGATGGTGGAGTCGGCCCTCGCGCTCCTCTCCAGCAAGCAGATCATCCACCTGGACGAGGAGCGGAAGGCCACGATGGTGAGCAACCTGCTGGTGGTGCTGTGCTCGGAACAGTCCACCCAGCCGATCCTGAACGCCGGCAGCCTCTACCAGTGAGCCGGTGAGCCGTGGCCGAGCGGAAGCCGTTTCTCCTGCGGATGGAGCCGGAGCTCCACGAGGCCCTGCAGCGCTGGGCCGGCGACGAGCTCCGCTCCTTGAACGGCCAGATCGAGTTCGTCCTCAGGCGCGCGCTGCGGGAGGCGGGGCGCTTGCCCCCGCCGCCCGCAGGGCCGCCTTCCGGCAGCTGAACCTCCCGATGGGCTGGAGTGTACCATGAATCACCCGAGCTGTCCCCGGTGCAGTGGCCGTTTCCAGGAGGGCTTCATCCTGGACCAGGGCGACCATGGCAGCCGCAGTCAGGCGACCTGGATCGAGGGCCAGCCCGAGAAATCGTTCTGGACCGGGCTCAAGCTGGGCGACAAGCCCCGGTACGCCATCGTCACGCTGCGCTGCAGTCAGTGCGGCTTTCTCGAGTCCTATGCGCCGAAGCGCTGACCTCCGAGGTCCCGCCCTCCTGCTCCTGGCCGCGCTTGTGGCCACCCGGCCGGGCGCCGCGCAGGTCAGCGGGACCTACCGGCTCTACCAGGGCACCGCGGAACTGGGCCGGGAGAGCTATCGTCGCCTGGGCGACACCCTGGTGCTGGAAACCCTGGTACCCGTGGTCAACCTCCGGGTCAGCAGCCGGACGGTCCTCGACGGCAACGGCTTCCGCGATTTCGGCATGTCCGTGACCAATGCCACGGGCGACACCACGCGCGGCACCTATGCCGCGCACCAGGATGGCGACACGCTGCGCATCACGGGCCGGCTCGGCCGCAGCACCCGCGAGGTCACCCGCGCCGGGCGCCCCGCCCTGGTGCTGCCACCGCAGTCCGTTTTCCCCTTCGCGGAGCTGGTCCGGCGCTTTCCCGGCCGGGACACCACCGTCCAGGTGCTCGTGGCCGGACCGGACTCCCTCATGTCCGTCGAACTCAGGTACCGCGGCGACTCGGTCCGGGTCGGGTTCGCGGGGCTGGAGATCCTGGGGCAGACCCGAGGTGGCGCCCTCAATGATTTCGCGATTCCGGCCCAGCGGGTCCGGGTGGCGCTGGCAAGCCCTACCGACACGCTCCTGCCGTTGGCGGGTCTCCGTCGTCCGACGCCCAACTATGCCGCCCCAGCCGGCGCTGCCTGGCGTGCGGAGGAGGTCCGCGTTCCTGCCGGCGCCGGTGCCGACACCTTCTCGCTGGCCTGTACCCTGGTCCGGCCGCTCGGTGGCCGGCCCCCCTACCCCGTGGCGGTGACCATCACCGGCTCCGGGTCGCAACAGCGAGACGAGGACCTCTGGCCCCTGCTGCCCGCCTATCGGCTGTTCGGTGAGGTGGCCGAGCGCCTGGGCGCCGCGGGGGTGGCGAGCCTCCGTTGCGATGACCGGGGCGCCGGGGGAAGCTCGGGTCGCCCCGATTCCGCCACTACCGCGGACCTGGCGGAGGATACCCGGGCACAGTTGCGCTGGTTGCGCAGGCAGGAGGATCTCGACCCCCGCCGCGTGGCGCTGGTCGGTCACAGCGAAGGCGCCATGATCGCCCCGTTGCTGGGCGCCCAGGAGCGGACGCTGGCGGCGCTGGTGCTGCTGGCGGGGCCCTCGAAGAACGGGACCGAGATCCTGGTGGACCAGGTGTTGTGGCCCATCCGGACCACCCCGGACCTGAGCCCGGAGGTCCGGGCGGAGCGCCTGGCCGAGGCCGAACGGCAGGTGCGGGCGGACTCCATGCCCGCCCTGCCCTGGCTCCGCTGGTTCCGCCACTACGAACCCCTGCGGGCCGCACGCCTGGTCCGCCAGCCGGTGCTGATCCTGCAGGGTGCCCTGGACCGGCAGGTCACCGCCGGCCAGGCCGACACCCTGGCGGCGGCGATCCGCTCCAACGGCAACCGCCACGTGGAGGTTCGGGTCTTCCCGGGGCTCAATCACCTCTTCCTGCCGTCGCCCAGCGATGGTTCTCCCGCGGAGTATCCCGCGCTCGGCGATGCCCGCATTCCGAGCGAGGTGTTGGACCTGCTCACCGCCTGGCTGGTCTCGCGGCTGCGCTAGCGTCCAGCGGCCGTGCCCGCCGTTGGATGCATTGTTGATACTTGACCAATCAACAGATGCATTGTATACTAATCCCATGAAGAGCCAGCCCAGCCGCCTGCAGCAGGAACTCAAGCAGAACCGCCCCTTCCGGTCCCTGGGGCAGGAAGCCACCGTGGCCATGCTGCGGACCAGCGACCTCCTCCGCCGGCGGATGGGCGTAGTGCTCGAATCGGAGGACGTGACATTGCAGCAGTACAACGTCCTCCGGATCCTCCGTGGCGCCGGACCGGAAGGGCTGCCCACGCTCGAGATCGCGGACCGGATGATCGAGCAGACGCCGGGGATCACGCGCCTCCTCGACCGCCTGGAGGCCAAGGGGCTGGTGGGCCGGGAACGCTGCCCGACGGATCGGCGACAGGTCACCTGCCGGATCGCCTCCGCCGGCCTGGCGCTGCTGGCCCGGCTGGACCCGGCCGTGAACGTCGCGGATGACACCCTCCTCGGCCCGCTGACCCAGACCGAACTCCGCTCGCTGATCCGGCTGCTGGACCGGATCCGGGAGGGAACCGGCGGCTGAGCTGCACCGTTGTTGTCGTGGAATTACTTGACTAGTCGACTAATGACATATCACTAAAGGAGTGACCGTGTTCCGCAAGCTGATCCAGACCGACGCCGACCGGGTGGCCACCCTGCTCCGGCTCACCCTCGGCCTCGTCATCTTCCCCCATGGCGCGCAGAAGGCGCTGGGCCTCTTCGGCGGCTACGGCTTCACCGGAACCATGGGGTTCTTCACCGGGCAGATGCACATCCCCGCCCTGTTCGCCTTCCTGGCGATCGCCGCGGAGTTCGCCGGCTCGCTGGGGCTCATCAGCGGGGCCCTGACCCGCGTGGCCGCCTTCGGGGTCTTCTGCAACATGCTGGTCGCGACAGTGCTGGTGCACTGGAAGGTGGGTTTCTTCATGAACTGGTACGGGAGCCAGCAGGGCGAGGGCTACGAGTACCACCTGCTGGCGATGGGCCTGGCGGTGGCGGTGATGATCCGCGGCGGTGGCGCCGCGTCGGTGGATCGTGCGCTGAGCCGGCGCTAGCGGCACTCCCTGAAAGCGGAAGACGGGAAGCGGTGGTCCCACCGCTTCCCGTCCGTCGCACCAGGCACTGGATCGACCGGGCCTAGGCCGCCCCGTCGGGCCCGGGCAGTTCCTCGCCCTCGAGGTAGGTGTAGCCCTGCTTCCCGTCCGTCACACCAGGCACTGGATGGACCGGGCCTAGGCCGCCCCGTCGGGCCCGGGGAGTTCCTCGCCCTCGAGGTAGGTGTAGCCCTCGAGGCCAGCGACGTAGTCTGCGATGAACTGGTTGGCCTCCTGCCGCGTGAGGTCCCGGGCATTGGTGACTTTGCGCCGGAAGGTGGTGAGGAGGTCGGCCGGCTGGAACTGGACGTAGCGGAGCACCTCGGTGACGGTGTCGCCGTGGACCAGGTCGGTGATGTCGTAGCCATCGTCGGTAAGCCGCACGTGCACGGCGTTGGTGTCGCCGAAGAGATTGTGCAGGTCGCCGAGGATCTCCTGGTAGGCCCCCGTCAGGAAGATGCCGAGCAGGTACGGCTCATCGTCCTTGATGGGGTGGAGCTCGAGCGACGGCTTCCCCTTGCGGCCGCCCACGAACCGGTCGATGACGCCGTCGGAGTCGCAGGTGATGTCCTGCAGGGTGCCGCGCCGGGTAGGCTGCTCGTTGAGCCGGTGGATCGGCATGATCGGGAACAGCTGGTCGATGGCCCAGTTGTCCGGCAGCGACTGGAACACCGAGAAGTTGCAGAAGTAGCGGTCCACCAGGGTGGCTTCGATGTCGGCCCAGATCTCGGGATGCTCGGCCCGCTCGCTCTCGACCAGCCGGGCCAGCCGCGTCATGGTGGCCAGGAACAACTGCTCGGCGTTGGCCCGGTCGCGGAGAGTGAGCACGCCGCTGGAGAACATCTCCTGCGCCCGCTCCTTGCCGAAGGTGGCGTCATGGTGGGCCTCGGCCAGCCGGTCCCCGGTGATGGACTCCAGGTTTTCCTTCATTTCCGCCAGGAGCGGGTGCGGGTCCGGGCCGAGGTCGGGCACCTGCGGCTCCACCTGCGACTCGACGTCGGTGACGCTCACCAGCAGCAGCGAGTGGTGGGCGGTGATGGCGCGCCCCGACTCGGAAATGAGGTGCGGGGCCGGCACGCCCTCGGCCTTGCACATGGCGCCCAGGGTGTAGACCACGTCGTTGGCGTACTCCCGCATGGAGTAGTTCATGCTGGCGGGCCGGGTGGAGCGCGAGCCGTCGTAGTCCACGCCCAGGCCGCCACCCACGTCCACGTGGGTGAGCCCGAAGCCCATATTCCGCAGCTCCACGTAGAACCGCCCGAT
Source organism: Gemmatimonadales bacterium (assembly GCA_044221045.1). Classification (GTDB taxonomy): domain Bacteria; phylum Gemmatimonadota; class Gemmatimonadetes; order Gemmatimonadales; family GWC2-71-9; genus JADJOM01. The sequence goes on from JBGAPX010000083.1 coordinate 9,465, forward strand.
CTCCTCCAGCCCCGCCTTGATGTACTGGATGTCGGTGATCTGGCTGCCCAGGTGGAAGTGCACCAGCCGGAGGATGTCCTTGCGGCCGAGACTCTCGAGGCGGTCGAGCACCTTCATCAGCTCCATGGCCGACAGCCCGAACTTGGACTTCTCGCCGCCGCTCTTGGCCCAGCGGCCCGCGCCCTCCGTGGCCAGCTTGATCCGCACGCCCATCGTCGGCTGCACGCCGAGCTCATCGGCCACCTTGAGGTAGGTGTCCACCTCGGAGAGCTGCTCGATCACCACGAAGACGGTGTGCCCGAGCTTCTGGCCCATGAGGGCCAGCCGCATGTACTCCTCGTCCTTGTAGCCGTTGCAGACGATGACGGTGTTGGTGCTGTCGCTGATGCCGAGGACCGCCTGCAGTTCCGGCTTGCTGCCGCACTCGAGCCCCACGCCGTGCGGGGTGCCGAACTCGACGATCTCCTCGATCACATGGCGCTGCTGGTTCACCTTGATCGGGTAGACGGTGGTGTAACTCCCGGCGTACTCGTTCTCGGCGATGGCGTGCTGGAACTGGGTGGCGAGGGTCTGGATCCGCATCCGGAGGATGTCGGAGAAGCGCAGCAGCATCGGGAGCCCGACACCCTGGGCGTTGAGGTCCATGGCCAGCTGGAACAGGTCCAGCCCGCGCTTGGCGTTGCCATCGGGATGGACCGTGACCCGGCCCTCGGGATTGACCCGGAAGAAGCCGAGGCCCCAGCCGGGCATGTTGTAGAGCTTCTCGGAGTCCTTGGGGGACCAGACGGGCGTGGCGATGGCGACCTCTGGGCAATCGAGAGGGGGAAAATTCTAGCGAGGGAGCCGGGCCAGTGAAAGTGGCCGGCTCAAGTTCCCGCCCCGGCGGCCGATAGTGGGGGAAGCGCACGACATAGCCCCTCGGGGCCCCAGGCGGCCGCCCTGGGTCATGAACCCGGCCATGAAGACCCGGACGCGACCCCGCGGACGGGTTTTCTGTTTAGGTTTGGCCCATGACCTGGTCGTTCAAGCTCGTCCGCCTGCTCGGCGTGGACGTGAAGGTGCACTTCACCTTCCTCCTGGTGCTCCTCTTCATCGGCCTCGACGGCTACCGGACCGGCGGCGCCGCCGCGGCCATCCATACGGTCGGGCTCACCCTCTCGGTCTTCACCTGCGTCGTGCTGCACGAGTACGGGCACATCCTCACGGCCCGCCAGTTCGGCATCCGGACGCGCGACGTGGTGCTGCTGCCGATCGGCGGACTGGCGCGGCTGGAACGGCTCCCGGAACGGCCGCGGGAGGAGTTCCTGATCGCCGTCGCGGGCCCCGCGGTGAACCTCGCGATCGCGTTCGTGGTGGGTGGGGTGATGCTCTCCCGGGGGGAGCAACCCGCCCGCTTCCTCGGGACCACCGTCCCCGCCCTGCTCACGGGAGACCCGGCGGGGATCGCGCTGCTCTACTCGAGCTTTGCGCACTTCCTGGTCACGATCAACCTGTTCCTGCTCGCCTTCAACCTGATCCCCGCCTATCCCATGGACGGCGGCCGGGTGCTCCGCGCGGTGCTCGCCACGCGGCTCGGCATGGTGCGCGCCACCCGGCTGGCGGCCCGGGTGGGCCAGGTGATCGCGATGGTGGCGGGAGTGTTCGGGCTGCTCAGCCAGGACGTGATGATCATGGTCCTGGCGCTGTTCGTCTTCCTCGGGGCCGGGGCCGAGGCGGCCGCGGTGGAGACCAAGGCGGCGGGTCAGGGCATCATCGTGGACCAGATGATGATCACCCGATTCGAGACCGTCCCCGCCTACGCGGCGCTCCGGACCGCCGTCGACCTGCTGCTCGACGGGGAGCAGCGCGAGTTCCCGGTGGTGGACACCGCCGGCTCCGTCATCGGCCTGCTCACCCGCGACAACCTGATCCGCGGCCTGGCCAGTCGCGGCCCTGACTCGACGGTCGCGGAGACCATGACCACGGGCGTCCCGGGCCTTCCGCTCGGCCTGCCCTTCGAGGAGGCGCTCCACCGGCTGCGGGGCAGCGGCCTTCCCGCCCTCCCGGTGCTCGACAGCACCGGCCGGATCGCCGGCCTGCTGACGATGGACAACATCACCGATCTCATCCTGGTGCGGCAGGCGGTAAGGCGGTAAGGCGGTTGGGCGGTTAGGCGGGGAGGCGGGGAGGTCAGGCGCGCCACACCGGACGGGTGAGGCAGGTCGGGCCTCCCTCTGCCTTGCGGGAGATCTCGTCGCCCCGGTAGGTGAGCACCTCGCACCCCGCCGCCTCGAGCCGGGCGCGGGTGACCGGGTTGCCCTCGAGCATCAGGCAGCGGCGGGGCGCGAGCGCCAGGACGTTGGTGGCCATGGCGGCGTACTCGGACGCCGGCGCCTCGACCATCCGGATGCCGCGGGACCGGAGCAGTTCCCAGAAGGTCACCGGCATCAGGGGCGGATACACCACGGCCAGGTCCTCCGCGACCATGCTGATGAGGGACATGAGGTGCAGGCAGGCATCCGGCCCCTGGTCGAACGGCAGCTGCACCGGCAGCACCTGCACCGCCGGGCCGAGCGCGGCCTGGAGCTGGGCGAGCCCTGCCGCGTTGGTCCGGAAGCCGAGTCCCACCGCCAGCGTCCGTTCATCCAGCCAGAGACAGTCGCCGCCCTCCGCGCGGGCATCCCCCGAGAGCCGTGCCAGCACCGGCACACCCGCCGCCGCGAGGGCGTCGCCGGCGGCGGCCTCCTCCCCCACCCGGAGCGGCTTGCCCATCCGCAGCAGGATGGTGCCCCGATCGGTGACCAGCACCGGATCGTGGACGAAGATCGCGTCGGCGTGGTCGGGGAGGGGGCGGTCGTGGCGCAGCACCTCCGTCCCGGCCTGCTCGAGCAGCGCCACGAACGCCGCATGCTCGTCCCGGGCGCGGGGGAGGTCCGGGCGGCTGGTGTAGTGCCAGCGCGCGGGATCGGCGGCCCCGAACGCCGCGTCCGGGGCACGCACCAGCACCCGCCGGAGCGGGGCGACCATCGACTGGGCGCCGTAGGGCCGGGTCATGCGGGAGCGCGGGGGGCGGCGGTCAGCGGTTGGAGGCGGGGGAGCGCGGCGTGTCCCCGCCGTCGCGAATGATGGGCAGGGTCGTGGCCTGGGCCTCGTCGAGTTCGCGCAGCTGGCCCAGGGTGGCGACGGGAATGGCCTCGGTGCTGCGCAGGCGGGCCACGTCGCGCGGGCCGCTGGAGCGGGATCCCAGGCGCCAGTGGAGCCGCGCCAGCACCGGCCCGTAGAACAGGAGGTCGGCGACGACCTTGCCCCCGAGAATCCCGGCTGGCAGCCCGAAAATCCCCAGACCGACCCAGAACGTCGCCGGCCGGAGCAGCAGGGTATCCAGCACCTCGGCGGTGCCGAATTCGCGGATCAGGTTCTGCAGCACGTCCTCGACCCCGCGACGCCCGAAGGGGAGGCCGGCGCGCTGCCGCTCCCGCGACTCGAAGCGGAGGTCGCGCAGCAGCAGCGCCAGGTAGTAGAGCACCGTCTCGGCGAGCACCGCGGCGGCGACCATCATCACCCGCCCGCCGCCGAGGCGCTGCGCACCCCACGCCCCGCCCACGGCGGCGACCGCCCCCATGACCTCCGACGGTCCGAAGCGGGAGAGCCACGAGGCGAAGCGCCCACCGGCGGTCCGGGAGGCGCGGCTGGAGAGCCCTGGCGGCGCCAGGTCCACCCGCACCTCGTAGCGGCCGACGCGGATCACGTCGCCGGGGGCCAGCAGCAGCGGGGCCACCACCTGCGCGGCGTTCACGAAGGTCCCGAAGCGGCTGCGATCCACCAGCAGGGGGCCGGCGGGCGTGGGCACGATCCGGGCATGGCGGCGGGAGACCTCCCACCCCTCGAACATGACGTCGCACTCCGGCAGGCGGCCGATGGCCACCGGCCGCCCGTCGAGCGGGATCACGACCTGCCCGTGGAACAGCGCCAGCGCGGGGGTCACATGGCCTCCAGGTCCCGGCGCAGCTCGGGCCCGGGGTTGCGGGGCTGCTCGAAGTACCACCAGTTGGCGTCCTCCGACCATCCCTCATCGGCGGCGACAATGCCACCCCAGAGGCAGCGCCCTGCGGGCACCAGGTTGAGCCGGATCTTCATGTCGGCGTCGTGTACCCGGGGCAGGAAGGCGTCGCGCACCTCCTCGGGGGCGAGTTCCAGCGCGTTGGCCAGCAGCTGGCGGCTGTCCATGTCGTTCAGGTAGTCGTCCAGCGTCAGGTTGTACCCCTCCAGCACCTGGGCCACCACCCGCTCCCAGTTCTCGACCAGCCCGCGCAGCCCCTGCGCCACGACGGCGTAGGATGCGCCGCTGCGGCGAAGGTAGTCGCGGACGGGGTCGTTGGAGCCGGAGGTGCGCTGGTTCATGGAGTGCCCGCTGGGCGCTTGAGCTGACGCCTGAAGTATGCCTCACCGTCGTTGGGACGGAAATAGGTGCGGATCGTGCCGTCCGGATCGAAGGCCAGGAAGGCCCCATCCCCCTGGTCGAACCGGGTCACCACCCCGTCGGCCCGGCGGGCCTCCAGCACGTCGCCCCCGGCCGGCCGGTCCCGGAGGGCCTGCGCCCGCCGGAGGTACTCCGCCTCGGTGATCGCCCCGAATTCCGCGCCATGCTTCCGGAAGTGCTCCGCGAGATGCTGGGCGTCGCGGAAGCCGACCGACGACGTCGCGGGGGCCGAGGCCGGAGCCGGCGCGACCTCTGGGCCGGCAGCCGGCGGGGCGGCCGCCGGCGGCCGGGTGAGGGCCTGGCTGAGCGCCAGCGCCAGGGCGACGAGGCCGGCGGCGAGGAGCCGCGCGAGCAGGCGCCGGTTCATCGCGCCCAGCGGTTGTTGCCGCGGTCGGCGTCGGGCAGTTCGCCGGCCGGGTCGAGGGTCACTGCCACCACCCGTTCGGGCCCGCGGTGCCGGTAGGTGAACCGAGGGCCGAGGTTCCACATGTCCACCGGCAGCCGCACGTAGCGGGTATTGGGCGCGTCGCCCTGTTCCAGGACCAGCGCCAGCGTGGCCGGCATGACAAGGCCGCCGCGGTTGGAGAGGTGGATCTCGGTGACGCTGTCGTTCACCGCCACCACCGAGTCCACGGCCTGGTCGAGGCGCGCGGTGGAGTAGACCCAGCCGCGCCAGAACCAGTCGAGGTCCTGGCCGGCGTGATCCCGCATCACCCGGAAGAAGTCGGCCGGGGTGGGATGCTTGAAGGCCCAGGTACGCAGGTACTCCCGGAAGGCGGCGTCGAAGCGGTCACGGCCCAGCACCTGGTCGCGCAGCAGCGATAGCATCAGCGCCGGCTTCTGGTAGCCGGTCCAGAACAGGTCCCGCACCTCGACCGGCCGGGCGATGAGCGGCTGTTCCTGCCCCGGCACGGTGTGCTCCGGCGCCAGGCGCAGCGGGTGCACCTCGATGGTGTCACCGTACGGCGTGCCGAGGAAGTAGTTGGAGGCGTTGCGCAGGTCGATGAAGGTGTTGAACCCCTCGTCCATCCAGGGATAGAGCCGCTCGTTGCTGCCGACGATCATCGGCATCCACTGGTGGCCCAGTTCGTGGGCGAGGACCCACTGCAGGTCGATGCGGGTCGGGCCGGCGGGATCGAAGGTCATCATCGGGTATTCCATGCCCTCGATCGGCCCCTCGATGCTCGACATCTGGGGGTAGGGATAGGGATACCACTGCTGGCTGTAGTAGCGCAGCCCTTCGCGCACCATGTGGTTGGCCTCGCCCCACAGGGTGGCGGAGGGCCGGTAGAAGGTCTGGATGAGGATGCCGCGCCAGCCGCTCGCGTCCCACTGGAAGTCCGGGGCGGCGGCGAAGGCGAAGTCGCGCACGCTGTCGGCGTGGAAGCGCCAGGTGAGCGTCCCCTCCCGCCGGGGGCGGGCCACCGGCTGCCCGGCCTCCTCGCGGGTGATGATCGGGATGGCGCTGTCGGCCAGACGGGCGCGGGCCAGACGGGCGCGCTGCGTCGCCGTGAGCACCTCGAGCGGATTGTCGAGGGTGCCGGTAGCGGCCACCACGAACCGCGCCGGAAGCGTGATGGCCACGTCGAACCGGCCGTACTCCAGGTAGAACTCGCCGGAACCGATGTACGGCTCGTGGTTCCACCCCTTCACGTCGTCGTACACCGCCAGCCGCGGGTACCACTGCCCCAGCTCATAGAGCGTGCCGTCGCGCCCCATGCGGCCGGCCCCGTACGGGGGCACGGTGAAGCGCCAGGCCACCTCGAAGTCGTAGACCCCGCCCGGCGGGATCGCGCGCGGGAGGTCCACCCGCATGGTGGTGCCGGTGACGGTGAACGGCAGCGGCCGCCCCAGCCGGGTGAGCGACTCGATCGTGACCCCGCCGGCGAAGCCCTTGCACGAGAAGTCGAACGCGGTGCCGAGGAAGACCAGCGGCGGCTGGTCGAGCAGGCTGGTCACGGACCCCGGGGCGCAGATGTTCTGTTCCAGGTGGAGCCACAGGTACGGCAGCGCCTCGGGGGAACGGTTCACGTAGTGGATCGCCGCGCGGCCCCGCAACTCGTGGGTGGCCGGGTCGAGGGTGGCGCGGATCCGGTAGTCCACCCGCTGCTGCCAGTAGCCCGGTCCCGGCCGCCCGGCGCCGGTGCGGATCTGGTTGGGGGCCGGGAGGTCGAGCGGGCGGAAGGGCGAGCTGTCGGTGGCCTGCGCCGCGAGGGGCGGAACGGCGAGCAGCGACAGGAGTGCGAGGATGCGCTTGGACATGAGCCGGGAGCAACGGGACGCGGGAGATCAGGCCAGCCGGAGCGGAGAAGATAGGTCCCGGGGGAGAGGTGTCCAGAGCGCGCCCAGGACGCCGGAACCCTGAACGCACCGGGCGGCCGGCGGCCCTATTGTTCACTGGCACACGGATCGTCACCGCGGAGGGAGGGGCCATGCCATCACAGACGTTCGAGCTGGTGAGTGAACTCCCGGTCACCGCCGAGGCGGCCTACGCCTGGCACGCGCGCCCGGGGGCGTTCGTGCTCGGGGCCCCGCCCTGGGGGCCGGGGGGCTGCCTCGCGGGGGTGGGCGGGTTGGGCGACGGCCGGGTGGTGCTCGAGGTGCCGATCGGCCCGGTGAAGCAGCGCTGGGTGGCCCGCCACCTGGCCGCGGAGCC
>JBGAPX010000084.1:0-16498 GCA_044221045.1 Gemmatimonadales bacterium
CCCGTCCGCTGGGACGGTGACAGGGCTCTGGGTGGAGGACTCCGCGATGTCAGGGGACCGGACCCACCCGGCACGGGGCCCGTCGAGGCCTACTGCGCCGCCCGCTCCCGTGGCCGGCTCAGGAACGCCACCAGCGCGTCCACGTCGGCCGCCGCCAGATCCAGGCGCGGCATGCGCAGGGTGCCGGAGCCGATGGCGGGCAGGCTCGCCGGGTTGGTGACCCGCTGGCGGACATATGCGGCCTCCAGCGCCCGGCCCGTGAGCTCCGGCCCGAAGGCGTAACTCTCGTTGGCATGCGCGAATTCCTCGATGTCGCCATTGAGGTGGCAGCTCGCGCACCCCTTGGCGACGAAGAGCTGCCGACCGCGGTCCACCGGGGCCATCGCGGCCACCGTCTCCCCCGCGCGGAGCACCCGGACCGGGAGCAGCGTGAGTTCGGTCTGCCGGCCACGCCCGAAGCCCGACACGACCGTCAGCAGGACCCGCTCCGAAGCCGGCACCGTGAAGGCGGCGACGTAGCGGCCGGGGGAGCCGGCGGGCTGCGCCTGCACCCGGGTGCCGCCGCCGGCGGCCGGCCGGCCCGAGGGGTCGGCCACGACGACGTGCGGGGTGAGTCCGTCGAGAAGGGTGACGCCATGCTGCCGCACCGTGAATTCGAGGCGGTACGTCGCCCCGGCACGGAGGACTTCCGGGGGATTCTCCACCGATACCACGGCCCATCCCCCCACCAGCCGCGCGGCCCCGACGCCGAGCGCGGCCAGTGCCGCCCATTTCCCGATCAACAGCATGTGGACCTCCCTGGGTTGTCCCGAGTGATGCCCCGCCCCGGACCCGCCCCGACGGGGACACTCATCGGATGCCGCCCGCGCCGGGAGGGTTTGTGCGTGGCGCGGCCGGGCGTGAGGTCTTCAGGGAGCGGGGAGATCCACGGTCCCCGTTCCGCCCGGGGGCGGCAGGCGCCGCGATGTGACGGGACATCCCGGGGTGTCCGGGTAGATGCACCGCAGGCTCTCGGCGAACTGCAACGGCTGGCTCGCGCGCCAGCGCGCGTAGGGCCCGTACTTGGGCTCGGCCTGGACGCGCAGCGCCTCGGGCAGGCTCAGGAAATAGTCCAGCGCGGCGTTCCAGGCACGGAGCTCCTCCTCGCCCAGCTGCCGGGAGCCCGCGGGCGCATGTCCGGCGACGTGCACGATCTCGTGGGTGAGGCCCACCGCCAGCAGCACCGGCGCCAGGGTGTCGTTGTAGAGGATGACCTGCTGGCCACGGTGGTCGGTCAGGAAGTCCGGGGCGCGACCTGCGGCGCGTGCCAGCTCACTGGCGCTGTTGGCCTCCCGCCCGGAGGCGTCCGCGAAGACGATGGCGTAGCCCGAGGCGGCGTAGCGCTCGAGCACCGCGCGGCCCCCCGCCGACTGGAGCAGCACGCGGGCGGCCGCCACCAGCCGCGGATGCCGCGCAAAGGTCACCGGGATGTGTGGCAGTGTGTCCTGGCCCGCGAGCCGTCCCGAAAGGAGCAGCAGGCCGAGCACGCCAGGGGACATTCGCGGCCTCGGGAACGAAGGCAGGAACGCGAAAGGCCCGGACGGGGGGTCCGGGCCCTGCGGATAGCTGGGGGCGGATTCGAACCGCCGACCCCGGCATTATGAGTGCCGTGCTCTAACCACCTGAGCTACCCAGCCTTGGGGCGGATATCCTACCCAGCGGACCTAGCGCCCGTCAAGGCTGTCGGGCTCGATCCGGTACAGGAACTCTCCCGGCCGGATCATCCCCATGTTCTCGCGGGCCAGGCGCTCCACCAGGCGGCGGTCCGACCCGAGCAGGCCCAGGTACCGGGTGAGCGAATCCACCTCGTCCGTCAGCTGGTCGATCCGGGCCTGCTCCGCGCGCGTGTCCCGGCGCAGCGCCAGCCAGTCATGGATCGCGTATTCGCCGCCGAAGAGCGCCACCGCCAGCGCCGCCAGCAGGACGCCCAGGGTGGCCAGCCGGGCCCGGCTCACAGCGCGTAGAGGTCCCGCCCGGGATACTGGGCGATGTCCCCCAGTTCCTCCGCGATGCGGAGCAGCTGGTTGTACTTGGCGATCCGGTCAGTGCGGCTGGCGCTGCCGGTCTTGATCTGCCCGGTGCCCACCGCGACGGCGAGGTCGGCGATGAAGGTGTCCTCGGTCTCGCCCGAGCGGTGCGAGATGATGGAGCCGTAGCCGGCGGTCTTGGCCATCTCGATGCACTCGAGCGTCTCGGTCAGGGTACCGATCTGGTTCACCTTGACCAGGACGGCGTTCCCGACGCCCTGCTCGATGCCGCGGGAGAGCCGGTCCACGTTGGTGACGAAGAGGTCGTCGCCCACCAGCTGGCACCGGTCACCCAGACGCTCGGTCAGCAGCTTCCAGCCGTCCCAGTCGTCCTCGGCCAGGCCGTCCTCGATCGACACGATCGGGTAGCGGTCCACCCAGGCGGCGTAGAGGTCGACCATGCCCGAGGCGGGACGCCGGCTGCCGTCCCCCTTCTTGAAGACGTACTCGCCATCCTGGAACAGCTCGGAGGCCGCCACGTCCAGCGCGATGGCAAGGTCCCGGCCCGGCTCGTACCCCGCGGCCTGGATGGCCTCCATCACGACGTCGAGCGCGGCCTCGTTCGAGGGCAGCATCGGGGCAAAGCCCCCCTCGTCGCCCACGGCGGTGGACAGCTTCATCTTCGTGAGGACCTTCTTGAGCGCGTGGAAGACCTCCACGCCCATGCGCAGCCCCTCGCCGAAGGTGTCGGCGCCGATGGGGACCACCATGAACTCCTGAGCGTCCACGTTGTTGGAGGCGTGGGCTCCGCCGTTGAGGATGTTCATCATGGGCACCGGCAGCACCCGCGCCAGCGGCCCGCCCAGGTAGCGGTACAGCGGCAGGCCGGCATCCTGTGCCGCCGCCCGCGCCACGGCGAGGGATACCGCAAGCATGGCGTTGGCGCCCAGGTGGCTCTTGTTCGGGGTGCCGTCCATGTCCAGCATCTCGAGGTCGATCGAGACCTGGTCCTCGGCGGCCATCCCCTCGAGCCGGGGTCCGACCACCTCGTTGACGTTGCGGACCGCCTCGAGCACCCCCTTGCCGAGGTACCGCTTGGCGTCGCCGTCGCGCAGTTCCACCGCCTCGTGCTCACCGGTGCTGGCGCCGCTCGGTACCGCGGCGCGCCCGGTGGCGCCGCTGGACAGGACGACTTCGGCCTCGACGGTGGGGTTGCCCCGGCTGTCGATGATCTCGCGACCGTGCACTTCGATGATGGTGGACATGGGACCTGGGGTGTGGGGGATCGGCTCGTGCGACGGGGGGAACGTAAGCGGCCGCGGCCGGGTGCGCCAAGGGCCTCTGGGGGGGCGGTCCCTAGGCGCGCGCGCCCAGGGCGAGCATCGCGGCCCGCACCCGATCGGAGAGGGCATCCCGGTCGGCGTAGGCGAGCCCGGCGGTCGGAATCGGGTCGCCCAGGCGGACCGTGATGGGCACCGGCCGCGGGCGCAGGCTGCCCCTGGGAAGCGCCTCGTGACTGCCCAGGATCACGACCGGGACCACCGGGACCTGGGCCACGATCGCGAGCACGAACGGGCCCTTCTTGAACGGCTGCAGCCGGCCGTCCCGGCTCCGGGTGCCTTCCGGGAAGACCATGGCGGAGAACCCGCCCCGGATCACCCGGCCCGCCTCCTCGTACGCCGAGACGGCCGAACGCAGGTCGCGCCGGTCCACCTCGATGTGGCCGGCGGCACGCATCGCCGGCCCGAACAGCGGCACCCGGCCCAGTTCCCGCTTGGCCACGAAACGCACGGATCCGGGCAGCAGCACCAGCACCGCGATGATGTCGAGCCACGACTGGTGGTTGGCGACGAAGACGCAGGGGCCGAGCCCCTCCACCTGTTCCAGCCCCTCGCCGCGGAGCACGATCCGGTTGATGCGCACCAGGTCCCGGGCGTACTGGCGGGGGCCCTCGTCAAAGATCCCGCCGGGCACATACGGCTCCCCCCGCGTCGCGGCGAACACAATCCGCGCGGCGTGATACACGGTGCAGCAGAACATGCTGATGACGTAGCGCAGCGCCGCGATCATGCGAAGTGGTCGTAGCCCCCCAGGGCGACCGGCTGGCCGCCGAGGCGGAGCGTCACGCCTTCACCCACCGCGACCGTGCCTACCCGGGTGAGCGGGAGGCCGTATTGGGCCGAGAGCACGCCGGCCTCCGCCTCGGTGAAGGCGGGCGGCAGGGCGGCGAGGAGCTCGTAGTCCTCGCCACCCCCCGCCGCGAACAGCGCGGGATGCTCCCCCGCCACGGCCGCGTGCCGCACCGCCGCGGCGATCGGGATCCGCTCCAGCTCGACGGTGATCGCCACGCCGGACGCCGCGGCGAGGTGCCGCACGTCGCCGGCGAGGCCATCGCTCAGGTCGATCATGGCGCGGGCGCCGGCCGCGGCCAGCGCCATCCCGAGCGTGATTCGCGGCACCGGATGCGCAAAGGCCAGCCGCGCCGCGGGCTCCGGCGTGGCGCCCCGCCGCCAGGCCACCAGCGCCGCACGGCTCAGGCCCGGCGTGCCGCTCAGCCAGAGGCCGTCGCCGGGCCGCGCCCCGTTGCGCCACACCGGCCGCGCCGCCCGTCCCACCACCGTCACGTCCACCACCCAGTGCGGACTCGCGCTCAGGTCGCCACCAAGGACCACGCCCCCCACCGCGGCCACCGCCGCCCCGACCCCGCGCATCAACTCTACCACGCGCACCTCATCCACGCCCCGCGGCGCGCCGACGCTCGTGAGCAGGCCCACCGGCGCGGCCCCGGCGGCCGCGAGGTCCGACAGTGCGCCCGCGGCCGCGCGCCAGCCGATTTCCTCGAAGCCCAGCCAGTCGGTGCGGAAGTGCACGCCCTCGACCGAGAGGTCCGTGCTCAGCACGACCTCGCCGCCACCCGCGGGGAGCACCGCGCAATCATCGCCCAGGTCCGGCGCCACCGGTCCGAGTGCCGCGGCGATCCGCCGGATGCGGTCGAACTCGCCCCCGGGCCCGAGCCGGGACCCGCTCATCGCCCCACCAGGTCGCGCCGGAAGCGTACCAGCCCGGCGTCGGTGGCCACCCAGAGGTAGTCCTCGTCCACCGCGATATCGCGTACCAAGCCTGGCAGTTCGCCCGGCTCGCCGAGGGTGCGCCGGAGCGGAGTGGCCAGCGTGGCGAACCCCACGCCGCGCGCACCCGCGACATACACGCCCCCGGCCCCGTTGATCACCGTGTGCAGCTGTCCGAGCCCGGCGCCGAGGAGCGGCCCCGCGGTGTACCGCCCCGAACCCGGGTCGCGCCACAGCAGTCGCTCGGCGGTGAGGGCCACCAGCGTGTCGCCCCGCCAGGCAAGATCCACGACGGGCGCCTGCAGGCTCAGGGCCTCGCGCAGCGCCTCGGGCTGCAACAGGTCGGGCTCGTCGGGCAGCGCCGCGAAGAGCCCGCGGTCCGTCCCGACCCACACGGTGTCCCCGGAGATTTCTACCGCGCCGGCGGCTCCCGTGAAGCGGGGCGCCAGCGGACGCAGTCCGGTCGAGTCATCCCACCGCGCCACCCCGTGCATGGTGCCCACCGCGATGCTGCCCCGCCGCTGGGCCAGGTCGAGCACGCGCGGATCCGGCAGGCCGCGGCCGGCATCGAACAGCCGGGTGTCCTCATCCCGCGGATTGATCCGGAGCAGCCCGCTGCCGGTGGCGATCCACAGGTCGGAGCCGCGCCCCACCAGGCGCCGGGCCTCGGTAAGGGGAAGCCCTCCCGCCACCGGCCCCTGGAACGGGCGGAACTGGCTGAGGTCGCTGGCCACGAACGTGAGCGCGGGGTCGGACCCGGCGGTACGCGGCGTGACCGCCCAGACGCCGCCGTTGCCGGTGAACACGGCCTCCACCCGCGCCGCGGGGAGGCCCAGCGGATACCGCTCCGGCAGGCCCGCGCCATCCGCATAGTAGAGAAGGCCCACGCCATCGGTGCCGAGGAACCAGCCGAGACCGAGGAAGCCCTCGGCCCGGGCCGCGGCGGTGAGTCGCACCTCCCGCAGGCGGCCCTCCACCCGGAGCGCCGCCGTCGACGCCTGGATGGCAGGGACCGAGCGGAGCACCTGCTCCGCGGAGACAATCCGCGCCGGGCGCTGCGGGGCCGCACTCGACGTGGCGAAGCCGCCCCGCTGCGCGACATACCAGCCACTGGCCGTCCGCAGGAAGAACCCGCTCGCCGGCAGGAGGGCATCGAGCGCGGCGTCCGTCACGCGGCCCGGCACCGTTCCGGTTTCCCAGCTCTGGATGCCCGGATCGAAGCGGACCCAGCCACCGGGCAGCGTCATCCACAAGGAGCCGTCGAGCGGATCGGCGAGGGCCCCCGTCACCCCCGAAAGGAGGCCCGGATCGGGAGGTTGCCACGGGCCGTTCCATTGCCGTGATGGGGGATTGAATTCGAGGATGCCGGCGGGGCTGACCACGTAGAGCCGGTCGCGGGTGACCGCGAGGGCATTGATGCGTCCCAGTTCGCCGATCACGGCGCGATCGTTCAGGCTCCAGTCGCGCCCCTGCGCATGCGCGGGCCCGGAGAGCGCGGCGGCCTGGAGCCCCAGCACGAACAGCCGGTGCCAGGAGCTCACTCAGCGCACCCTGAGGACGGCGACGTCTGCGTGGCCGGAAGGGATCGGGGTGCCGTCCTGTCGCGTCACGTACACCCAGAATGGGGCGTCGAACGTGACTTCGGCCATGAGGGCATCAGGTTCCAGCAGTAGCGCGTCGATGCCGCCGTGGCGATGGAGAAGCGCGAGGTCGGGGAGTCGCTGGTCGGCCCAGGGGTTCCCGGAATGGCCGAAGCCGAACATCGGGTCCTGCAGTCCGGGTGCGGTGCCGACAACGTAGTCGTCGGCATACCAGGAGAGCGCGTATTCCCCGAACGCGTCACGCGCACTCACGGGTCCGGGCGACATCCCGGCCGAAATCGCCGGGAAGCTGCTCCGATCGGCCAGACCGGCCCACCGGGCGAACAGCGGCCCGAGCGCCCCTCCCCCGCCGTGATAGGCGAACGTCCTGCCCACCGCGTGGCAGGCGCCGACGTAGGAGAATGTCACCCAACGGAAGGAGAAGGTGCGGACAAGGGGCCGCTGTGGCACGCAACCGACGAGGTCGGCGATCAGTTGCGCCGTCAACGGGTTCGGGTACCCCCGATTCGCCACGATGTGCTGCACCAGGGTGGCGAACCCCTCCCAGACCCAGGGTCGACCCGTGAAGCCCTGGGGCTGCCGCGCCGGACTCAGGTCGACGATGTGCGCCACCTCGTGTACCACGACCGAGAGCACCTGCTCCACCGCGGCGGCATTCCAGAGGTTGCTCGGGAGCATCCGGACGCCATTGAGCCAGATCGTCTCGCCGGGCGGGGTGGGACTGACGCAGTCACCCCGGAGGTACGTGCCGGCAAAGGCGAGCCCGCCGAGCTGAATGCCGGATGCCGCCGTGACCAGCATCGGCAGCCGGCCGTACCCTCCGCTGTTCGGCACTCCGCCCAGGGGCCCGTCGAAGGTCGGCGCCGCGATCGACTCGAAGGAATCGACGACCTCACGGAGACGGGCCACGAACTCGAGCCCGCCGCTGGACGGGTTGTGGCTCGAGGAATCGACCAGCACCACGAGGTGCGTGCTGACGGCGACCACCCGCCAGTGCTCGAGGCTGGGGCCACCCAGTCCGGCGACCCTCCCGCTGGCGTCGCGCGCCGTGCCGATCGGCACCGAGTCACCAATGGTGGTGGGGAGGGTGCACGCCGGGTCGGTGAGTCGCGCCGGACGAAGCGGCCCGCCTGGCCCGGCGGGCGCCAGGCGGACATCCGTGGCGGGCGCCGCGCTGCGCGCGGGCGGGCGTCGGAGCCCCACCGGGACCGGGCCCGGGAGCCCATCGACCGGGGCCGACGCAATGCGGACCGGGATGGTATCCTCGGCCACCACGGGGCTGGGGGGCCGGTCCCACTGGAAGGGCATCAGCACGTAGGTACCGGCCCCGAGCTGCACCGGACAGGCCAGCGCACTGGGTACAGCGGGGTACAGGTGCTCCCCGGGCGCCAGGTCAAGCGGGTAGGCTGCAGGGTGACTCGGGAGCGCCAGTCGACCGACCTGCGCGCCGACCCCCACCTCGATTGTATCGACTACCCCTGCCCTCAGGCACGGTGCAAACAGCGAGGACGGAATCACGATCGACAGGACTGAATCCCCCTGCGCGGCGAAGGCAGGGACGGCATCCGCCCGACCGGCCAGCCCCGACCGTATGACGGCTGCGGCTCCGGTGAGACCTCCGCCGCGAACCAGGAGGGTGTCCCCCGCGCGAAGCTCCTGCGCCGAGGTCTGGAGGGACAGGCCGCCGTTCACCACGGAGATCCGGGTGGTATCGGACACGGGCCCGAGGGTCGCGCGCACCCGGCCGATCCCGGGTGCCAGCCCTGTCACCGCGGCGCCGGCCCCGAGGTCCAGCGTGGACGGATCAAGCACGGACAGGCCAAGGCCGACGGTGTCGGTGGGGAACCCCTTCCGGTCGATGGCGACCACCGAGAGGGCGAGGGACTGCCCGACCGGGAGCGCAGCCGATCCCGGGCTCAGCTCCAGGCGGACCGCCGGGGCGGGTGTCACCAGGACGGCCACGGTGTCGGCCGCGCTGTCGACGCGTACCATGACCTCCGCGGCCCCGACGGCACGCCCGACGAGCCAGCCCTGGGGCGAGACGGCGAGGAGCGCGGTGTCCGAGACTGCCCAGGTCACGGGGCGGCCCGTGAGCACCCGGCCATCCGCCGCCCGCGACTCGATCCGCAGGAGCGTGGAGTCCCACCGGCCGGCGGTGACATCGCCACCGAGGATGCTCACGCTCACGGCCACCAGGGAGTCCACCCGGATCGTCGCCCGGGCGCTCTGGCCCGCCGCGACGACGACGACGGTGTCCGTGCCTGGGCGGATGGCGCTGACGCGGCGGCGGGTGGAGTCCAGGACGATGAGGCTGGTGGCCGCTGCGGAACTGCTCCATTGGAACGCGATGCCGCGAAGGGTATCGCCCCTGGCGTCCAGGGCGACGGCCTGGAGCGTGGTGCTGGCGCCAGGGAGCAGGACCGCCGACTCCGGGGTGACCCGGACCGCAGCAACCTCCCGGCCGACAGGGCCGCTCGGCTCCCCACACCCGGCCAGCAGCAGCAGGCCGAGCCCGAGACCACGGCGCGTCACCATCGTTGCGGCGCCTCGAGTTCGCACAGGATCGGCGGCCGCGGCGCACCCGGCGCGGTACGCAGCACCTCCCACGCCCGCCACAACTCCGGCAACGCGGCGATCACGTCCATCGGGCGCATTGCGCGCGCCGTGACGCGCCGCGCCGCGTGTTCTGCCGCACGGCCCAGGGCCAGGGCCGCGAGTCCCGCCGCGGCCGCCGGATGCTGCAGCTGGACCAGCGCCGTGCCGGCGAGGCCGCTGAGGACGTCGCCGCTCCCCCCGGTGGCCAGGCCGGGGTTGCCCGCCGCGATGGTCAATGGCGCCCCCTGGATGTGCCCCACGACCGTCGGGACGCCCTTGAGCAGCACCGCGCTCCCCGCCCGCGCGGCGGCCGCAGAGGCGGCGGACCAGGGATCGGCCTCCAGCCCGTCTCCCAGGTCGGGAAAGAGCCGGCGGAATTCGCCGACATGCGGGGTGAGGAGCGCCGGGCGACCCGCCAGCAGCGGGACCAGTTCGGGCAGGGCCTCGGCAAAGGCATTCAGGGCGTCGGCATCCAGCACGAGTGGGGCCGGTGCACTCGCCGCGGCGAGGGCCGCGACGAACTCCCGCCGCCCTGCCCCGCGGCCGAGCCCGGGCCCCACGACCACGGCATCGGCCTGCCCCAGCAGGCCAAGCAGCGCGGGGGCAAGCGGGGCGGCCAGGCCATGCGCCAGGGTCTGGAGGTCCGGCTCGGCCGCCCGCAGCGCCTCGATGGTCGCCTCGGGCGCGACCGCGTGCACCAGACCCGCCCCGGCCGCGAACGCGGCCCGAGCCGCGAGTCGCAGGGCGCCGCCCATGCCGGCCTCCCCGCCCACCACCACGACGCGGCCGCGGCGTCCCTTGTGATCCCGGGCACCGAGCCGCCCTTGCAGCCGGGCAGCCTCCGCCTCCGTGAAGAGCACCGGCCAGGCGGCGTCCGCCTCCGGATGCCCGATGTCCACCACGACCACGGTGCCGCACTCCTCGCGGGCCAGCAGGTGGCCGCGCCGGAAGCCGCCGAAGGTCACGGACACCTCGGCATGCACCGCCACCCCGTGGCTCGCGCCGGAATCCAGGTCGACGCCGGTGGGTCCATCGAGGGCCAGAATGGGGACGGAGAGATCGTTCAGGCGCTCGACCAGCGCCCGGATGGCGGGCCGGAGCACGCCGCGGGCCCCGGTGCCCAGCAGGGCGTCCACGGCCACCTGCGCCTGCGGCCACGGGCCATCCGGCTCGACGGTCCGGACCCCCTCCGACCGGGCCTGCGCGGACACCTGCTGATTGAGGAGAGAAGGCGCGCCGGGTGCCGGCGAGACGAAGACGGGAACCCCGAGCCGATGCAGCGCGCGGGCCAGCACCCACCCGTCACCGCCGTTGTTCCCCGGGCCGGTGGCGACCAGGACCCCGCCGGGGAGGCGGTGCCCGAACCGGGCCGCCAGGACCTGGGCGGCCGCGCGGCCCGCGGCGTCCATCAACGTGCCGAGGCCGATCCCGGCCCGCTCGGCCCGCTGATCCCAGGTCCTGCATTCGTCCGGCGAGAGGATGGGGAACGACATGGCGACTGGCCCCACCGCCCGACCCGCGGGCTATTTCGTGGAGAAGCCGATCGCGCGGCCGATCGAGATCTCGCCGTTGTCAATCCGGAGGCTGAAGCCGCAGTCCGGATTGGTGCAGACCCAGGCCTTGTAGGTGATGGGCGCACCGTCGCGGCCGTAGTCGGACAGCGGGATGAGCATTCCTTGCACGCACTTCCGGCATCCTGGCCACTCGCGCATGTCCATCGTCCCTCTTCCGGGCTGAGGTCAGACCTCGTCCGGGCACGGGGTGCCTGCGGTCAGGGCGGCCACGCCCTCCCAGGCATAGGGTTCGCCGAACGCCTGGGCGAACTCATAGACCGCCGCGAAGTCCTCTTCGCGGTCGGCCGGCTGCGTCGAGAGCAGGCCGGCCCGTACCAGGGTGAACACGATCCGCCCGAAGTCGTCGGTGCGCCGCACGCCCCAATACCCGAGGACGCCGGGCGCCAGCAGCCCGAACTGGCGCACCGCGAAATCGCGACAGGCCCACGACAACTCGGCCCCCGATACATGCCGCCGCGCCGGCAGCTGGGTCTGGAGATACTCGATGGCCGCCAGTACGAACAGGTAGGCGCGTTCGTCGTACCGGCGGTCCCCGGCGCGCAGGCGCGCCAGGACGTCAGGAGAGAACTGCAAGTCAGGCATGGCGCGGGAGGGGGACCCGGGTCATAGGCATCGGAATCCTAGGACCCGGGCGGCAGGGGGTCAAGCGCGGCGCGGGGTATACAGCGGGAAGGCCGCCGCCATGGCCCCGACCTCGCCCTTGACCCGCGCGATGGTGGCGTCGTCCCGACGGGTGAGCACCTCGTCGATCAGCCGCGCGATCTGCCGGAACTCGGCCTTGCCCATCCCGCGCGTGGTGAGCGCCGGGGTCCCGAGGCGGATCCCGCTGGTCACGAACGGCGACTGGGGGTCATCCGGGATGGTGTTCTTGTTGACCGTGATCTCGGCCCGGCCCAGCAGCGCCTCGGCCTCCTTGCCGGTCAGTCCCTTGGGCCGCAGGTCCACCAGCATCAGGTGGGTGTCGGTGCCGCCGGAGACGATCGCGAAGCCGCACTCGAGCATGGCCTCGGCGAGCACCTTCGCGTTCTCCACCACCTGGCGGGCGTAGCGCTTGAAGTCCGGGGTGAGGTTCTCGCCGAACGCGACCGCCTTGGCGGCGATCACGTGCTCCAGCGGCCCGCCCTGCGTGCCAGGGAAGACCGACTTGTTGACCGCCGCGGCGAGTTCCTGAATGCACAGGATGATGCCGCCCCGCGGGCCACGGAGGGTCTTGTGGGTGGTGCTGGTCACCACCTGGGCGTGCGGCACCGGCGAGGGATGCACGCCGCCGGCCACCAGCCCCGCGAAGTGCGCCATGTCCACGAGCAGCGAGGCACCGACCTCGTCGGCGATGGAGCGCATCGCCGCGAAGTCGATGATGCGCGCGTAGGCGCTGCCGCCGGCGATCAGGATCTTCGGCCGCTCGGCCCGGGCCTGGTCCCGGATCTGGTCGTAGTCCATCCGGCCGGTGGCCGGGTTCACGCCGTACTGCACCGCCCGCCAGACGGCCCCGCTGTGGTTCACCGCCGCGCCATGCGAGAGGTGGCCGCCGTGCGGCAGCGCCAGGCCCATGATGGTATCGCCCGGCTTGGCGAGCGCCATGAACGCCGCGAAGTTGGCCTGCGCCCCGGAATGGGGCTGCACGTTGGCGTGGTCGGCGCCGAAGACCTGCTTGGCCCGGTCGATGGCCAGCTGCTCCACCTTGTCCACCACCTCGCAGCCCCCGTAGTACCGCTTCCCGGGGTACCCTTCCGCGTACTTGTTCGTGAGCGGCGTGCCCATCGCGTCGATGACGGCGCGGCTGGCAAAGTTCTCGCTGGCGATGAGCTCGAGGCCGTGCTGCTGGCGGTGGAGCTCGCCGTCGATGAGGCGCGCAATCTCGGGGTCGGCGTGGCGGAGCGAAGCGTTGTGGTCCAGCGACATGACGTCTCCCTTCAGGGTTCGATCTTCTCCACCCGGCGCTGGTGGCGGCCGCCCTCGAAGGGAGTGTCCAGCCACGCACGCAGGATGTCGATCCCGTCCTGCTCGCTGAGGAACCGCGCGGGCAGCACCAGGATGTTGGCATCGTTGTGGGCCCGCGCCAGCCGGGCCACCTCCGGGGTCCACGCCACCGCGGCCCGGACACCGTGGTGGCGGTTGGCGGCATAGGCCATCCCCAGCCCCGTCCCGCACAGCAGGATGCCCCGCGCGACCTCGCCCTGCTCCACCCGCTGGGCCACGGGGTGGGCGTAGTCGGGATAGTCGGTGCTGTCGGCGGAGTGGGTACCCAGGTCGAGCGGCGCGTAGCCCCGGGCGGCCAGTTCCTGCTTGAGCCGCTCCTTGAGCGCAAAGCCGGCGTGGTCGGCGCCGATCGGAATGACTTCAGCCATGGGGAAGTGTATAAAAATTCATGTCGTTTTGTAAGGGGCGGCGCCCCTCCGGCGCCCGCCCCGGGTCCCTAGACCCGGATCCCGGCAATGGTACCCACGCCGCGGATGCGCGCCTCGGCCACGTGGTCGGCGGCCTGGTACGTCGGGATGCGCTGCTCCCGGGCGGTGGCGTAGATGCTCAGCAGCGTGTCGTAGATCTGGGCCGCCTTCCGCTTGGCGCGGTCGTGGTCCCAGCCCATCAGCTCGCCGTAGACGTTGATCACGCCGCCCCCGTTGATCACATAGTCCGGGGCGTAGAGCAACCCGCGCCGCTCGCATTCGTCGCCGTGCCGTTCCTCGGCCAGCTGATTGTTGGCGCCGCCGGCGATCACTTCCACCTTGAGCCGGCCCAGGGTGTCGTCGTTGACTGTCGCGCCCAGGGCGTTGGGCGAGTAGATGTCGGCCGGCACGTCGTAGATCTTCTCGGGCGCCACCGCCTCGGCGCCGGTGGCCTGCACCACCCGCTTGACCTTGTCGGCGTCGATGTCGGTGACCGTCAGTTTGGCGCCCTCGGCGTGCAGGTGCTCGCACAGGGTCCTCGCCACGTTGCCGCACCCCTGCACCAGCACCCGCTTGCCGGCCAGGCTGTCGGACCCCCAACGGACCTTGGCGGTCGCCTTCATGCCCACGTACACCCCGTACGCCGTGACCGGCGAGGGATCGCCGGAGCGCCCGTGCAGGCCGGCGACGCTGCTGGTCTCCATGCGGACGTATTCCATGTCGGCCGGGCTCGTGCCCACGTCCTCGGCCGTGATGTAGCGGCCCTTGAGCGACTCGATGAACCGGCCGTGCGCGCGAAACACCGCCTCGCGGTCCTTCCGCTTGTTGTCCCCCACGATCACCGACTTGCCGCCGCCCAGGTTGAGGCCCGCGACCGCCGACTTGTAGCTCATGCCCCGCGCCAGGCGCAGCGCGTCGGTGATCGCGTCGTCGGTGGAGGCGTAGTTCCAGAAGCGGGTGCCGCCCAGCGCCGGCCCGAGCGTGGTGTCGTGGATCGCGATGATGCCGTAGTAGCCGGACGACGGCTCGTGGCAGAGCACCAGCTGCTCGTGATGATACGCCGCCATCGCCTTGAACGTGTCCATACACTCCCCAGGAAGGAATCCCGCGGGCCCGGCCACGCGCCGGGGCCTAGTAGGTGTAGAAGCCCCGCCCCGATTTCCGCCCCAGCTGCCCCGCCGCCACCATCCGGCGCAGGAGCGGGCAGGGCCGGTACTTGTCGTCGCCGAGGCCGCGGTGGAGCACCTCGAGGATGGCCAGGCAGGTATCCAGCCCGATCAGGTCCGCGAGCATGAGCGGACCCATCGGGTGGGCCATCCCGAGCTTCATCACGGTGTCCACCGCCTCCGGCGTGGCCACCCCCTCCATCACGCAGAAGATCGCCTCGTTGATCATCGGCATCAGCACCCGGTTGCTCACGAACCCGGGGTAGTCGTTGACCTCGACGGGCGTCTTGCCCAGCGCGGTGGCGAGGGACATCACCTGCGCCGTGGTGGCGTCGCTGGTGGCCTGGCCCCGGATCACCTCGACCAGCGCCATCACCGGCACCGGGTTCATGAAGTGCATCCCGATCACCAGCGCCGGCCGCCGCGTCCGGGCCGCGATCTCCGTGATCGAGATCGAGCTGGTGTTGGTGGCCAGGATCACCTCCGGCCCGCAGGCGGCATCGAGCTGCCGGAAGATCTCGAACTTGAGCGCCGGATTCTCGGTGGCCGCCTCGATGGCCAGGGCGGCGTCGCCCGCGGCGTCGACCGTGGAGGCCACCCCGATCCGGGCCACGGCCTCGGCGGCGGCCGCCGCCGTGACCGTGCCCTTCTTGACCATGCGCGTCAGGCTCGCCTGCACCGCCGCGGTCCCCTTCTCCAGGGCCGCCGCGGAGACGTCCACCATGGTCACCGCGTGGCCGTGCATGGCGAAGACCTGGGCGATTCCGTTGCCCATGGTGCCCGCGCCGATCACCGCGACCTTCATGCGAACTGCTCCTTCCGGCTCCACCGCCAGGCGGCCAGGGTGGCGAGCACGATCGCGACCGTCGCGAGCAGCCCGCCTTCCGGGCCGAAGGTCCCGCCGGTCAGCCACGCGGGGCCGCCAGGCTCGTAGTTGATGAGGGGGATGGGAAACGGGAGTCCGCTGACCGGCGCATCGAGCGCCGCCAGGGTGGCGTTCCACCCAAGGTGCGCCCCCCACGCCGCCCACAACCCGCCCGGCGTGTAGAACGCGGCGCCCAGGAACACCCCCGCCAGCCCGATATTGAGCAGTCCCAGCGCAGTGGTGTTGGGATTGAAGACGTGCGCGAGCGCGAAGAGCCCCGAGAGGGCCAGCACCGCGGGCCCACGGCCGACCGCCCGGGCCAGCAGCACCTGGCTCACCCCGCGGAACATCACTTCCTCGAGCAGGGCGGCTGGCGCCAGCAGGAGCGTGGTACGGAGCACGGATCCGGCATACTGGCCGGCCGTGCCGCTGTCATCGAGCAGTCGCGCACCGCCGACCGACAGGGACAGCCCGAGCGCCAGGGCGGCCGGCGCCCAGCCAAGCAGCAGCCCGAGGCCGAAGCCGCTCCGGGCGCCGCCCGGGACTGCGTACCGCAGTTCGGCGAGGGAGAGCCCGAGATACCGATAGCCCAGCCCCCACGTCAGCAGGCCGAAGGCGAGCAGGCCGGCAGCGGATTGCAGCAGGATGAGCCGGGCGCCCTGCTGGCCGCGCAATCCGCCGGCCAGGAACGCCCCGACGGCGTAGAGCGCCACCATGAGGACGAAGCCGGCGACCAGGAACAGGATGGCCCAGCCGACTGCCCGCGGCGGGGAAAGCGGGCGGGACGCCGGCGCTGCGGTCACGCGCGCAGGCGGAGCGCGTGGTGTCCTCGCCAGAGCACCAGCCCGGCGAGCGCCACCTTGAGGAGGTCCTGGGCGATGAACGGCAGGGTCCCCACCTGCAGGGCCTGGACGGGATTCCCGGTGAGCACGGCCAGCTGCGCCCACCCGCCCAGGTGGATCACCATCATCCCGAGGGCGGCCCCGAGCACCGATCGGACCAGGCGGCCGCGCTCGGCCAGGCGGCCCACCACGACGGCGGCCAGCGGCATGGCCAGCAGGTAGCCCCCGGTGGGTCCGAACAGGCGCGCCAGACCCTGCGGCCCGATCGGGGCGAACACCGGCGCGCCGAAGGCGCCCGCGACCAGGTACAGCACGAGCGCGCCGGCGCCCGCGGCGGCGCCGAAGAGCCCGCCGACCAGCAGCACCGCGAGCGGCTGCAGCGTCATGGGCACCG
>JBGAPX010000085.1:0-16460 GCA_044221045.1 Gemmatimonadales bacterium
CCGCCCTTACCGTCCTTACCGTCCTTACCGCCCTTGCCGTCTCACCGTCCCCCCACCAGCCGCTGGATCCGCGCCACGCCCTCGGCCACCGACGCCTCCTCGGGGCCGTAGGAAAACCGCACGTACTGCCGGAAGCGCGAGGGGCGGCCGCTGCGCCGCTTGCCGGGGTTGATGTCGAAGAACTCGCCCGGCACGCAGATCACCTTCTCCTTGACCGCCGCCTTGAAGAACGACATCCCGTCGTTGAGCCCCGCCGGCAGCGCCGAGACGTCTGCCCAGCAGTAGAAGGTGCCGTCGGGGTCGAGGTCGAGCCGCATCCCGGCGGCCTCGAGCCCGGACTTGAGGATCTGCTTCTTGCGCAGGAACGCCGTGCGGATGGCGGCGGTCTCGGCCCGCACCACCTCGGGGGCGAGCAGCGGCACCGCCGAGCGCTGCAGCGGCTTGCTGCCGCCGCCGTCCAGGAACGAGCCGGTGCTGGAGACGGCGTCGATCACCGCGCGCGGGCCCACGATCCAGGTGCAGCGCCATCCCGGGTAGCGCCAGTTCTTGGTGAGCCCGTCGAAGATGACGATCGGGTCGCGGTCCACGTCCTCGACGTAGCGCGCCGCCGAGACGATGGCGTCGTCGCCGCTGCCGGTCCAGACGTAGTGGGAGTAGAACTCGTCCAGCAGCAGCGCGCAGGCCAGCTCGCGCGCGGTGGCCACCCAGCGCTCCAGCTCGCCGCCCTGGATCACCCGGCCGGTCGGGTTGTTGGGGTTGGAGAGCAGCACGGCGGAGAGCCCGCGGCCGGTGATCTCGCGCCGCAGGTCGTCCACCGAGAACTCGTAGCCGCGGGCGCCGTCGAGCAGGATGGGGATGGAGCTGAACAGCTTGAAGATGTCGAGCAGCTCCTCGTAGGCGGTGTAGTCCGGGAGGAAGTGCCCCAGGTTGATCTCGCCCAGCGCCGCCACCGCGCGGGTCAGGGACGCCCGCCCGCCGCCGCAGATGCAGACGTTCTTCTCGGTGTACTGCGACGCCTTCCCCTGCCGGAAGAGGGTGTTGTAGAGCGCCGCCACCGCCTGCCGGAGTTCCGGGATCCCGGGCACCGGGGCGTACTCCTGGTCGTCGAGCGCGATCTGCACCGCCTCGACCCGCGGCGGCGCCCCGGGAAGGGGGCCGGTCTCCGGCATCCCCTGGCCGAGGTTGCACCACTCCGGGTGGCCGTAGCGGTAGCCGTGGCGCGCCGCCTCGGCCATGACGTAGATGACGCCCGTGAACGGGACGGGGCGGAACCCCGGGATCTGCGGTGCCTGCATGGCCTGGCCGGAAAGAGGTACGGGGGTGGTCTGGTGCTGGATTATAGCGGGATGCGGTAGGGCAGCAGCTTGGGCACCCGGGCACGATACGCGGCGTATCCCGGGTAGCGCGCCACCAATTTCCGCTCCTCCACCGCCGCCTTCCGGTCGAAGTACCCCCACGTCACCCCCAGCGCCAGCAGCCCGGCGGTCCAGCCGGTCAGCAGCCAGCACGCCCCGGAGAGCGCCAGGATCACCCCCGTGTAGATGGGGTGGCGCACCCAGCGGTAGGCGCCGGCCTCGACCATCGCGCCATCGGCCACAGGGGTGGTGGCGGGGGTCAGGTTCCGGCCCAGCGCCGCGACCCCGGCGGCGGCGAAGCCGAGCCCGGCGGCGAGGGGGAGCAGGCCGGGCCAGCGGGGCCCCCCGGGGTGCAGCAGCCAGCCCGCCGGCCCCGCCGGCGAGGTCCGGCCGGCCAGCCAGGGCAGCCCGCCGCACAGGAGCGCCGCCAGGGTGAACTGTCCCCAGACCCAGGGGTCCCGGAATGCGCCGTCCAGCCTCATCGGACCCCCCTCCGGGTCACCTCGCCCCCGGCCGATAGCACCTTATATTCCCCCACCCTTCCGGTACCCTCAGAGGAACGGCTTCCCGTGACCCCGATTCTGCCCCGCCGGCACCAGCGCGGCCTCCCCCTCGACCAGCTGATCCGGACCGCCCCCCCCAGCGCCGAGGCGCTGGAGATGGACGTGGTCTTCGTGGGCGCCGGGCCCGCCGGGCTGGCCGGGGCCATCGAGCTGGCCGGCCTGGTGCAGCGGGAGCAGGCCACCGGCTCCGGCTTCCCGGACGTGAATATCGCCGTCCTGGAGAAGGCCGGCAGCCTGGGTGAGCACACCCTGAGCGGCGCGGTGATCAACCCGGTGGCGCTCCGGGAACTGTTCCCCGACAAGCCGGACAGCGAGTTCCCCTTCCGCCAGGCAGTGAGCAGCGAGGCGGTCTACTTCCTGACCGAGGGCGGCTCGTTCAAGATCCCGACCCCGCCCACGATGCACAACGAGGGATTCTACACCGCCTCGCTGTGCGAGGTGGTGCGCTGGCTCGGGGAGCAGGCCGAGGCGCTGGGGGTGAACATCCTCCCCGGCTTCCCGGCCGAGGCGCTGCTCGCCAGCGGCACCGCGGTCACCGGCGTGCGCACCACCCCCACCGGCCTCGATCGCGAGGGGCAGCCCGGCGACGGCTACCAGGAAGCCACCGACGTCACCGCGAAGATCACCATCCTCACCGAGGGCACCCGCGGCACCCTGGGACAGGCGTGGCGGGAGTGGCAGCAGGTGCGGTCCGAGAACCCGCAGATCTTCGCCCTCGGCGTCAAGGAAGTCTGGAAGGTCCGGCGTCCGCTCGACCGGGTGATCCACACCCTGGGCTGGCCGCTGCCGAGCACCGCCTTCGGCGGCACCTTCATGTACCCGCTCGGTCCCGACATGGTCTCGCTCGGCATCGTGGTGGGGCTCGACTACCGCGAGGCGGCGCTCGACGTGCACCAGCTGCTGCAGCGGCTCAAGGGTCACCCGCTCATCCGGCCCTGGCTCGAGGGCGGCGAGCTGCTCGAGTGGGGCGCCAAGACCATCCCCGAGGGCGGCTACTACGCGCTGCCCGCGCGCCGCTCCGGCGACGGGCTGCTCATGGCCGGCGACACCGTGGGCTTCGTGGACGTGCCCTCGCTCAAGGGGGTGCACTACGCCATCCAGTCGGGGATCTACGCGGCGCGGGCCGCGTTCCAGGCCCTCAAGGCCGGCGATACCTCCGCGGCGCAGCTCGCGGCGTACGACCGGATGGTGAACGAGAGCTACATCGTGGGCGACATGTACCGCACCCGGAACATGCGGCTGGCCTTCAAGGACGGGATGATCCGGGGCGGCATCAAGGCGGGGCTCATGACCCTCACCGGCGGGGCCTTCCCCGGCGGCCGCATCCCGATGCACGAGGACGCCGAGCGTCCCCGTGAGCCCGAGCCGCCGGGCCGCCCGGCCGCCGAGCCGGCGCCCGATGGCGTCCTCACCTTCAGCAAGCTCGACGCCGTGTTCAAGTCGGGGAACGCCACCCGCGACACCATTCCCCAGCACCTGCTGGTGGGGCCGGACATCGCCCCCGAGGTGGCGGACTTCTACGCCCACCTCTGCCCCGCCGGCGTGTATGAGCGGGTGGGTGACGAGCTGCGGGTGAACGCCCCCAACTGCGTGGACTGCAAGGCCACCGACGTCCTCGGGCCGCGGTGGACCCCGCGCGAGGGCGGCTCCGGTCCCAAGTACCGGTTGATGTGACGTGACCCAGGGCTACCTGCATTCCCGGCGGCGCTCGCGGGCCATCAGCGCGCCGGAAGTCGCGCCGGTGGAGCCGGAGCTGCCGCTGTGGCGGCGCGTGGTGCAGCCCCCCGACCCGCTGCAGATGGACGCGGGCGCGGAGGGCGAGCTGCTCGTGGCCAAGGTGCGCACGGTGCTCATCCTGCTGCTGCTGCCGATCCCCATCATCAACCTGGTGCTCGACCCGGCCAACCGCATGGCCGGCCTGGTGGGTCTCGCGGCAGGGCTGGTGGGATTCGGGCTGGCGGTGGGCGCGCAGCTGCTGCTCCGGGGCAACTTCTACCGCCCCTGGCTCGGCCTGGCCACCAGCCTGCTCGACGTGAGCTGCGTCAGCATGGCCCTCGCGGCCTTCCTGACCGTGGGGCAGCCCCTCACCACGGTGAACAGCCGGCTGCTCTTCGAGGTGTACTTCGTGGCCGTGGGCGCCACCGCGCTCCGCTACGACACCCGCATCTGCCTCTCGGCGGGCGGGCTGGCCATGGCGCAGTACCTCGCCCTGGTGCTCACCGCGCATTACCGCTTCGACCTCGCCGACCCGTCGCTCGACCAGTTCGGCTACGGCGCCTTCGACTGGGCCACCCAGGTCTCCCGGCTGGTGCTCCTCGGCGTGGCCACGCTGCTCGCGGTGGCCATCGTGCTCCGGAGCCAGCGGCTGCGGGGCCAGTCGCGCAGCGACCGGCTCACCGGGCTCCCCAACCGGAGCTACTTCGACGAGCGGGTGACGGCGGAGCTCTCCCGGGCGCGGCGCTACGGCGAGCCGGTGGCGCTCCTGATGCTCGACGTGGACCACTTCAAGGACTTCAACGACACCCACGGGCACGCCGCCGGCGACGTGGCGTTGCGGGTGGTGGCCGGCGCGCTGCAGCGGGACAGCCGGGTGAGCGACGTGGTGGTGCGCTACGGCGGGGAGGAGTTCGTGGCGCTCTTTCCCGGGATGCACCCCGACGCGGCGATGGAGCGGGCCGAGGCCATCCGCCGCATGGTGGACAGCCTGGCGATCGCGCTGCCGCGCCGGAGCGGCCTGGGCCACGTCACCATCAGCATCGGGGTGGCCGCCTACGGCTACGACGGCACCCGTGCGGAAGACCTGCTGGACCGGGCGGATGCCCGGCTCTTCGAGGCCAAGGAGGCGGGCCGCAACCGGGTCGTCGGGCCGCCGCCGGCCGCCGCCCTGTTCGTGCTCACCAGCCGTCCGTCCGGGGAGCAGGAGGCAGGTTCATAAGACCTTACCTGGCAACGTCTTGAGAACGTGATCCGCGGCACCGCATCCCCCCGCCTCTCCCGTCAGATTCCGCTACAGCCGTCCCGGCCGGCCCAGCCCATGCTGGCCCGGTTCTTCCTCCTGTACCGTCCCATGAGGTCTCCGATGTCCCTTGCCGCCCCTCGCCAGGCGCTGGCCGCGCTGCTGCTTGGCGCCGCCGCGCTGGCCGCCTGCCAGCGGGAGGACGGCGCCGGCGGCGGGCCGGCCCCCACCGGCGTGAGCCAGGCCTACGGCCGCTGGACGCCGAGCCACTGGGACAGCTGCACCAAGGAGATCCACGACGGCTACAGCGTGGTGGGCCCCGACGGGAAGCTCTATCCCACCTGGCACCCGCCGGTGGACCCGAAGACCGGCTGCACCTTCGGCCACGAGCATGGCCGCAACCCGAAGCACTCACGGCTCTACGGCAGCACCGGGCCGATCCCCTTCGGCGTGGCCAACGAGGCGCTCGAGACCTGGGACCCGGCGGGCACCCGGCTCGAGGACCACGTGGGGCACAAGATCGAATGGGAGAACGGGGTGGAGCTGCAGCGGACGGTGGGCGCCCAGCGGGTGAACATCGGCGTGCAGTGCGACTTCCTGACCAAGATCCACCAGGGCACGCACAGCAAGGACGCCTTCACCAACAACCTGCACGAGCTGGCGTACCACGTCCGCTGCACCGACGGTACCGAGCTGCACGCCACGATCATGGTGGCCTTCGGGACGCCGGGCGAGTTCACCCGCTCCTGCGACAAGGCCACGGTCGTTGCCGCGGGCACGCCCACGCCGGCCAACTCGCCGGC
Source organism: Gemmatimonadales bacterium (assembly GCA_044221045.1). GTDB lineage: Bacteria > Gemmatimonadota > Gemmatimonadetes > Gemmatimonadales > GWC2-71-9 > JADJOM01. Next base: position 5,678 of record JBGAPX010000085.1, read on the forward strand.
CGGGAGCGGGGTCCGGTTCATCCCGGACCGCTCCTGCATCACCGACTTCATCCTGGTGCCCGGGGGCCAGTTCTCCCAGTTCAGCCAGGGGCTCTACGAGGACTGGGTGAGCGGCAACTACCTGCGCCGGGGCGACGGCAGCCAGCTGGCCTACTTCGACCCGCACTTTGCCGTCTTCGCCCCCAGCCGATACTACGATGGGGGCCGGGGCGACCTGACCGGCCGGTCCCTCGACGCCTGCTACGAGGTGGAACCGAACGGCGACCACGCCGCCGGGGGGGCATGCAGTGCCTCCACCGCCGATGGCAGCGTCTCCGATGTCACGTGGGACGACCCCCGCTCCACCCTCAACGGGCTGGTGCGCGAGGTGTACTTCAACCAGACGGTGATCAACAACGCCGGGGGGCCGAAGGTGTGGTACACCGATCCGTTCGGTGGCCATGCCGATACCGTGGCCTTCCCCGGTTCCGTGAGGCAGAAGCTGGCCGCGCTCGACAATACCCGCCCCTGGCCGCTGGAGTCGCAGGCGTTCGGGGCCACCCGGTCGTACGGAGGGAACGGTGTCCATGCCCCGAACTGACGTTGCAGGATTCCTCGCGCGGCGTGGCGTCGCGGCGCTCGCGGCCGCGCTCCTGGTGGCCTGCGGTGGGGGCGAGGGCGGCGGTTCCGGCCCCGGCGGCTCCGGCCACCTCGCGGTGGCCGTCAGCGGGCTCCCGGCGGGGACCGCGGCGCGGGTGACCGTGACCGGGCCCGGCGGCTACGACAAGGACCTGACCGCCTCGGCGGTGCTCAACGGCCTGCAGGAAGGGACCTACCACGTCATCTCCGGGTACGTCAACGCGCAGGCCCAGACGTGGACCGCGAGCGCCGCGCCCGACAGCGTGGTGGTCACGGACGGCGACACCGCCCAGGTGGCCGTGGCCTACACCGGCGGGCCGGCGACCACCGTGAACCTGACGGTGGCCGGCACCCAGCTCATCCAGAGCAGCCAGCGCGCCGACGGCGCCATCCCGATGGTGGGCGGCCGCGACGCCATGCTCCGGGTGTTCGTGGTGGCGAGCGGCGTCAACGGCGCCCAGCCGGCGGTGCGGGTGCGGCTCTACCAGGGCGGGACGCCCGTGGATTCGCTGCTGGTGGCGGCGCCGCAGGCGCAGGTCCCGCTCGCGCCGGACACCACCTCGCTCGCCAAGTCGTGGAACGTGCTGATCCCGGGGGCGCGGGTGCTCGCGGGGCTGAGCTACCAGGTCGAGGTGGACCCGACCGACGCGGTGCCGGAGACCAGCGAGGCCGACAACCGCTGGCCCGGCGGGGCGGGGACCCAGGCGGTGACGGTGCAGAACGTGCCGCCGCTCACGGTGCGCTTCGTGCCGGTCAAGCAGTCGGTCAACGACCTGACCGGCGTGGTGAACGCGGGGAACAAGGCCGCCTTCATCGAGACCACGAAGCGCATGTTCCCCCTGGGCGACCTGACCGTGGACGTCCGCACCACCTACACCACCAACGCGCCGGTCTACCAGTCCAACGACGGCAACGGCGGCTGGGGCCAGACCCTGGGCGAGGTGGGCGCGCTCCGCGCCACCGATGGCAGCACCTCCCACTACGTGGGGATCATCCAGGTGACCTACGGCGGGGGCATCGCGGGCCTGGGCTACATCGGGGCGCCGGCGTCCATCGCGTGGGACAAGGCTTCCAGCGCGCCGGGCGTGATCGCCCACGAGCTGGGGCACAACTTCGGGCGCAACCACGCCCCCTGCGGCAACCCCAGCGGACCCGATCCAGGCTATCCCTACACCAACGCCGCCATCGGCAGCTGGGGCCTCGACCTGCCGGGCCTGGCGCTCAAGTCGCCGTCGGGCTTCGTGGACCTGATGAGCTACTGCGATCCCGACTGGGTCAGCGACTACACCTACAGCGCCATCCTGGCCTGGCGGGGCACCGCCCCCGACCAGCAGGGGTCGGTCCGCACCGGCGCCACCGCCGGCCGCGGGCTGCTGGTGTGGGGCCGCATCGTGGCGGGGAACGTGATCCTGGAGCCGTCGTTCGTGGTGCGGGCGCCGGCGCGGCTGCCGGCCCGTCCCGGGCCGCACCGGGTCGAGGCGCTCGACGCGCAGGGCCGGCCGATCTTCAGCCTGGGCTTCGCCGGCGACGCCGTGCCCGACCTGCCCCGCGGTGGGGAGGAGCACTTCGCCTTCGTGGTGCCGCTGAGCGCGGGGGAGGAGGCGCGGCTGGCCGGCCTCCGCCTGGTGGGCCACGGGCTCACGGCCCTGCGGGCGCCCGCCGCGGCGCTCCTGGCCGGCGGCGCCGCCGCCGACCCGGCCCTCACCACCGTCCAGGCCGGCGGCACCCTCGACCTGCGCTGGAACACCGCCTACCCCATGGCGCTGGTCCGCGACGCCCGCACCGGCGAGGTGCTCTCGTTCGCGCGCGGGGGCCGGGCCCGGCTCCCGGACGCCGGGCACGGGGTGCGGGTGGAACTGTCGGATGGGGTGCGCACGCTGCCGCAGGTGACGATCGTGCGGCCGTAGGGCGGCGGCTCGGCGGCTCGGCGGCTCGGGAGCTCGGGGGCTACCGCTCGCCCAGTACCTTGATCACCACCCGCTTGCGCCGCTGGCCGTCCCATTCGCCGTAGAACACCCGCTGCCACGGGCCGACATCCAGCGCCCCCGCCGTCACCGGCACGATCACCTCGTGCCCGACGGTCAGGCTCCGGAGGTGGGCGGCGGCGTTGTCCTCACCGGTTTCGTTGTGGCGGTAGCGCCCGGGATCCCACGGCGCGATCGTGTGCTCCAGCCAGTGCAGGATGTCGTGCCAGAGCCCCGACTCGTGGTCGTTCACGAAGACCGAGGCACTGATGTGCATCGCCGAGACCAGGACGTATCCCTCACGGATCCCGCTCAGGCGCACCTGCTCGGCCACCAGGTCGGTGATGTCGAGAATCTCCTGGCGCTTCCGGGTCTCGAACCAGAGGTAGTGGGTGTGCGCGGGCATGGGGGGAAGCTAGTCGGCTCGGCGGCTCGGCGGCTCGGCGGCAGGGTGCAGGATATTGATTGACGGCGCGGCGGTCTGGTACGCGGCGCCGTTTCCGTCGGCGATATCGTCCGGGATGTCACGGAATCCCAGCGGGCCACCCTACGAGCGCCTGGAGGCATGGAAGGCCTGTCACGAGCTCGCCCTGCTCATCTACCGGGCTTCACACACCTGGCCTGCCTCGGAACGCTTCGGCATCACAGCCCAGGCTCGTCGCGCGGCGTACTCGGCCGCCGCAAACCTCGTGGAGGGCTCGGCGCGGAGCGGGCCGCGCGAACTGGCGCGCTTCGTCACGATCGCACTCGGCTCACTCGCCGAGCTCGAATACCTCGTTCTGCTGGCACGGGACGTCGGCGCCATCGATGCAGAAGAATGGCGTCTGCTCACGGGACACATCGCGCGCGCCGGGCAATTGACCGGGGGCCTGCACCGGGCGCTGCGAGCCCGACGGCCGTAGCTTCCCCGCCGAGCCGCCGAGCCGCCGAGCCGCCGAGCCGCCGAGCCGCCGAGCCGCCGAGCCGCCGAGCCGCCGAGCCGCCGAGCCGCCGAGCCGCCGAGCCGCCGAGCCGCCGAGCCGCCTACCGCAGCAGCTCCTCCAGCCGCACCGCGGTGTCCGTGCGGTCATCGCGGTACTTGACGATCACCGGCGTGTAGAGCGCGACGCCCTGCGCCTGTCCCGGTCCGCTGGTGACGGGGCGGCTGCCCGGCACCACCACCGCGCCGGCGGGGATCTCGAGCGGCCGGTCGCCCTCGCGGCGGTAGCGGGTGTCGCGCACCAGGTCGTACACCACCGTGCCCCCGGTCAGGATGGTCCCGGGCGCCAGCACCGCGCCCTCCCGGACGATGGTGCCCTCGTACACGCCGCAGTTGCCGCCCACCAGCACGTCGTCCTCGAGGATCACCGGCAGCGCCCCCACCGGCTCCAGCACCCCGCCCACCTGGGCCGCGGCGGAGAGGTGCACCCGCTTCCCGACTTGCGCGCAGGAGCCGACCAGCGCGTGGCTGTCGACCATGGTGCCGGTGTCCACGTAGGCGCCGACGTTGATGAACGCCGGGGGCATGACAACCACCCCCGCGGCCACGTGGCAGCCGTCACGGATGGCGCTCCCGCCGGGGACGATGCGCACGCCGTCGCCCAGGGTCATCGGGCGGAGCGGCCAGGTGTCCTTGTCGAAGTATGGGAACGGGCTCCCCAGCGCCATCGGCGACACCACCCCCAGGCGGAAGCCGAGCAGGATGCCGGCCTTGACCCAGGGCTGGGCGCGCCAGGTGCCGTCAGCGTCGCGCACAGCGGCGCGCACGGTGCCGGCGTTGAGCGCCGTCTTGAGCTCCTGGAAGGCAACCCGCGCCTCGGCCTCGGCGCCGGCGGGCACCCCGGCGGCGAAGGCCCCGATCCGCGCCTCGAGGGTGGCGATCACGGGACCACCGCCCCCGCCGGCTCCACGCCGGCCTCGCGAAGGGCGGCGAGCAGCGGCGCGCGGCGCGGCTCGGAGAGCGGCACCAGCGGCAGCCGCAGCCGGTTTTCGATCCGGCCCATCGCGGCCAGCGCCGCCTTGACCGGGGCCGGGTTGGTCTCGAGGAAGTTGGCCTCGAGCAGCGGCAGCGCCTGGTAGAAGAGCTCGCGCGCCTCCGCCATCCGGCCCCGCCGGGCCAGCTGCACCAGCCGCGTCATCAGCGCGGGGATCTCGTTCGACGCCACCGAGATCAGCCCGTCGCCGCCGGCGGCCATGACCGCCAGCGTGAGGTTGTCCTCGCCGGAGAGCACCGCGAACCCCTCCGGCCGCCCCAGCAGCAGGTGCTGCACCTGCGGCAGGTCGCCGGAGGCTTCCTTGATGCCGCGGATGTTCGGGTGCTCCGCCAGCCGCAGCACCGTCTCCGGCCGCAGGTTCACCGCGGTCCGCCCCGGCACGTTGTACAGGCAGACCGGCACCGTGGCGGCGTCGGCGACGGCCGTGAAGTGCTGCACCAGCCCCTCGGGCGTGGGCTTGTTGTAGTAGGGCGTGGCCGAGAGCAGCCAGGTCACCCCGAGCCCGCTCATCCGCCGCGCCTCGGCCACCGCCTCGCGGGTGTCGTTGTGCGTGGCGCCCGCCATGACCGGCACCCGGCCGGCCACCGTCTCCACCACCGTGCGCACGACCAGCATCCGCTCCTCGGCGGAGAGGGTCTGCGCCTCGCCGGTGGAGCCGCAGGGCACCAGGAAGTCGATCCCTTCCTCCACCTGCCACGCCGCGAGCTTCCGGAGCGCCTCGACGTCCACCGATCCATCCGGCGCGAACGGCGTCACGATCGCCGTTCCGCATCCCCCGAGCGCGGTCGTCATGGTGCCTCCCCGAAGAGCATCTGGTCGAACGTGTAGACTCCCTCGCGCCCCACCAGCCACGCCGCCGCCGCGAGCGCCCCGGCGGCGAAGACCTCCCGGCCCCGGGCCTCGTGGCGGAAGCTGATGGTCTCGTGCGGTGCGTCGTAGGTCACGGTGTGGATGCCCGGGACGTGGCCGGCGCGGATGCTGGTGACGGGGAACTCCCGGGCGGGGTCCCCGGCGCGCAGCGCCGCCACCAGCGCCTTCGCGGTGCCCGAGGGCGCATCCTGCTTGCCCGCGTGGTGGGTCTCCTCCACCCAGGCGCCGAAGCCCGGCCGGCCCGCGAACCGGGCCGCCAGTGACTGCGCCGCGCGCAGGAAGAGCTGCACCCCGACCGAGAAGTTGGCGGCGTGCAGCAGCGCCGCGCGGTGACCGGTGACCGCGGCGCGCACCTCCGGCAGCCGGTCCAGCCACCCGGTGGTGCCGGTGACGGTCGGCACCCGGAGCTCGGCGAGGCGAAGCAGGTTGCCGGCCGCGGCCGCCGGGGTGGTGAACTCGAGCGCCACGTCCACGCCGGCGAGGCGCGCGGCGGTGAGCGCCGCGCCACCGGCGTTCTCCGCCCCGCCGATGACGGTCACGATCCGGTGCCCCGCCGCCGGCGCCAGCGCGGCGATGGCCCGGGACATCCGGCCGTCTCCCACCAGCGCCAGGCCGAGGCTCATCGCGTCACGTATCCCCGCGCCACCAGCAGCTCGGCGTTCTGGATGGCGGCGCCGGCCGCCCCCCGGACGGTGTTGTGGGAGAGGAGGACCAGGCGCAGGTCGAGCAGGTTGCAGGGACGCAGCCGGCCCACGGTGACGGTCATGCCCGCGCCGCGGTCCAGGTCGAGCCGCGACTGCGGCCGGTCGGGGCGGCGGTCGTACTCGACCGGGCGCGCCGGGGTGGAGGGGAGCTCGGCCACGCCCGCGGGGGCGCGGAACGCCTCCAGCGCGGCAATCGCCTCCTCCGGTGTCACCCGCCGCTCGAAGCCGACCGACACCACCTCGAGGTGGCCGTCGATCACCGGCACCCGGTTGGTGTGCGCGCTGGTGGTGATCGGCGCCGCCGCCAGCCGCTCCCCGGCGCAGTCGCCCAGGATCTTGGCCGTCTCCTGCTCCATCTTCTCTTCCTCGCCCCCGATGTGCGGGATGACGTTCCCCAGCGCGTCGAGGCTCGCCACGCCGGGATAGCCGGCGCCGCTCACCGCCTGCATGGTGGCCACGAAGAGCTTCCGGACCCCGAAGGCCCGGTGCAGCGGGGCCACGCCGAGCACCAGCCCGGCGGTGGAGCAGTTGGGCCGCGACGAGGCACTACACACCGTGATAGCCTGCGCCGCTCACCGCCACCATGGTGGCCACGAAGAGCTTCCTGACCACGAAGCCCCGGTGAAGCGGTGCCACGCCCAGCACCAGCCCGGCGGTGGAGCAGTTGGGGTTGGCCACGATGCCGCCGCGCCAGCCCCGTTCCCGCTGCTGCCGCGGCAGCAGGTCCAGGTGCGACGGATTCACCTCGGGGATGAGCAGCGGGATGTCGGGGTCCATCCGGTGGGTCTTGGTGTTGGTGACGACGTAGACCCCCGCGCGCGCGAAGGCCTGCTCCACCTCGCCGGCGATGTCGGCCTCGATGGCGGAGAAGGCGATGCGGCCGGGGATCCCGGGCGCCGCCGGGACCACGGTCATCGCCGCCACCCGCTCCGGCAGGGGCGTGGCCTCGCGCCAGCGGACGACGTCGCCGTAGCGCTTGCCGGCGCTCTGGGCGCTGGCCGCCACCGACGCGATCTCGAACCAGGGGTGCGCGTCGAGCAGCCGCACGAACTTCTGCCCCACGGTGCCCGTGGCACCGAGGATGGTCACCGGGATCTTCGCCGCCGTCATCGGGCCTCGCTCCGGATCAGGTCCTGCGCCAGCTTCACGTAGAGCCGCACGCCCTCCCGCAGCTCCGCCTTGGCGATGCGCTCGTCGCGGGTGTGCGCCACCCGGATGGTGCCGGGCCCCAGCTGGAAGCCCTGGCCCCACGCCTGGTGGAAGGGGAGGTCGCTGGCGTAGTGCACCACGGTGGTGTCCCAGCCCGCCGGGGGCGGGGCGGTGTTCTTGAAGTACGGCAGCTCGGTGGGGAAGGTGACGCTCACGCCATCGACCGCGCAGGCGGCGATCGCCTCGCGCATGGCGTCCGAGGGTCCCACCAGCCGGAGCAGCAGCTCGGCCCGGCCCGAGGGCGGGATGACATTGGGGGCCACCCCGCCCTCGAGCACGCCCACGTTGAGCGTGCCCTGGCCCAGCAGCGGGTCGGTGGGCTGGGGCAGGGCGCGGATCCGCGCCAGCGTGTCGAGGATCGGCAGCAGCGCGGAGCGGCCTTCCTCGGGGTAGGCGCTGTGGGCGGCCACGCCGGCGCACTCGAGCACCACCTTGAGCGAGCCCTTCTGCCCGATGCTCAGCCGGTTCTCGGTGGGCTCGCCGTTGATCAGGAACCGCCCCTTGGGCCCGAGCTCGTGGGCGCACTGGGCGCCGTCGGAGCCGTTTTCCTCGCCCACCACGAACAGGAGCCCGGTCCGCCGTTCACCCGCCGCCGCCAGGGTCTCGGTGGCGGTCACCATGGCCGCCGCGAGCCCCTTGGCATCGCAGGTACCCCGGCCGTGCAGCCAGGTCTCGTCCTCGCGCAGCGGGACGTAGGGGGGCACGCAGTCGAGGTGGGTGGAGAAGACCACCACCGGCGGCTCGCGGTAGGCGTAGAGGTTGTCGCGGCCCGGCGTCACCGGCTGCCGCACCACGTGGTAGCCCAGCCGGCCGAGCAGCGCGGCCAGCCAGTCCACCGCCGGGCCCTCCTGGCCCGTCGGCGTCTCCAGCCGGACCAGCTCCCGCGTCAGTTCGAGGACGTCCACCCTGCCTCCCGGCCCTCCCGGGCCCCTGCAACGAAAAACCCCGCCGGCGTGTCGCGGGCGGGGCGGATCAGTCAGGCCTGTGGATAGCAGCTCAGGCTGGCCGTCGCTCCCCGCGCGCGGTCATGGGCTTCTTGGTGCGCTTGCCGGTGCCGGGCAGCGCGGGAGCGAGGGGCGTCTGGCGGATCATGGTCCCAACATACGACCGGGTGAGTAATCATACAAGAGCCCGGGGCGGGCTAGGCCTTCCCGAAGGCCCGCTTGATCTCCGGCCGCGTCAGGTAGTAGAGGACGGTGCCGCTCACCGCGATGTCGACCCAGCGCTCCGAGAACATCCCGGGCCCGAGCACGGCCAGCAGCGACCAGGCCAGGATGCAGCCGTGGGTGACGGCGCCGAGGGTCCAGGCCCAGGGCTTGAGGGTGAAGGCGCCCCACGCGAAGACCAGGGAAAAGATGCCGGTGACGAGGGCGAGCGTGCCGAAGAGGATGGCCATGCCGCCCACCACCGCGCCCGCCACCGGATGGGCCAGCGCGGTCACCAGCGCCACGCTGCCGCCGATGCCGAACCAGGCCAGCGCCTTGAGCAGCCGCCACAGGCCGGACACCAGCGACAGGACGCCAAGGACGGTGACGCCGAGCGGACGTTCCATGACCGCCTCCGGGGGAGAGGTGAGGCGGGAAGCTAGGGGCATGCGCTCCCTCGCTCAAGCGCGGCGGCTTGACGCCCCCGCGGGGCGCGGTGAACCTTCGGCCGGTGCCTTCTCTCTCCGGAGCCCCGTCGATGCCGCGCCGCGCCGCCGCCCTTGCCCTGCTCCTCGCCCTCGTGCCCGCCGCCCTCGGCGCCCAGCAGGTGGCCCGCACCCTCTACGTGGCCGATGGCGAGGGCCGCCTGCTCACCGGCGACGGCGCGGCGGCCCAGGAGATCACCCGGGTGGAGGCCACCCTGTACCAGAACGGCGGGCTCGAGCTCGCCCTGTTCAAGGGCCGCAACCGCTGGGTGTTCATGGGTACCTGGTCGGGTGATCCCGTGGCCGGCTCGGTGGGCCTGCGGCTGGACGAGGCATTCGACCGCGCCGCTGATGGCACCGGCCGGCTCTACCTCGACCGCACCGCGGTGGAGCGGCTTCGCTTCAGCGGCGGCAACCGCGACGGCCACTTCGAGTTCAGCTTCGAGGGGCGCACCAGCGGTCGCGACGACGGGCCCGCCGCCGAGGCGGGCGAGGTGGCCACCACCCGCAACGGCGAGGGCACCATCACCACCGACACCACCGTGGTGCAGGTGACCCGCGCCCGGGTGCGGCTCTACAAGAACGGCCGCGCCCAGCTCCGGATGTGGGGCACCGAACTCTACACCGTGGACGGGCGCTGGACCGGGAACCTGGACGCCGGCTCGGTGCGGCTCTCGGTGCCCGAGTGGGAGGACGACGAGGCCGACCTGCGCGGCACGGTGACGCTCTCGCGCCGCAATGGCTGGGAAAGCTTCGTGTTGCAGGGCCCGACGGACCGGGGCACCGTCCGCATCACCTTCGATGGCGGCGGCGTGGCGCTGGAGTACGACGACAGCGGCCCGCTGGTCAGCGATGTGGAGAAGACCATGCGCGGCACCGGCACGCTCATGGTGAACGGCGTGGCGCGCGACCAGGCGGTGCTGGTCCGGGTACACCTCCGCCGGAACTGGGAGGCGGTGGTGCAGGTGCAGGGCGCGAAGGAGCGGTTCTCCTTTGCCGGCACCTGGCTGCAGCGGGGCCAGGAGCCGAAGCTCTCGCTTGACCTGACGAGCGGCTCCCTCGGCCGCGGCACCACCGGCAGCGGCACCCTCGAGATGGCCAGTGAGGAGCGCTGGCGCACCCTCACCCTCTCCGGCCGCCAGGGTACCGCCAGCTGGGCGCTCACCGTCCGCGGCACCGACGGCGCGCGGCTGCTCTTCGACCCGGGCGACGAGGGCACCCCCGCGCTCGTGGCCGAGCTCACCACCGAGAAGGCGGGCACCGGGACGCTGGTGCTGCCCAACCAGCCGGCGCGCGCGGTGCGGAAGCTCCGGGTGGCGCTCAAGCCGGGACAGGACGCCGAGGTGACGATCGTCGAGGGCGACACCACGGCCACGCTCACCGGCCGGTGGCAGCCGGGGGAACGCCCGGGGCGGGTGGAGCTGACCCTCACCGGCGGGACGCTCAAGGGCTTCCGCGGCACCGGGAAGCTCGACCTCGATGACGCGCTTGGCCTGGCGCGCCTGACGATCGAGGGACGGGTGGTCACGCTGCGGACGCGGCTCGAGTTCAGCGCCCAGGGCGCGCCGCCGCCGCGGCGCTGATCAGGCCGCCTCGGCGGCCTCCGCCGCGCGGGCCGCGGCCTGCCCCTCGTCCACCTTCACGAAGTACAGCAGCGCCCCGCCCACGATGAAGAACGCCACCACGGCCAGGATCGCGCCCCGGCTCGAGCCCGTGGCCGTGATCACCCGGGCGAAGATCCACGGCCCGAAGATCCCGGCGAACTTCTCCACCACCGCGAAGAACCCGAAGAACTCCGCCGAGCGCTGCTTGGGG
>JBGAPX010000086.1:0-16252 GCA_044221045.1 Gemmatimonadales bacterium
CCGCCGAAGGTCTGGCCCGGCTGGCGCCCTACTTCCGGAAGGACGGCGTGGTGACCGCCGGCAACGCCTCGGGCATCTGCGACGGGGCGGCGGCGCTGGTCCTGGCCGGGGCCGACACCGCGGCCGCCAACGGCTGGGCGCCGCTGGGCCGGATCGTGGCGTGGGCGACCGCCGGCGTGGACCCGAGCGTGATGGGCATCGGCCCGGCGCCGGCGGCGCGGAAGGCGCTCGCCAAGGCCGGCCTCACGCTGGCGCAGATGGACCTGGTCGAGGTGAACGAGGCCTTCGCCGCCCAGTACCTCGCGGTGGAGAAGGAACTCGGCCTGGACCGCGCGCGCACCAACGCCGACGGGGGCGCCATCGCCATCGGCCATCCGCTCGCGGCGAGCGGCGCGCGCCTCACGCTGCACCTGCTCCACGCGCTCCGCCGCACCGGCGGGCGGCGGGGCCTGGCCAGCGCCTGCATCGGCGGCGGGCAGGGACAGGCCGTCATCGTCGAGGCGCTCTGATGGCCGCCGACCTCCCCGCCCGCATCGATCGCGCGGCGATCGAGCGGATCATCCAGCGCGCCACCGAGCTGCAGACCGGCGAGCGCGACATCGGCGAGGGGATGAGCCCCGACGAGGTGGTCTCGCTCGGCAAGGACGTGGGCATCCCCGAGCGGTACCTGCGACAGGCCATCCTCGAGGAGCACGGCCGGGTGGAGCTCCCCGCGCCGCACGGCCTGCTCGACCGCGTCTTCGGCGCCGCCACCGTCTCGGCACAGCGGGTGGTCGCGGGCAGCGCGGACGACGTGGGCCAGCGGCTGACCCAGTACCTGGAGCGGGAAGAGGTGCTGACCGTGCAGCGGGAACTGCCGGGACGGATCACCTGGGAGCCGCTCCGCGGCATCGAGGCGGCGCTGCGCCGCTCCACCGCGGCCTTCGGCGGCCGCAAGGCGCTGATGCTCTCCAGGGCGCAGCTGGTGTCCGCCACGATCACCGCGCTCGAGCCGGGCTTCTGTCACGTCAGCCTGACCGCCGACCTGGGCAGCACCCGGCAGGCGCTCATCACGGGGGTGGTGGTGTCCGGGGTGGTCGGGGCGGCCGGCGCGGCGGTGCTGGGCGTCCTCTCGCCGCTGCTGTGGCTGCCCGCCGTGCCGCTGGTCCTCGCGGCGGGCATCGGGTACGCGGTCCAGGGGCAGTTCCGGCCCGCGGCCGCGCGCGCGCTCCTGGGCGTGGAGCGGGCGCTGGACCACCTGGAGCGCGGGCAGGCCAAGCCCGCCCACCAGCTGGCGCCGGGCGGCCCGGGGCTGCTTGGCGTCATCATCGAGGAAATCCGGAAGGCATCCAAGCCATGATCAGCAGCGTCGCCGTCCTCGGGTCGGGGCTCATGGGCAGCGGCATCGCCCAGACCGCCGCGGCCGCCGGGTTCCGGACCGTGGTCTATGACGTCGTGCCGCTGGCGCTCGACAAGTCGCTGGCGGCGGTAGCCCGCTCGCTGGCCAAGTTCGTGGAGAAGGGCCAGTACACGGCGGCGCAGCGGGACGAGACCCTGTCGCGCCTTGAGTTCAACCCCAACCTGGCGGCGGCGGCCAAGGCCGACCTCATCATCGAGGCCGTGACCGAGGACCTCGCCGTGAAGAACGAGCTCTGGCGCTCCCTGGACGGGATCGCCCCGCCCAGCACTATCTTCGCCTCCAACACCTCGAGCCTGCCCATCGCCGCGATGGCCGCGGCCACCCGGCGCCCGGACCGCTTCGTGGGGCTGCACTTCTTCAACCCGGTGCCGCTCATGCCGCTGGTGGAGGTCGTGCGGGCGGTGGGGACCAGCCGGGAGACGGTGGAGGCGGCGTTCGCGTTCGCGCGGCAACTGGGCAAGGAGCCAGTCGCGGCCAAGGACAGCCCGGGCTTCATCGTCAACCTGCTGCTGGTGCCGTACCTTCTGGATGGGATCCGGGCGGTGGAGCGAGGCGTCGCGTCGACCCAGGACATCGACACCGCGATGCGGCTGGGGGCCGGCCACCCGATGGGCCCGCTCACCCTGGCCGACTTCGTCGGGCTCGACACCCTGGCCCGCATCGGCGACATCATGTTCGCGGAGTACGCCGAGAGCCGGTACGCCACCCCGCCGCTGCTGCGGCGGATGGTCTCGGCCGGCATGCACGGACGCAAGTCCGGCCGCGGATTCTACGATTACGCGCTCGAGCCGCCCCGGCCGATCGCGCTGACGTGAGGAGTCGCGACCGCCGATGACACCGCTCCGCCGAACCACCCTCCTGGCGCTGGCGCTCCTGACGGGGTGCAGCCCGTACACCACCCGGCCGTTCTTCCCGCCGGTGACCGGCGCGGCCACGGCCGAGCTGGAGCTGGAGGCGCGGGACGCCACCGAGACGCTCGCCGCCGTGCTGCGCACCGACACGCTGCCGGTGACCACGGTCCAGCTGCGCGATGGCTACATCGAGACCGCCTGGTTCGACGCTGCCACCAAGGCCGCCACGCGCCGCCGGCCGGTGGGGCCGTCGGTGGTGCAGGTGCGGGCATGGGTCAACCCGAGCCGGCAGGGGTTCAGCACCATCGTCGTGGAGACGGTCTACCGGCCGCTGGCCGACCCGAGCCGCGCACCGCGCGACCTGGAACAGCAGGTGCCGCCGGACCATCCGGTCGGCAAGCGGATCGAACAGGTGGTCGCCGAGCTGGCCAAGCTGTACAACCGGGAGGAGCCGGCGGCGGCGGCCCCGGCGGAGGGTCCGCCCGCACCCCCTCCCCAGCGGTGATCGCCTGAGCATGTCGGCTTCCGCCGTCCCTCACGCTGCCCCCCAGACCTTGCCGGACGCGCCGCCCGGGGCGGACTGGGCGTTCTGCCGGGCCATGCTGCCGCGTGTGTCGCGCACCTTCGCCCTCGGGATCCGGCTGCTGCCGGCCGAGCTCTCGCGACCGGTGGCGGTGGCCTACCTCATCTGCCGCATCGCCGACACCGCGGAGGACCACCCCGCGCTCCCGGTCGCGGACCGGCGCCGCCTGCTGGAGGAGGTGGACCGCGCCATGGGCGACCCGGCCGCCAGCTTCGACGAGATCCGCGCCGTGCGCTGGCCGGCGGACCAGGCGCTCGGCGGGCTCATGGAGCATGGCGACCGGGTGCTCCGAGAGTTCCGGCGGCTGCCAGCCGCGGACCAGGGGGCCGTCGCGCCGTGGGTGCAGGAGATGGTGCGCGGGATGGCCAGCTGTCTCAAGCCCAACACCGACGGGCCGGTCCCGCTGCTCCGCTCCATGGACGACCTCCGGCGCTACTGCTGGTACGTGGCGGGCACGGTGGGACACCTGCTCACCGGCCTGTTCACCCGGCACATCTCCGGCATCGGGGCCGAGCGCCTGGCCACGCTGGAGCGCCTGGCGCCCCAGTTCGGCCTCGGACTGCAGCTCACCAACGTCATCCGTGACATCGCCGAGGACCACCGGCACGGGAGGAGCTTCATCCCCGAAGCACTGTGGGAGGAGGCCGGGCTCCGGCCGGCGGCCTTCGGCACGCCAGGCACGGAGGCGCGGGCGTGGGGCATGGTCGCGCCGCTGCTCGCGGAGAACGAACGTTGCCTGGAAGACGCGCTGGCCTACTCCACGGCGCTCCCGCGCCATGCCCTCCGGGTGCGGGTCTTCTGCCTGACCAGCCTCTTCTTTGCCTGCCGTACCGTCGCGCTGATCCATGCCCGGCCCGAACGGCTGGTGCGTGGCGAGCGGATCAAGATGCCGCGCCACGAGGTCTACGGGATCCTCGCCGCCACCGCACTCCTGGCGCCATGCAACTGGGCGCTTCGGGCGCTGTTCCGCTGGCTGATCAGCGGGCCGCGGCCCGGGATGGCGGGCCAGGGCGCATGACCGCCGCGCCGGGGTGGGTGCACACCGAGCCGAGGATCCGGGCGGCGTATTCCGAGGGGGCCGGGATCTACCGTGTGGTCCCCGCGGCGGTGGCACTGCCGTCCTCCACGGTGGAGCTGGCCGCCCTGGCGCGATGGGCCGCGGAGAGCGGCACGCCGCTCACCGCGCGGGGGGCGGGCAGCGGCATCCCGGGAAACGCCGTGGGCGGCGGGGTCCTGGTCGACCTGCGGGAGCGGATGCCCCGGCGGCTCGAGGTAGACCCGGCCACCGGCACTGCGCTCACCAGTGCCAACATCACCCAGCAGGAACTCAACGCCGCCGCCGCGGTCCATGGCCTCCGGCTCCCCCCCGATCCGTCGAGCAGCCGCTGGGCCACCCTGGGCGGGATGGTCGCCACCAACGCGGCCGGGGCGCGGACGGTGCGCTACGGACCGGCCCGGCCCTGGGTGCTTGGGCTCGAGGTGGTGACGGCGGACGGGGAGGTGGGATGGGTGGAGCGCTGGCTCGGCGATTCGGCGGCTCGGCGGCTCGGCGACTCGGCCGGGAGCGGTTCGGCGCTCCGCGTGGCGGCACGGTTCGAGGCGGAGGCGGCGCCGGCCATCCGGGCGGCGGCGGAGGTGGTCCGGGCCCGTTTTCCCCGGGTCCGGAAGAACACGGCCGGCTACGCCCTCGACCACTGGCTCGAGACGGGCGACCTGGTGGACCTGCTGGTGGGATCCGAGGGGACCCTCGCCCTGATCACCGGCATCCGGTGGCGGCTGTGTCCCATCGCACCGGCGCGGAGCAGCCTGCGGATCGCGCTCCGCTCGCTCGAGGACCTCGAGCCGGTGGTCCGGGCACTGGTGGCGCTCGATCCTTCGGCGGTGGAGCTGCTCGACCGGACGTTCATGGACTTGGTGGGCGAGCCGCCGAGCCCCCGAGCCGCCGAGGCCACCCTCCTGGTGGAGTTCGAGCGAGAGAGCGATGCCGCCGCCCGGGGTGTCGCGGGGGACGCGGTGCGGGCCGTCCGCAACCAGGCCGCCGACATCGAGACCGCCCTCACCCCCGAGGAGGAGGAGCGGCTCTGGTCGCTCCGCCACGCGGCGAGCCCGATCCTCGCGAGCCTCCCGCCCGACCGGCGCTCGCTGCAGGTGATCGAGGACGGCTGCGTGCCGCTCCCCCGGCTCGGCGAGTACGTCGCGGTCATCCGTGCCGCGGCCAGCCGGCAGGGAATCACCGTCGTGATCTTCGGCCATGCCGGGGACGGCAACGTTCACGTGAACGCCCTGCCGCTGGTGGACCAGCCGGGCTGGGTGGAGCGAGTGACCGCGCTGTATCACGAGGTGAACGCCGCCGCCATCCGGCTGGGTGGCACGGTGAGCGGGGAGCACGGCGACGGGCGCCTCCGGGCCCCCCTGCTCGAGGCCCAGTACGGTCCGGAGGTCATCGAGCTCTTCCGGCGGGTGAAGACCGCCTTTGACCCCCATGGTATCTTGAACCCCGGCGTGAAGCTCGCCGCCGGGCTCGACCCGCTGGGCTCGCTCAAGCTCGGGCCCGGGGCGGCGGAGATCCCGGCCGACGTGGCCGGCGCGCTGCGGGAGATCGAGCGGACCGGGGGGTACGCCCGGAGCCGGATGGAGATTGCCGAACAGCAGGGAAGCGGGAAACGGGAAGCGGGAAGCGGAGCCCCGGCCGGGGCTTGAAGCCCCGCTTCCCCCGAACCGTGGGCGCCGTACCCCCCGTTTCCCTTTTCCCGTTTCCCGTTTCCCGTTTCCCGCCGTCCCGACCCTTTTCCCGGCAGTGCGGACCCATGGACATCATCAAATCCCCCACGATCACCCTCATCGCCCGGCCCCAGTTCGTCGAGCCGGGTCACCTCCCGGTCCAATGGAAGGGGGATTCCTCCGACGGGGAGAAGCTGGCGGAGTTCGCCGGCCGGATCTGCTACATGAGCCAGCACAACCCGGCGGGCCGGACGACGCAGGAGTACCTGGAGAACATCCTGCGCCAGGGGCACGGCTCGGTGTTCGAGCACGCCGTCTACGTGCTGCTCATCGAGGGGATCAGCCGCTCCTGCAGCCACGAGCTGGTCCGGCACCGGGCGGGGTTCGGGTACTCGCAGCTCTCCCAGCGGTACGTTGATGAGTCCCATGCGGCGTTCGTCATGCCCCCGGCGATCATCGGGGACCAGGCGCTGGAGCGGGAGTGGACCGGCCAGGTCCAGGCGGCCCAGCACGCCTACATCCAGGCGGTGGACCACCTGATGGAGAAGTACGGCTGGGTGGAGGACAAGGTCCACCGCCGGAAGATGGCCCGGGAGGCGGCCCGGAGCGTCCTGCCCAACGCCACCGAGGTGAAGATCGTGGTCAGCGCCAACATCCGCGCCTGGCGAACCATGCTGGAGCTGCGGCTGGGGGAGGGGGCGGAGCTGGAGATCCGCCGGATGGCGATGGCCTGCCTCAAGGCGCTCCGGAAGGAGTCGCCCTCGTTCTTCGCCGACTTCGAGGTCTACAAGGGGTCCGACGGGACGGAGGCGGGACGGGTGGGGTATCACAAGGTCTGAGCGAAACGGACGGGAAACGGGAAACGGGGGGCTCGCGACACGCGGCCCCCCGTTCTGCGTCACGGCACCTGGCAGGGGGTGGGCTTCGCCACGCGGCGTCGCTTCCCGTTTCCCGCTTCCCGGCGTCATGGCCTCGCGATCAACTTTCCGAAAAAAGTGCCGAAAAAACTATTGTGCGTTCTTGATGACTTTCTTACTTTAGGTACGGTATCTGCAAGACATCGCGCAGGTTCGCTTGAATGAACCGGGTTTCGACGCCCCGCGGTGACCCGACGCAGAGAGGATCGTTTGGCAGTTCGCATAGGACTCGCCTTCAACCTGAGACCGGAAGCACCGGCCCCCAGCGCCGGGGCCAGTATCGCCTCCCCCAGTGTTTCCGGCTCCTCCCGCGATCTCCGCTACGACCTTCCCCAGCCAGACCTCTACGCCGAGTGGGACGAGCCGGCGACCATCGATGCCGTCGAGCGCGCGCTCCGGCCGCTGGGTGAGGTGATCCGGCTCGAGGCGATCGCCGACTTCCCGACCAAGCTGGCCAAGGCGCGGCCCGACTTCGTCTTCAACATCGCCGAGGGGCTGTACGGCCCCAATCGCGAGGGCCACGTCCCCGCCATCTGCGAGTTCCTGGGGATCCCCTACAGCGCCTCGGACCCGATGACGCTCTCCCTGGCGCTCCACAAGAGCCGGGCCAAGGAGATGCTGCAGCTCCGCGGGGTGCCGACGGCGCCGTTCCTGCTGGCGCGCACCGTGGCGGACGCGCGGAACTGCACCCTCCCCTTCCCGCTGTTCGCCAAGCCGGCGTTCGAGGGCTCGGGGAAGGGCGTGAGCGTGAAGAGCCTGTGCGCCACCCGGAAGGAGCTGGTGCGGCAGGTGGACTACTTGCTCTCGACCTACCGGGAACCGGTGCTGGTCGAGACCTATCTCCCCGGGGCGGAGTTCACCGTCGCCATCATGGGGAACGGCAAGGAGGCGCGCTGCCTCCCGATCGTCGGGATGCGGTTCGACGAGCTCCCCGAGGGGGCTCCCCCGATCTACGGCTACGAGGCCAAGTGGATCTGGGACCGGCCCGATGAACCGCTGGAGATGTTCGAGTGCCCGGCCCGCGTGCCGGCGCGGCTCGCCACCCAGATCCGGGCCGCGGCCCTGGGTGCCTACCAGGCCCTCGAGTGCCGCGACTGGTGCCGGGTGGACATCCGCTGCGATGCCGAAGGCACACCGAACGTGGTGGAACTGAATCCGCTGCCAGGCATCCTGCCCGACCCGCGGGACAACTCGTGCTTCCCCAAGGCAGCGCGCGCGGCGGGGATGAGCTACGACGAACTGATCCGGAGCGTGGCGGACATCGCCTGGCGCCGGATCAGCGGACGTTCACTCCTTGCTGAGGCGGCTGCGTGAAGATTGCGGTCCTGTACGATGGCGGCTGGGACGAATGGGACGCCAAGGACGTGGCGTCGGTGTGGGAGAGCGTCAAGGAAGTGCAGGCGGCGCTGCGCAGTCGCGGCTACGAGACCTGCTCCATCCCGGTGCGCGCCCCGAACGACTTCTCCTGGCTCCCGAAGGTCCGCAAGGCCGACGCGATCTTCAACCTGTGCGAGGGGATCGGGGGCCACTCCCGGTACGAGGATTTCGTGGTGGCCACCCTGGAGCTGACCGGGGTGCCCTACACCGGCTGCCGCCCCTGGGCGGTGACGGTGGCGCACCGGAAGCACGTGGCCAACACCCTCCTGGCCCGCAGCGGGACGCCGATTCCCCCGTTCGTGGTGTGCGACGGGAACAAGATCCCCGCCGACCTGACCCTGCCGGTGATCGTGAAGCCCGCCGCCGAGGACGCGAGCGTCGGGATCGATGCCGGTTCGGTGGTCACCTCCAAGCGTGCCCTCAAGAAGCGGCTGGCGGAGACCGTGGAGCAGTGGGACACCGTGCTGGTCCAGGAGTACGTGGCCGGCCGGGAGTTCAACATCGGCTTCGTGGGTGAGCAGGTGCTGCCCATCGCCGAGCTGTGCTTCGACAACATGCCCGAGGGCAGCTGGCCCATCCTCACCTACGCCGCCAAGTGGGACGTGGGGAGCCCCGAGGACCTGGGATCGGTCCCGGTCTGCCCCGCCAACATCGCCCCTGACCTGCAGAAGCGGATGGTGGCGGTGGCGCGCCAGGCCTGGGAGGAGCTGTGCGGGGCCGAGGGGTACGGCCGGGTGGACATGCGGGTGGACGCCGCGGGCCAGCCGTTCGTGCTCGAGGTGAACCCGAATCCCGACATCTCCGATGCCGCCGGCCTGTCCCGCATGGCCAAGGCCCACGGCTGGGAGTACGAAGACCTGATCTGCAGGATCGTGGACGAGGCCCTTTCCCGTTCCAGCAGCCGCCAGGCCGCGGCCGCCCTGGTCGATACCGCCGCTCCCGCCACATGACCCCCCGCGTCGGGCCTCGTCTGCGGGACCTGACGAGCGCCGACGCGGCCCGCATCCTCGACATCACGCGCGCCACCGGTGTCTTCCGTGAGGAAGAACTGGCCATTGCCGACGAGGTGTTCCACGACGCCGTGGCGCCTGCGGGTCCCTCCGGGGGCCCGCCCGACGGCTTTCCGCCCGGCGCGGCGCCGCAGCTCCGCCCCTACTTTGCCCTGGGCGCCGAGGTGGGCGGCGAACTGATGGGGTGGATCTGCTGGGGGAAGACCCCCTGCACCGAGGGGACCTGGGATCTCTACTGGCTGGCGGTGGATCCGGCGGCGCACCGCGGCGGCGTGGCGAGCACCCTGGTGCTGGCGATGGAGCGGCGGCTGGCCGGCCTGGCCCGGCTCATCTCGGTGGATACCAGCGGCCGTCCCGACTACGGGCCCACCCGCGCCTTCTACGAGGCCCGGGGCTACCGGGCGGTGGCGCGGGTGCCCGATTTCTACGCCCCCGGCGACGACCAGGTGATCTTCACCAAGGCGCTGTAACCACCCCCCGTTCCTTCAGCACCTCGCCCCCCTTCATCACGAAGTCCACCGCCTCGAACCGGCCCAGGTCGGCGAGGGCATCGCCCTTCACCGCGATCAGGTCGGCGTAGCGCCCCGGGGCGATGCTGCCCACGCGGTCCTCCCACCCCATCACCTGCGCCGCCCGGATCGTGGCCGACTGGACGGCCTGCATGGGGGTCATGCCGTAGGTGACCATGTAGCGCAGCTGCCGGGCGTTGAGCCCGTGGGGATAGATGCCGCTGTCGGTGCCGTAGGCCAGCGGAACCCCCAGGGCCACGGCCTTTCGGAAGGCATCACGCTGGGTGCCGGTGGTCTCCCGGTTCTTGCGCAGGATCTCCTCGGGCCAGTGCTCGAGGGCGCCGACCGAGTCGGTGTAGTCGCCGTTGTAGATGTCGGCCACCAGCCAGGTGCCCCGGGCCTTCATGAGCGCGAGGGCCTCGTCATCGGCCAGGGAGCCGTGTTCGATGGATCGGACCCCCGCCCGCACCGCCCGCTTGATCCCCTCCGCCCCGTGGGCGTGGGCCGCCACGTAGGTGCCATAGTTGGCCGCCTCGTCAACGGCGGCCCGGAGCTCCTCCTCGGTGTATTCCGGCGCCCCCGGCTTGGTGCCCATCGTGAACACCGCCCCCGTCGCCAGGATCTTGATGAAGTCGGCGCCGCCGTTGAGGAGTTCGCGCACCCGCTGCCGCACCTCGCTGGCGTTGTTGGCCACGCCGCGGCGCATGTCGGGCGGCGCGCTCACGTCGGCGGCCATGCCGGTGACCTCTCCCGCCCCGCTCGACACCGTCACGTAGGCGCCCGCCACCTGCATCCGGGGGCCGCGGACGATACCGGCGTTGATGGCGTTGCGGAGCGCCACGTCCACGAAGGCGCGGTAGGTGCCGATGTCGCGCACGGTGGTGAAGCCGGCGAGCAGGGTGGCGCGGGCATTCTGCACGCCGGCCAATGCGTCCTGGGCCCCCGACTGGGTGAGCGGCGCGATCGGGCTCGCGGAGGAGATGTCGCCGATCAGGTGGGCGTGCAGGTCGATGAGCCCCGGGGTCACGGTGTGAGCCGAGAGGTCGATGACGCGGGCTCCCCGCGGGATCGGCGCGGTGCCCGCCTGGACCGCCTCGATCCGCTCGCCGCGGACGAGGATGACCTGGTTGGCGCGGACCTCGCCACGCTCGACGTCCACCAGGCGGCCGGCGCGGATGGCGGTGAGCTCCTGGCCGGCGAGGGACTCGGCGGTGAGCGCGGCGATGCCAAGGGCGAGCAGGTAGTGCTTCAACGGAGGAACCCTCGATCGATGGGTGATAGGAATCAGCAGGCCTTCGGGGGGGCAGGGAGGGGCGCGAGCCGCCGAGCCGCCGAGCTACACTCTGACCTCCCCACGGGTCCCCCCTCTGCCGCGTGCCAGTCGTCGGCTTTGGCACGCGGCGCCGGGGGAACCCGTGGGTCGGCCGCACGCGCACCGGCGGGTGGGTGGCACCGGGACCGCGTGCCCCCAGAGCGGCATGCCAAAGCTGACGACTGGCAGGCCGCGGCGGGGGCGCGCGGGACTGGCGACCGATAGCCAATGCGTGATCAAGCCTCCGACCCCGCACTGCCCGCCCCTACCGCCGCGCCGCGAACACCTCGCGCGCCCGGCGGATGCGGTCCAGCACCTCGCGCTTCTCCTGGCTGGTGTTCCAGCCGGTGTGCGCCGCCGCGCCCCCCTCCAGCCGGTCGATCCACGCCAGGAAGTACTCGGCATCGGCAGGGCTCCGCACCGGCTTGCCGCCGAGCGTCAGGTACACCGGGCTGGTGGTGGCGAAGGGATACAGGTCGAGCACCGGCTCCACCGCATGCTCGCTCCAGGCGCGGAGCACCAGCCAGCTGCTCTGGCGGATGGGGAGCGTCAGCGTGGTGTCCAGGCTGGTGCGCTCACCCCGGAGGGGGAGTGAGGCCACGACCACCCCGTTCCCGACGATTTCCAGGTGATCCACCGGCACGTTGGCGCGCAGCTGCACCTTCACCGTGGCGGCGTGGGCGGCGGCCGGGAGAACGAGGTCGCTGCCCGGCCCCTGGCCGTCCACGCTGAACTGCAGCAGCGGCCCGTTGGTCGCGAAGGTCTTTCCCGCCTTGAGGGCGGCGTACCAGCGCCCCCGATCCAGCGGCAGCGGACTCTGCACGTACACCCGGTTGGTGCCGACCGGCCCGCGCAGGCTGGCGTAGTTGGTCATGGCGTCGGTGCCGGCGCCGGCCGGGATGCGGAAACCGCAGTTGAGCAGCCGGTACCAGACCGCCGAGGTGGCGCGGTGGTCGCTGAACCCCACCACCTCGAGGTAGTCCACCTTGCCCAGGGCCACGTCCACCGGGAGGGCGTTGCGGAGGGTCACCGTGGTATCGAGCGGGTTGGGCTCCTCGTCGAAGGGGTGCACGTAGCCGAACAGCCCTCCCTGGGCATGCGCCCCATCGGCCACCGTGGCATTGTCGGGATAGAGGCTCGCCACCGCGGTACCGGCGTACCCCGCGTAGTCGGGAAGCAGGAGGTGCCGGGTCAGGCCCAGGGCGCCGGTGTGGCCCCACCAGCTGGTGTGGAACTCCTGGTCGTGCAGCAGGAGCAGGTCGGGGGTGGACACCGGGTCGGGGCGGCCGGTGAACCAGCCCACGTCCGGCACCCGGTCTTCCTTGTTCACGATGAGGTTCTCGACCACGTTGAGCCCCTCGGCCCGGGCCTGGAAGGCGAGCGTCCTGGGGGTGGCACGGTAGTGGCCGCCGTAGTTCATGTGCACGTGCAGGTCGCCGGAGGTCCAGCCGGGCAGCGGGAGCAGCCGCGCCAGGCGGATGGTCCGCGCGGTGAGCTGGTTGGCGGGCACCGTGATGGTCTCCCGCGCCAGCCGCCACTCCGGTCCATGGGTCACTTCCACCACCACCGCGCCGGCCGGCACCGACAGCGTGCTCCGGCCCGCGGTGTGGAAGTAGCCGTACTCGAAGGCGCGGTCGCCCCGGTCGAAGGCATCGTCGGAGTGCCACCAGGCGTCGTCGGGCACCGCGCTGCGGTCATCGGGCAGGCGGACGGACACCCGGGCCGCGAGCGGGCGGCCGGTCGCGGCATCGACCACGGTGAGGGCCAGCCGGCCCATCGGCTCGCGATACACCCGCCGCCGGGCCTCGACCCGGGTGCGGTCCCCACCGGGAATCCCCACCACCCAGAGGGAGGTGTTCCCGCCTTCGTTGCTGATGCAGGCGATGCGGCGGCCGTCGGGCGCCCAGCGGGGGGCGGTGACGTCGAAGTCGCCGTAGGTGAGCTGGAGCGGGTCGCCGCCGTCGGCGGTGGTGAGCCAGAGCTGGTGCCACTGGCGGCCCAGGTAGCTGGCGTAGACCACGCGGCGGCCGTCGAGCGCCCAGTCCGGGCGCATCCGCCAGGCTGATTCCTCGTCCAGCACCTGCCGCATCGGGGCGCCCGGACGCGCCTCCATCCGCCACAGCCCCCCGGCGCCCCAGATCTTCCCCCGGTTGCTGACGAGGATCAGTTCCTTTCCGTCGGGCGACCAGGTGGGCGACAGGTAGTGGTCGTAGCGGCCGTAGTAGTACCGGGGCAGGCCGGAGTCGTGGTCGTCGGTGAGCCGGCTCGGCGGCTCGGCGGCCGAGCCGCCGAGGCGCCGAGGCGCCGAGACGACAAACATGTGAAACCGCCCCTCGTAGGCCGTGCTCACGTACGCGATGCGGCTGCCGTCCGGCGACCAGCGCGGGTCCACGTTCACCGCGCCATTCTTGACCAGCGGCTCGGAGACCAGCGTCTGGAGGTCCAGCACCCGCAGCTCCACCGCGTCCTTCCAGTACGCGGCGTAGACGACGGTCCGGCCGTCGGGCGAGACGTCGGGCTGGTAGTCATAGGTGGCGCCGGTGGTCAGCTGGTGGGCCACCGAATCGCCGATAGCCTGGCGCCAGAGCCGGCCCTGCATGGAGTAGATGAGCGCCTTCCCGTCCGAGGTCCAGGCCACCGAGGAGGGGCCGCTGGTCGGCTGCGGGAGGTACATCTCCCGGTAGTAGTAGTTGTGCGGGAGGGCGATCTGCTGCAGCACCGTCTGCCGCTGGCCCGCCGCGGGGGCGGCCAGCAGGAGCAGCGGGACGAGGTATCTTACGGGCGTCCGGCGGGCGGTCCCGCCCCGGATCCAACGGGTTCCACGTTGCGTCACGTTCCTCTTGCCCCCCTCGAGACGACCGCCATGCTCCGTCGGCTGCAGACCCTATCTTGCCTCCTGATCGGACTCTCCGCCAGCACGGCGCTGGCCGCGCAGGCCCCCGCCGACCCCCTCGTCGAGCCGTACCGCGACGCGGCCAACCGGATCATCGGCGCCGCCCTGGCGGACAGCGCCGCGTGGGACCGCCTGGCCCGGCTCACCGACACCTTCGGCCACCGGCTGAGCGGGTCGGAAAGCCTGGAGCGGGCCATCGACTGGATCGTGACCGAGATGCGGAAGGACGGCCTGGACCGGCCCGTGAAGGAACCGGTGATGGTGCCCCACTGGGTGCGGGGCACCGAATCGGCGGAGCTGGTTTCGCCCCGGCGCGCGCCGCTGCCCATGCTGGGCCTGGGCATGAGCGTCGCCACCCCGAAGGCCGGCATCACCGCGCCGGTGCTGGTGGTCTCGACCTTCGAGGAACTGACCCGCCGCGCGGCGGAGGCCAAGGGCAAGATCGTCCTCTTCGACGCCCCGTTCACCAACTATGGCGCCACGGTGCAGTACCGGGTCAGCGGCGCCATCGAGGCGGCCAAAGTGGGCGCGGTGGCAGCCCTCATCCGGTCGGTGGCGCCCTACAGCATCCGCTCCCCCCACACCGGCGTCACCCGCTACGACACCACGGGCACCGTCCGGCCGATCCCCATCGCGGCGCTTACCGTGGAAGACGCGATGATGCTGCACCGGATGCAGGACCGGGGCGAGCCGGTCGTGGTGAAGCTCGTCATGGGCGCCCGGACGCTCCCCGATGCGCGGAGCCACAACGTCATGGCCGAGATCACCGGCGCCGAACATCCGGAGGAAGTGGTGGTGCTGGGCGGCCACATCGACAGCTGGGACGTCGGCACCGGCGCGATGGACGACGCTGGCGGGGTGGTGGCGGCGTGGGAGGCGGTGCGGATCATCAAGGCGCTGGGCCTGCGGCCGCGGCGCACCATCCGGGTCGTGGGCTGGACCAACGAGGAGAACGGCGGCCGCGGCGGGGACGGCTACCGCGATGCCCGGGGCGCCAACGTGGAGCAGCACGTGCTGGCGATCGAGTCCGACGGCGGGGTGTTCCGGCCCCGGGGCTTCGGGTTCGCCGGCAGCGACAGCGCGCTCGCGATCGTGCGGCGGGTGGCGACATTGCTCGAGGCGATCGACGCCGACAGCATCAGCACCCCGGGCGGCGGTGCCGACATCGCCCCGCTCATGGCGCGGGGCGTGCCCGGCATGGGCCTCGCCACCGAGGGGGAGCGGTACTTCTGGTATCACCACAGCCCCGGCGACCTGGTGGACAAGCTCGACCCGGCGGATGTGGCCCGCTGCGTGGCGACGATGGCGGTGATGGCCTACGTGGTCGCTGACCTGCCGGAGCGGCTGCCGGCGGGGAAGTAGGCGATTGGGCGATTAGGCGATTAGGCGATTAGGCGATTGGGCGCGACCGAGGGCCCGTCGGGAGGAGCGGAGCTGCGACCCGGGCCCGAGGGAGAGGGCGGTTGGGGGCCGGTGGGCCGGATTCCCCTCAGCCGCCGCACGCGCGGGCGGCCGCGACGAGCGCCGCCGCGGCGAGCAGCGGCAGCCCGAGGCGCAGCAGCCGGCTCCGCCAGCCCACGATGCGATAGCAGCGATCGCACCAGGCACCCGTCACGGGAACGGGGCCGGGGAAGTGCCGGGTGTGCCCCGGCAGCCCGCAGCGCTCGCAGGTGCCGCATGAGGCCTGGCCGGGCGCGCAGTAGCAGTGTCGGTCGGGCATGGTGATTGGGCGATTAGGCGATTGGGCGATTGGGCGATTGGGCGATTGGGCGATTAGGCGATTGGGCGGTTGGGCGGGGGGCAGCTCGAGCCGTCGAGCCGTCGAGTCGTCGAGTCGTCGAGTCGCCGAGTCGCCGAGTCGCCGAGCCGCCGAGCCGCCGAGCCGCCTACCGCCGCCGCCAATACAGCCACAGCCCCAGCACCACGAAGGCCGCGGCGCCACCCACCACCTTGGCCTCGAACAGCAGGGCGCTGCCCTCCGCCGGCGGCACCATCGAGAGCCCCATCCCGAACAGCGTGAGCCCCAGGCCCGAGGCGCCGACGAACCAGCGCCGCGGGCCACGGGCCGTCGCGCTCGGCTCGGCACCCGTGAACTTGATGTAGCTCAGGAAGAGGTACAGGAAGGGGATGAAGTAGATGAGGATCATGGTGTCGAGCATGACCAGGTAGGCCTTCTCGACCGTCGAGCCCTTGCCCAGCACTGCCACGATCAGCAGCACGGTGGCCACCCCCGCCTCCACCAGGATCGCCACGTAGGGCGTCCCCCAGCGGGGGTGCACCTTGCCGAAGGCCGGCGGGAAGTAGCGATCCAGCCCGATCATGAACGCGATGCGCGCTGGCCCGATGAGCCACGCCCCCACCTGCCCCAGGTTGCCGAGCACCACGGAGATCGCCGCCGCGGGCACCAGGATGCCGAGCAGCGGGCCGGCGTGCCCGACCCCCCGTTCGATCCCCTGCAGCAGCCCCGAGACGATGTTCACCTCGCCCGCCGGCACCAGGATGAGCATGGCCGCGGTGCCGATGATATAGATGCCGGCGATCAGGGGCGCCGCGATCACGATGGCGCGCTTGAGGGTGCGGGCCGGGTCCTGGACCTCGCCCGCGAGCACGGCGCAGAGCTCGATGCCGGTGAACGCGAATGCGATCGACGCCCACAGGCTCAGGTCGGAGAGCTTCTCCG
>JBGAPX010000087.1:0-16231 GCA_044221045.1 Gemmatimonadales bacterium
ACGCGGTACAGGGCGCGGAAGCGCTCCTCCGGGTGCGGCATCCCCTCGACGAACGCGAGCGCCTCCGCCAGCCGCCCGCAGAGCGTGAGCGCCCAGGCCAGCCGCTTGGCGCTGTCGTGGAGTCCGAACTGGAGCTGCTGGTGCGCGCCGGGCGCCATCTCCGGCAGCCGGGCCGCCTCCGCGCAGCGCCCCGCCGTCGCGAGCGCCAGCGCGAGGTTCCCCTGGTAGGTGCCGGCCCACGGCGCGGGCGCGTCGCCACGGACCCAGGGCAGCAGCTGGTCGAGCACCGCGGCATCGCCCGCCACCGCGGCCGCCTGCAGCCGCAGGTTCCCCGAGTCGTGGCCGCCCCCGGCGATGAGGGCCCGCACCTCGGCCAGCCCCTCCTCATCCCCGGCGTGGCGCAGCGCCACCGCCGCCCAGAAGATGGCGTGGTCGAGCTCCATGAGGCGCCACCGCAAGCCGCCCGGCGTCGACGGCTCGCCAGCCATCGCCGCGCGCGCGGCGGGGCGGGCGAGCAGCACCCGGTCGGCCGCGTCCCAATCGGCCATGTCGAGCGGCGTGCCGCGGGCCTCGCTCGCCATCACCTGGGTCCAGCGCAGTGCCTGCCGCGCCAGGCGGCGAGCCGAGCCGTCATCGCCAAGCGCGCGGGCCACCCGCGCCAGCCACGCGCCGGTCACCACGCGGTAGGAATCGTGCATGGCCTGCGCGGCGGTGAGCGCCTCGAGGAACTGCGCCTTGGCACGCACCGAGTCCGCGGCATTCCGCTCGGCCAGCAGGCAGAACGCCTGGCAGCGGTCCAGCGGGTAGGCGATGTTGTCGGCGATCAGCTCCGCGCGGTCCCCCTGCCCCGCCGCGGCGAGTACGTCCACGATCAGCGGCGGCGCCGTGGTCATCCAGCGGCCGTAGGCCAGCGCCAGGCCCGCGATGGCCACCGCGTCAGGAGGCGTGGCCTCGCGCGCGGCGTGGATCGCCACGTCGAGATCTCGCAGCAGCGGGGCGGGATCGCCACCCGGGGTCCGCGCCGCAATCCACGCCGGCGACTGCACCAGCGCCATCAGGTCGTCGCGGCGGCCGGCAAGGCGGTAGTGCCGCGCCAGGTATCCGCGCACGTAGGCCGGCGCCGCGGCCCAGTCGGGTCCACCGGTCGCATCGCGGGGCACCGCCGCATCGAGCACCGCGGCCACGCGCGCCTCGAGATTGGCGCCGGCGCCCTCCCGTTCCGCCAGCAGCGCCTGCGCCCGTGCCCGCAGGAAGCGGCCAAACTCCTCGTGGTACAGCCGGTACACCGCGCCGCCCTGGCCCGCGTCGCGCGTCACGTAGTATCCCGCAAGGTCGAGCCAGCGCTCGACGTCGTGCTCGTCGAAGGTCACGCCGCCGATGGCCTCCGCGAACGCCGGCCACAGCGCACCGGGCAGGCCGCGCCCCTGGGCGAAGGCCAGCGCGCCGAGCACCGCCACCGCCTCCAGCTGCTCGGCGGCCGAGAAGCGCTGCAGGTCGAAACCGAACGCCTCGCCCACCTCGGCGGGGAGCCGGGTCAGTTCGGCGGTGGGGATCACCGCGTCGCGGCCGGCGAGCACGGGGGCGGTGATCGAGGCGACGAGGAACGAGCCGCCGGCGCGGCGCCCGATGGCGCGCGCCACCTTCCGGGTGTAGTCAGCCTGGGCCGCCGCGCGGTAAGGCGAGCGCTCCGGCGCGAGCAGGCTCCGCTCCACGTACGCCGTGATGTCCGCCGCCTTCAGGTACTCGGC
This sequence comes from Gemmatimonadales bacterium, assembly GCA_044221045.1. GTDB lineage: Bacteria > Gemmatimonadota > Gemmatimonadetes > Gemmatimonadales > GWC2-71-9 > JADJOM01. The sequence continues at coordinate 1,749 of JBGAPX010000087.1, forward strand.
GCTGGCCACATCGAGCACCTCGAACCGGCGGCCCAGGCTGCGCACCAGACGGCTGGCGCCGCCGTCCGCCCGCAGGCCCACGACGAGCCGGAGCCGGGGCGAGCGCTCCACCAGCGAGCGGAGGAAGGCGGCGAGCTGTTCGGGCTGCTGGGCCTCGTCGAGCGCATCCACCACGACGGTGGCGGGCCCGGCGCGCGCGGCCGCCGCGGTCCGCGCCAGCACCTCGGGGTCGGTCTCACCCGAGGTGAGATCGGCGCCGAGGGCCACCGCCAGCTCGAGGGCGACGTCGGCAGCCGTCTTGCGCCGGGCATGCACCGCGACGGTCACCAGCCCGAGGCGGGGCACCTCCCGGTCCGGCACCCCCTCGAGCGCCCCGGCTCGGCGGGCCTCCTCGCGGACCGCCGGGTCCGCGAGCGTGACCACCCGCGCCAGCAGCGCCGACTTCCCGGCGCCGGGCGGGCCGGTGACGATGAGCCCCGCTCCCCCGTCCGGCGCCTCGAGCCAGGCCAGCAACCGGCGGATGGCCCGGGACCGCCCCGTGAAGAGCCAGCTGCCCTCGCTCGCGGCCGCCACCCCGCGGGCCCGCGGACCCCAATGGGTCGCGAGCGTGGCCCCCTGCAGCCGGGCCAGCGCCGCGCGCGCCTGCTCGGGTGCCGTCCCGACCCGGAGCCGCGGGTCCCACCACGCGTTGGGAAAGAAGCGGAACAGCCCCTCGGCCCGGTTGGTGAGCTCGGCATGCTGCCGCACCCCGTCGGCCGCGGCCCCGAGCAGTGCGTTCACCTGCTCCAGTACCGCGTCGGGGCGGAGGTACTCCTCCTCGCTCCCGCCGGCGCGTCCCTTCTGCACCACCTCGGCGAACGCGTCCATGAAGGCCCGGGTCCGCGCCAGCTCGATGCTGCGCGCGGCGGTGATCAGGTGCAGACCGTAGCCCCGCGCCGCTCCCCCGTCCGCTTCACGCAGCCGGCCCAGCAGCGCCATGGCCTCGGCCGTGCCGGCCCCGGCGTGGCAGGTGTCGAGGATGAGGAGGACGTGGCGGTCGCCGGTCCACACCAGGGGGATCAGGTCGGCGGCGGCCATCGCGATGGACGGCCGCGCCACCGGCACCTCGCTCGTGACCAGCCGGAACACCGAGCGGTCCACCACGCCGTGCCCGGTGTAGTAGACCGCCGCCAGGTCGTCCGGGCCCGGGGGCAGGCGCTCGAGCCACGCCGCGACGCCGTTCCGCACCCCGGTGAGGGTCGTGTCGGCCACCCGTTCCACCGTGGCCGGGTCGTACCGGAATGCCTCGAGGAAGAGCGCGCGCGCCCGCGCGATCTCCGCCTCCACCTCGGCCGCGATGTCGCCCCAGCCCTCGGCGTAGCGCGCCACGCCGATGAGCAGGAGGTGGCGGCGCGGCCCCGCCGGGGCGGGGGCGGCAGGCGTCACGCCAGGACCCCGCCCGCCTCGCGGGAGGTGAGGTACGGCTTCACGTCGTGCATCGTGGCGCCGTTCTCCACCGGGAGGTCCTCCACCCGGTCCCCGAACACGCGGGCCAGCCGCTTCTCCAGCGCCACCACGTCGCGCGCGTCGGCAATGTTCACCCATCGTGTCACGCCGCCCGGCCAGGCGCCCGGGCGCTGCACCACGGGGGGATCGAGCAGGGGCAGCAGCGCCGGCACGCCGAGCGGGGAGCCCAACGTGAGCAGAGTACGGACCGGCAGGTCCGGACGCGCGCAGAGTGTCTCCCACGCGACGATGCTGCCGAGCGAATGACCGACGAGGATGCGGGTGTCGGGACGGATCGCGTCGAGGACCGCCTGCCGCGCGGCGGCACGGATCGCCGGCTCGCGCACGTAGCGGGACACCTGCTTGAGGAACCAGATCACCACGTGCTGTGCCACCCCGCCGAAGAACGGCAGCGCCGCCACCACCTGCAGCATGCCCGCGATGGTCCGGGCACCCGCCCCTTTGGTTCCGGCCCCCGCCGCGGGGGCGCCCGCGGCGTACAGATCCGCGAGCAGCGCCTGTTCCAGGTCGCCCTCGAGATCCCCGGGCGCGTATTCAGGAATGGTGACGGCCCCCTTGCCGCCGGCGGGCCGGAACAGCGACCCGTAGAACGCCATGCTCACCTCGGCGGGATCGAGCCGCCCGCCGGCATTGGAGACCCCGCCCGCCAGCGCGGGCGCCCACGTGGCGAGCAGTGTCTCCGCCGCCTCGTAGCCCTGCCCGATGCCGTGGACGCAGACGATCCGTGTCATGCGGTGCCCTCCTTCAGCGGTCGCGGGACGGCCCCGCCGCCCCGTGGGGGGCAAGCTGGGCGCCCGGACTCCCACGCGCTAGGGATCCCCGGCGCGCCACTCGTCCTCGAGCAGTCCGTAGATCGCGTGGTCGAGGAAGCGGGTGGTGATCCAGTGGCTGCCCCGCTTCACCCCCTCGAGCCGGAATCCCAGCCGCTCCGGGATGGCCCGGCTGGCCGTGTTCCCCACGGCGCAGAGCATCTCGATCCGGTGCAGCTGCTCCACCCGGAAGAGGTGCGCCACCACCGCCGCCGCCATGCGGGTGGCGAGCCCGCGGCCGGTATGCCCCGCGTCGAGCCAATAGCCCACCTCGGCGTTGCGGCTCTGGCGCTGGACGTACCAGCAGATGCAGCCGCCGGCGAGCGCGCCATCCACCCGGAGCCCGAGGTGGAACCCGTCCCCGGCGCGCTGCTTCGCCTCGAAGTGCGCGACCAGCGCCGCCGCGTCCGCCGGGGTCTGCACCCCGCCCGACCAGCGCAGCCAGCGATCGAGGTGGGCGCGGTTGGCGGTGACGACCCGGTGCAGGTCGGCGGCATCCGCGGCGACGAGCGGGCGGAGCGTGGCGTTGGCCAGGAGCGGGAGGCTGTCCATGCGGGGAACCCGGTGGGACGCCGCGACGACCGGCGCCGGGCAGCCGTTACCGGCGCTCCGGCACGAACCGGAGGGGCTGGCCACCGCCGGCCGGGAACAAGAGCAGGGTCGAGGCGTCAGCCGTGAAGCGGCTCGCGGCGGCGAGCGCCTCGAGGTACCGCGCCTCCTGCCGCATGGCGGGCTCGGCACAGGCCTTCCGCGTGGCGGCCAGCGTGCCCACCCGGATCGAGTCGCCCGCCAGCTCCACGGCCCCGAAGAACCGGTTGCAGGACCCGTTGCCGATTACCCGGCCGGGCTGGGGGAACTCGAGCGTGGCGCGGGCCCCGCTGATCGCCACCGTGCCCGCCACGTCGGCCAGACGCCACCGGGTGCCCACCAGCCCGGCGCCGGGCGTCCCGGCGGCGTCCGGCACCCGGACCAGCGCCAGGTCCACCCGCGCCGGATTGCCCTGTGTCAACACGCGGTAGGCGGCGGTCGAGACGTACAGCAGTCGTGCCCCGCTCCGGACGCTGGCCCGGGCCGAGTAGCTGTGCGACTCGACGATCGCCTCGGCCGGGAACTGCAGCGTGAAGGGAACCGGGGACGTCGTCGTCCCGGCGGCGAACGTGGTCTCGGCCACCGTGGCGGCGGCGGCGTCCTGCCGCGTGACGTCGTCGAGCCGCACCTCGATCGTGGCATCGTCCGGCAGCGACAGGCCCGCCGGCGCGCTGATCGATCCCTGCAGCAGGCCGGCGTCCGCCGGGCGCGGCGCCCGCCGGGCGCACCCGGCCGGCAGCAGGGCCACCAGCCCCGTCCACAGCATCCACCACCGGCGCCGCGTCACTGGTGTCGCCCCGGCTCAGTCGGCGGCGCTGGCGCGGCCGGGCGCCGGCACCAGCAGGAGGTCCACGGTGCCCCCGGGATGGTGACTGCGAATGCGGAAGGACGTCGGCGTGAGGCCGAGGACCTCGACGACGTGCGAGACTCCCTGCTCCACCATCGTCAGGGAATCCGTGGTGCCGGACCACCGGCCGAGGGCGGGGGTACCCTTCGCCGAGGCCACGACGAGTGTCCCCTCGCCCAGGAACGCGTACAGGTCGCCGCGCGGGGTGCCGGTGGAATCGGCCACCTGCCACACCCGATTGATGAAGGTCGGCCGGCCGGCCGGGGCGGGGGGGTCCGCCGCCACCGGTGCCGTCCCGGGGCCGGGAGCCGGCGCGGCGGGCGCATTGGAGCGGGGCGGTTCCGCGGGCCGGTCCTGCGGCCCGGCGCAGCCCAGCAGGGCCAGCAGCATGGCGGTGGCGGCCGACGGGGTCGGGGACATGGCTCCCTCCCGGGATGGGGTATGCCCGCGGGGCGGGCCGGCGCGGTGGCGGCCGGAAAAACTAGACGTGCACCGTGGCCCGGAACATCCCCCAGCTCTCGAAGGCGTCCGCCACCCGCGCCCGGCCGGTCACCCAGTAGCCCACGTGCTCGTACAGCGCGACGTTCCCCGCCATTTCGGTGGTGAGGCTCACGCCCAGGGCGCGCCGGTCGGCGGCCGCGTACCGGTGCACCCGGTCGAGCAGGGCCCGCCCCCGGCCCCGGCCGGCGAGCGCGCGCCGCACCCCGATCATGTTGAGGTGCCAGTGCGGTTCGGGCGCCTCGAACCCGCGGGTTACCGCGCCGAACGCCTCGTAGCGTGCCCGGGCCTCGGGGCCCAGCCGGGCCCACACCGCCTCCCGGGCGGCGTCGAGCGCCGGCGGCGAGCCCGTGGTCCCGCTCCACGAGAGCACCGCCGCGCCCGAGAGCTGGCCGTCGGCTTCACGCAGCCCGAACATCGGCTCGTCCCGCAGCACCCGCGCCTGCACGAAGAACCCCACCAGGTCCCGCAGCCGGGCCGGGTAGTCCGGCGGGTCACCCAGGCACCACCGCATCACCGGGTAGTCCTCGAACGCGCCGCACATCACCTCGATGACCGCGGGGGCGTCGGCGGGGGTGAGCGGGAGCGGTTCCACGGCGGGCCCGTCGCTCAGAATACCCGGACGGTCAGCTGCCGCCCTTCCCGCGCCTCCAGCACGCGGTAGCGGCCCGCGGCGTCCCGCGCGATCCGGATCCGGGGGCCGAGCAGCTCGGTCGTGGGACCACCGGAAGCGGCCGGCAGGACGAGGAGCGAGACGGTCCCCTCGAGCAGGGCGGTGGCGCCGGGCGCCAGCTCGAGTCCGAGCGGCGCAGTGAGCAGCGAGTCGTGGCCGGCCGCCAGGACGCCACCGCCCTCGAGCTGGATCGCGGCGCCCACGGCGCTCAGCCGGAACGGAGTCGCCTCACCGGTGGGGCCCTGCACCACCTGCAGGCGATACGGCACGGCGGGTGCGGGCGCGACCCGCGGCGGGAGCGTGGCGAGAAGCAGGGTGACGGCGGCAACACGAAGCATGGGGCCTCCTGGTGGACCGACGGGCGGCACGGCGTGGCCGGGACGCCTCCTCTATCTACCCCGGCGGCACCGCCCCTGCCACTCCCTCCCTGTCTCTCGGTCCGCCCCCGCGCGTGGCGCACCACCGTCCCGCGCCGTTTTCATCCCGCGAAATGCCGGGTTTGTCCCGGATCCCTGGCGCTCCGGCCCAAACCGGCTCCCCGCCACCCCGCTCCGGCGCGACCGTTCGCGCACCAACTCAACCGGAGCGACCCATGTTCGCGCGTTCCACGATTGCCCTGCTCACCCTGGCCACCGCCGCCAGCGCCTGCGCCACCGACGAGACCGGCCCCGGCCACCCGCCGCCGGCCACGGCCATCGACAGCGTCCTCCTCGAGGCCCGGGCCGGCACCGGGATCCCCGGGCTCGCGGCCATCGTGGTGCGGTCCGATACGATCGAGGCCATCGGCGCCGTCGGGGTGCGCCGGCGCGGCCGCCACGACGCGGTGACCACCGCCGACCGCTTCCACATCGGCTCCAACGTGAAGGCGATGACCTCCACCATGATCGCCACGCTGGTGGAGGAAGGCGCGCTGGCGTGGGATACCCGGCCGGTGGACGTCTTCCCCGAGCTGGCCGGCGCAATGGACCCGGCCTACCAGGACATCACCCTGGCCCAGCTGCTGTCGCACCGGGCGGGGATCGAGCCGCTGCTCGACTTTGCCCAGGTGCCCCCGATCCCCGGCACGCCGAGCGAACAGCGCTACGCCGGCACCGCGCTGCTGCTGGGCCTGCCCCCCGCCGGGCCGGTGGGGGAGTTCCTCTATTCGAATGGCGGCTACGGCGTGGCTGCCGCGATGGCGGAGCGGGTCACCGGCCAGTCGTGGGAGCAGCTCATGACCACCCGGCTCCTGGCTCCCCTCGGGATGACGCCGGTCTTCGGCTGGCCCGCGGCGGGGCACCTGCCACAGCCGTGGGGACACCTGCCCGGCAGCTTCACGCCGGTGAACCCCGACGCCGCCCCCGACATGCCGGACGCGATCGATCCCGCCGGCGAGATGGCGCTCTCGCTCGCGGACTACACGAAGTTCGCGCAGCTGCACCTGCGCGGCCTGCGGGGGCAGCCGGCCCTCGTGAGCGCCGGGGCCTTCGCCACGCTGCACCGCCCGACCGGCGCCTACGCCCTGGGCTGGGGTGAGGTGGACCTCGGCGGCGAGCCCACCGCCACCCATGACGGCAGCACCGGGACCTTCTACGCCACGGTCCTGCTGCAGCCGGGCCGCGACCTCGCCGTGATCGTCGTGGCCAACGCCGGGGGCGAGGCGGCCGCCGCGACCGTGGTGAACGCCGCGATCACGCTCCTGGGCCGCTACGGCGGCGCGGTCCCCGCCGCGGGTGTGGCGGCCCTCCAGGCCGCGCGGTACCGTTAGGCCCATGGACGCGCCGCGCCTCCCGCTCGCCCCGATCGCCCGGACGATCACCCCGCTCGAATGGGTGGTCGTCCTCGGCGCCTGGCTCGCGCTCGACCTCGCCTCGGCCGGCCCGCTCCACACCGAACTCACCGGCCGGGGCATCGCGGTCACCGTGGAGCAGGTGCGGCTGGCCCAGCTGCTCGACTGGGGCGTCTGGGCCGCGCTGCTGCCCGTCGTGTTCCGTGTGCTCGACCGCTTCCCGCTCCGCCGCGCCACCTGGATCCGCCACCTGCCGGCCTGGCTCGCGGCCGCGGTGGGCTTCGGCGTGCTGCACGCCGCGCTCTCCGTCCCCCTCATCCACGCGGTCGCCGCGATCTTCGAGGTCCCTGCGGACTCGATCGTGGTGCCGGCCCTGCGCCTCGCCCAGATGGCGCGGGACGACATCGACAACTTCACCATCGCGATCCTCGCCTACCTGCCGCTGCAGGTGCTGCACCGCAATCGGGCCGAGCGCGCGCGCGCCGGGGAGCTGGAACGGTCACTGCGCGAGGCGCGGCTCCATTCGCTGGCCCTGGAGCTGCAGCCGCACTTCCTCTTCAACACCCTGAACGGGATCGCCGCACTGGTGCGCAGCGAGCCTCGCGCCGCCGAGCAGATGCTGGTCAAGCTGAGCGACCTGCTGCGGCTCACCCTCGACGCGGGGACCGGGGGCCTGCTGCCGCTGGCGGAGGAGCTGCGCCGCCTCGGGCTCTACCTTGCGCTGCAGCAGATGCGCCACGGCGACCGGCTGGCCGTGGAGCAGGCCGTGCCGCTGGAGCTCGGCCAGGCGCTGGTGCCCGCCATGCTGCTGCAGCCGCTGGCGGAGAACGCCATCTCCCACGGCATCGGCGCGCGCCCCGGGCCCGGCACGCTGCGGCTCGCGGCGGCGCGGGCCGACGGACAGCTGGTGCTCTCGCTGGAGGATGACGGGATCGGCGTCGCGCCCGGGGGGCCGGCGCGCCAGGGCATCGGGCTCGGCAACACGCGGAGCCGCCTTGCCGCGCTCTACCCCGGCGCGCACCAGTTTCAGATCGGCCCACGGCCCGGGGGCGGCACGCGGGTGGAAATCCGGATCCCCTGGGCCACCGCGCCCGCTGCGGTCGGGGCGATCGCGTGACCCCCCTCCGCGTCCTGATCGTGGATGACGAGCCGCTGGCCCGCCGTCGGCTGCGGGAGCTGCTCGCCGACCACGCCGACGTGACCGTCGTGGGCGAGGCCGAGGACGCCCCGGGAGCCCTCGCGCTCGTGCGCGCGGAGCGCCCCGACCTGCTGCTGCTCGACATCCGGATGCCGGGGGAACCGGGGCTGGCGCTGGTCCGGCGCCTGCACCTGACGCCGGCGCCCTACGTCATCTTCGTCACGGCCCACGCCGAGCATGCGGTCGAGGCCTTCGACGCGGAGGCGGTCGACTACCTGCTCAAGCCATACGACGAGGAGCGGCTGGCCCGCGCGCTCGCGCGGGCACGTGACGCCCTGGCCCGGCGCCGCCCGCCGCAGTACCTGCAGCGCTTCGCCGTGCTGCTGGGGCGGAAGACGAGCTACCTGCCGGTGGAGCGGGTGGAGTGGATCGAGGGTGGGGGGAACTACGCGCGGCTGCACGTCGGCCGGGAGGTGCACCTGGTGCGCACCACGCTCGCGACGCTGGAGGCCGGGCTCGACCCGGCGCGCTTCGCGCGGGTGCACCGCTCGGCGATCGTCGCGCTGGACCAGGTGCGCGAGCTGGAGAGCTTCGGCGGCGGCGAGTACCGCCTGCTGCTCCGGGACGGCACCCGCCTGCCGGTCAGCCCGCGCTACCGCGCGCGGCTGCCGTGATTACGGCGCCTTCTGCACCCGGAAGTTCACGTCGCCATCGGCATGGCGCAGGCGCAGCTCGATGTACCAGGTCCCGGTGGTGGACAGCGCGCTGTGAAACGTGCCGTTGCCGGCGAGATCGGACTGGTACACCACGGTGCTGTCGGGCCCCCGCACCGTGAGGGTCGCCGTGCCGCCGGTGACCACCGACGCCTGGTTGATGCTGGCGCTGTCCCCGGTGTTGGACCAGGCGTAGCGGAGCGTTTCCGTCACGTTGGTCATGTTGGTGACCTGGAGCTGGAAATCATCCGAGGCGTTGGTCACCTGCAGCTGATTGCCGGGACCGATGCCGTTCGAGCCATCGCCCCCGCAGGCCCCGAGCAGCAGGGCGGCGGCCAGGATCCGGAACGTCGTGGGCATGTGCATGCGGCACTCCTGAGGAGGTGCCACAAAGGTAGCGCCCGGTGCCTGACGACAGCATGAATCACGGATGTCTAAGGATGCGTTCACGCTCCCCAATCCACGGCACGGCGATCCCGCTTCCCGCTATTCCCCGGGACGGTACGTCCGCTCGGTATGCCCCGCGAGCTGGTCCGGGTAGAAGTACACCTCGCGCAGGTCGCCGGCGGCATAGCGCGCCGCCTGGTCGTTGAAGTGCGGCGAGTCGGGATCGCCGCTCTCGCCACCGGCGGTCACCGCCCGCGCCCGCACCCGGTCGCCGAACTCGACCACCGCCACGAAGCTGTTGCCGCCCACGCCGTAGCGCTTCGTCGTGCCCGGGGGCGTCACGGTGCCGAAGGAGGCCAGCGAGCCCCACCGGCTCGAGGTGAAGGGCACCGGGAGGCTCGGGCCGGCGTCGTCGAAGGGATGCACGATGTCGTCGGTGAGGCGCTGGAACCGGTTCACCTCCCCCCACGGGGTGCGCCAGGTGCCGAAGTCGCGGGTGAGCTGGTCCACCGCCTCGGCCAGCGCCTCGAGCCGGAGTGCGCGGCTGGTGCGCCGCGCCATGTACTCGTACAGGGACAAGTCCTCGAGGTCGGCCTGCCGCGACCGCATCCAGAGCGCGTCACCCCAGTACACCGCGAGCGTGGTGGGGACCGACGCGGCCGACCAGCGATAATCCCAGCCCCGCAGCGCCTCCACCGGTTCCGCAAGCGCCCGCCGGAGCGAGTCCGTGGCCGGCGTCCGGTCGTAGGCCTCGAGCAGCGCCGGCACCAGGTCGGCGAAGGCGGGAAGGTGGCTGTCGTACGCCGCCGTCACCAGCGCGTCCACCGTGAAGTCCTTCCGGCCGGCGAGCACCGCCATCGCGTGGACGCCGCGCGGGTTCTCGAGCCCCACGTCGGTGTAGGCGGGGAAGTCGGCGCGCCGCGGGCTCTGCCCGGGGCCGGCGGCGGAGTAGGGCCAGTTGTTGGTGTTGTAGACCCACCCGCTGGCCGGGTTGTGCACCAGCGGCGAGCTGTCGAGGGACATCGGCGCGCCCCACTCGGTCGCGGGGTCGCTGCCGTCCACCGGCCGGCTCCAGTCGAAGCGCGGGTCCCGCCGCGGGATGAAGTTGGCGTGGAAGTACGCGATGTTGCCCTCGCCGTCGGCGAACACGGTGTTGTTCGACGAGTTGGTGTGCAGCGCCATGACCTCGCGGAACTGGGCGTAGTTCGCCGTCTTGGTGCGCGAGAACGACTGGGTGAGCGCCTTGCGCGGCTCCTCCATCAGGCGCATGGCCACCCACCGCTCCCCCTCCGCGCGGACGATGGGCCCGTGGTGGCTGCGCCAGGTGGTGAACTGCCGGGTGACGGTCCCGCTGTCGGTGCGGACGGCCAGCGTGATCACCTTCCGCGCCAGCGGCCGCTCCGCGCCGCCGTAGCGGTAGGTGGCGCTGTCGCCCCGCACCGTCACGGTCTCGAGGTACTCGTCGATGTTGTCCACGCCGCTCGAGGTGTGCATCCAGCCGGCGTGCGCGTTGAACCCCTGGTACACGAAGAACTGCCCCCAGGTGACCGCGCCGTAGGCGTTGAGCCCCTCGTCACTGCTCACCTGCAGCTCGGAGCGGAAGAAGAACGAGGTGTGCGGGTTGATGAGCAGCAGCGCGTGGCCGCCGGCCGTGTGGTCCGGCGCGATCGCGATGCCGTTGGAGCCGGCGGCCTCCAGGTAGGCGGGGAGGGGCCCGGTCGATGGCGGCCCGGCGCGCACGGCGACGGGGCCCGGCCCGCCGTAGAAGGCCTGCAGCGCCGCCAGGTCCACCCGCTCGATGTCCCCGCCGATGCTCCCCTCGCTGAACGAGAGCGCCATCCACGGCTCGAACCGGGTCAGCACCCGGGGGTGCACCCCGGGATGGATGTAGAGGTAGTAGTTGAGCCCGTCGGCCCAGCCGTCCATCAGCGCCCGCAGCCACTCCGGGCTGGCCGCGTACTCGGCCTGCAGCTGGGCCGGGTCGATGAACAGCCGCTGCCGCAGGTCCCGGTACACCTCCCGCTCCCCCTCCGCTTCCGCCAGCCGGCCGAGCGACACCAGGTAGTTGGTCTCCACCCGGTTGAAGTCGTCCTCCGCCTGCGCGTAGATCATCCCGAACACCGCGTCGGCGTCGGTCCGGCCATGCACGTGGGCGATGCCCCAGTCATCCCGCACGATCGTCACCGCCTCCGCCCGCGCCTTCCAGCGGGGCAGCTCCGGCGGGGGGGCGGCCTTCGGGGCACAGGCGGCAAGCAGGAGGACGGCGGCGAGGCGGAAGCGCGACATGGATATGCACCGGAAAGGAGGGGTCGGCAGCTCTCCGGGGAAATGGGCAGGAAGAACGGACAAAAGGGAAGAGGGGCGCGGGAAGGAAACCGCTCCCGCGCCGGCTAGGCGTCCAGCACCTCCCGCACCCGCCGGGCGAGCGCGGCCACCGAGAAGGGCTTCTGCAGGAACGGGTGATCCGTGCCGGCCACGCCATCCCGCAGGACGGTGTCGTCGGTGTAGCCGCTCATGAAGAGCACCTTGAGCCCGGGGCGCCGGGTCCGCAGCGCCTCGGCCAGCTGCCGCCCGCCCATGTCGGGCATCACCACGTCGGTGAGCAGCAGGTCCACCTTGCCCTGGTGGCCCGTGGCCAGCGCCATCGCCTCGGCAGCCGAGCCGGCGGGCAACACCCGGTAGCCACGACGCTGCAGCGCCACCAGCGCCAGCCGGCGCACCGCCTCCTCGTCCTCCACGAGCAGCACCGTCTCGGTCCCCGGCGGCACCGGCGCCGGCGCCTCGGCGACCGTCCGGCCCTCGGCGGGCGCCACCGGCAGCAGGACCCGGAAGGTCGTGCCGCGGCCCGGCGCGCTGGCCACCTCCACGTGGCCCCCGGCCTGCCGGATGATCCCGTACACGGTGGCCAGCCCCAGGCCCGTGCCCTTCCCCACCCCCTTGGTGGTGAAGAACGGCTCGAACACCCGGGCGCGAACCTCCTCGCTCATGCCGTGGCCGGTATCCGACACCGTCAGCTGCACGGCGTGCCCGGCCCGGAACTCCCCGGTCTCCGTGGCAATCATGGCCGGCAGCAGCAGCTCCGTCGTCTCCACGACCAGCGTGCCCCCCTCGGGCATCGCGTCCCGGGCGTTGACGGCCAGGTTCATCACCACCTGCTCGATCTGCCCCGGGTCGATCCGGACCACCGGCAGGCCGGGCTTGAGGTGGGAGACAAGGGTGATCCGCTCCCCGATCAGCCGCCGCAGCATGCGCGCCGCCGACTCCACGACCTCGTTCAGGTCCACCAGCCGCGGCTGCACCATCGCCTTGCGGCTGAAGGCGAGCAGCTGGCCGGTCAGGGCGGCGGCGCGCTGGCCCGCCTCGAGGATCGCGTGGACCGACTCCCCCGCCTCGCCGCCCTGGGGGAGCTGGCCCCGCAGGATGTCCGCGTACCCGTTGATGACGGTGAGCAGGTTATTGAAGTCGTGCGCCACGCCGCCGGCCAGCTGCCCGATGGCCTCCATCTTGTGCGCCTGGCGGAGCCGCTCCTCGCTGGCGCGGAGTTCCGACACCACCCGGTCCCGCAGGATCGCCACCCCCGCGAGCTGCGCGGCGACCTGGAGCACCTCCGCCGAGCCCGGCTCGGGGGGCCCCGCCACCCGCCGGTACAGCGCGTAGGTGCCCAGCAGCTCCCCGGTCGAGGTCGCCGCCCCCGTGGACTCCCCTGCCAGGATCGGCATGGAAAAGCAGGACTGCAGCCCGTGCGACAGCGCGACCCCGCGGTACTCCGCCCACAGCGGGTCGGTGGCGATGTCGGTCACCAGCACCGGCTCCCGCCGGAACGCGGCCGTGCCGCAGGAGCCCACCGTCGGCCCGATCGGCACGCCGTCCACCGCCGCATTGTACGCCGCCGGAAGGTTGGGTCCCGCGCCGGAGCGGAGCACCTCGCGGCCCGGCTCGCGCACCATCACGGCGCAGAGCGATCCCGGGAGCTGCTCCTCGACCATCGCCACGACCCCCTCCAGCACCTCCTGGAGCCCGCCCCCGGTGGCGATGCGCGCCAGCACCTTGTTCTGCGCCAGGAGCATCGCCTCCGCCAGCTTGCGCCGGGTGATGTCCACGTGCGCCACCAGCGCACCGCCGGTCACGGGGCCAAGCGGCGTGACCCGCATGGAGAACCAGCGCCGTTCCGCCGGGCTGTGGCATGGATACTCCAGCTCGAACCGGCCCCGGGCGCCCGAGAGCACCGCCGCGATCCCCGCGGCGGCTTCCTCCGCCTGGCTGGCCCGGCAGACCTCGAGATAGTTGAGGCCGACCCCGGCGACCGCCGGGGGACGGCCGGGCGGCGCGTTGGCGATCCCGAACTCCCGCCAGGAGCGGTTCACCGCCCGGACACTGCCGTCCCATGCCAGCACCGCCACCTGGCTCGACAATGAGTCCAGCACCGCGCGCTCGAATTCCTCCCGGGCGTTCGCCTCGCGTTCCGCCCGCCTGCGGTCGGTGAGGTCATGCAGCACCACCAGCACACCCGCGGCTCCGCTGTGGTCATCGTCGAGCCGGCGCACGCGCGCCGCGACCCAGACCGGCGACCCATCCTTGCGCTGCTCCTCGAACTCGCCCTCCCACTCGCCCGCGGCCGCCCGGCCGGCAAGCTCTGCCGCCGCCGCGCGCCGCGGGTCGGGGTACCGGTCCGCGTAGGGGCGCCCCACCATCTCCTCCGCGCTCCAGCCCAGGAGCCGCGCCGCGCCGTCATTCCATGAGGTGACGAGGCCGGTCGGGTCGGTCACGACCACGGCGTCGCGGATGTCGCGCAGGATCAGGCGATCCCGCGCGGCCGAGTCGCCGATCGCGGGTTCGGATTGCTCGAGTGCTGGCATGGGGTCCCGCGCCATGGCCCCTCCCGGGGGGAAGCTGAACCCCTCCAGTATCGCCCACAGCGCGCGAAACTGATGCGAAGCAAATCCGGGAGCGGGCGGGCGGGATTGTCTCTGGATGAATTCTGGACCCGTCGGGCGGAGGAAACCTTCATGAAGCCGACGGGAGGCGGGACGTCTACCGGGCGTGTTCCCCCGCGAGGCGCGCCACCCGTCCCCGGACCTCGCGGATGACGGGGGCGAGCGTGGGGTCGGCGTCGCGCCACTGGTCCAGGAGGCGGCCGTAGTAGTCGAGCGCCCGGGCGCGGTCGCCACGATCCTCGTAGAGCTCTCCCAGTCGCCGGTAGGCCCGGGCCTGGTTGATGGCGTCGTCGTAGAACTGCTCCCAGTCGGGCGTGGCGTTCACCACCCGTTCGAGCAGGGCCAGGACCGAGTCCTGCACCCCGGCGCGGTCGTAGGCCCAGGCGAGGTCGTACCGGGCGCAGTTCACGCAGAAGGCGGAGTCGGCGTTGATCCGGATCCGGGCGAGCCCCGAGGCGTACTGCCCCTCGGCGACCTCCACCCAGCCCAGCAGGTGCAGCGCCTGGCGGCCGCCGGTCGGCATGACGGAATCGGCCACCATCTGCTGGTAGAGCTGCCGCGCCCGGTCGGCCCGCCCGAGGATCGCGTACTGGCTGATCAGTCCCTGGTAGGGCCGGTCGGG
>JBGAPX010000088.1:0-15997 GCA_044221045.1 Gemmatimonadales bacterium
ACGGCGTCCGCCGCCCGGCTGGCGGCCGAGCTCCGCCGCTGGCTCGTGGCCGGCCTGGAGGAGTCCGCATGATCCTCGCCATGGCGCGGGTACGGATCCTCGGGCCACGGGAGCGCCTCCCCGCGGTGCTCGAGGCACTCCAGGACCTGGGCGTCATGCACCTCGCCGCGCCGCACGAGAACCCGCTGCTGGAACCGGTGGCCCGGTCGAGCCGCGAGGAGCGGTGGCGGCACCACCTCACCGGTGCCCTCGAGGACGCCGCGACCGCCATCCGGCTCCTCGGCGCCGCCGAGGCCGGCCCCCTCGCGCCGGCGGCGATGCTGCCGCCGCTGGTGCGGCAGCTGCGGCGGATTCGCCGGCAGGCGGAGCGGCTCGTGGCCCGGATCCAGGGGCTCGAGGAGGAACAGGCGCTCCTCGCCCGGTACGACGCGGTCTTCCACGCCTTCGAGCCGCTGCTCTCCACGCAGCCCCGCTGGGCGAGCGGCCGGGCGTACCACGTGGTCCTCCGGGCCGGGCAGCGCGACAGCGTCGAGAAGCTCCGCGCCGAACTCACCGCGCTCCTCGGGCCGGCCTTCGAGATCCGCTCCCATCCGCTGCCGGCGGAGGAAACCGCCGTCCTGCTGCTGGTGCCGGAGCATGCCGCGGCGCGGGTGGAACAGCTGCTGGCGGCCGGGCGCGTGAGCGAGGTCAGCCTGCCGGCCGGCTTCGCCGGGCAGACCCTGGCCCAGGCCATGCCCACGATGCTGGAGCGCATGCGGCAGCTGCCGGGCGAACTGGGCCGGGCCCGCCGCGACCTGGCCGACCTGCGCCGCCGCGCGGAGCCGCTGCTCCGCCGGGGCGGCCGGCACTGCCGCGACCTGCTCGCCGCCCTCGACGCGCGCGACCTGAGCCGCGTCACCACGCACGCCTTCGTGCTCGAGGGCTGGCTCCCCGCCGACGCGCGGCCCCGGCTGCGCCAGGCGCTCGACCGCCGCTTCGGGGCCGAGGTGGTGCTGGAGGAACTGGGGCAGGACGAATGGACGGCCGAGGACGCGCCGGTGGTGCTGCGCAACCCGCGCCTCTTCCGCCCCTTCGAGCTGCTGGTGAGCCTGCTCCCCCTGCCCCGGTACGGCAGCATCGACCCCACGCCCTACATGGCCGTCTTCTTCCCGATGTTCTTCGGCCTCATCATGGGCGACGTCGGCTACGCGGCGGTGCTGCTGGCGATCGCCATCGTGCTCCGCCGCCGGCATCGCGAGGCCGGGTGGCAGCGGTCGCTGGCGGAGATCCTGCTCGCCTGCGCCGCCTTCAGCGCCCTCTTCGGGCTCTGCTTCGGCGAGGTCTTCGGCGACCTCGGCCGGCGCTGGTTCGGGCTGCACGCCGCCTGGTTCGACCGCGAGGAGGCGGTGGTCCCGTTCCTCATCCTCGCGGTCTCGCTGGGCGCGGTGCACATGCTGCTCGGGCTGGTGATCGGCGCGGTGAACGCCTACCACACCCACCGCCGCCAGGCCATCGGCCGCGGCCTCACCGCCCTGATGCTGGTGCTGGTGATCGTCGCGCTGCTGGCCAGCGTCGAGGTGCTGCCCCGCCCGCTGCTCACCCCGGTGACCACCATCGTCCTCCTGAGCCTCCCCGTCCTGGTGGTGGTGGAAGGCATCGTGGCGCCGGTGGAGTTCCTCTCCACCCTGGGCCGGGTGCTCTCCTACTCCCGCATCATGGCCCTCGGCACCGCGTCGGTGATGCTGGCCGTGGTGGCCAACCGGATGGCGGGCGCCTTCGGCAGCGTGCTCATCGGGGTGCTGTTCGCCCTGCTGTTCCACCTCGTCAACTTCGCGCTCGGCGTGATGAGCCCGATGATCCACGCCCTGCGCCTGCATTACGTCGAGTTCTTCGGGAACTTCTACAGCCCGGGAGGCGTGGCGTACCGTCCGTTCGGCCACTGGACGCCGCCGCCCACCCGTTCCGCCTAGAAAGGAGCACCGCATGTCGTTCTGGATCCCGCTCGCCGCCGCGCTCGCCGTCGGGCTGCCCGCGCTTGCCACGGCGTGGGCCCAGTCCCGCATCGGGCCGGCCGGCGCCGCCGCCCTCGCCGAGAAGCCGGAACTCACCACCACCGTGATCATCATGGTGGCGATCCCGGAGACGATGGTGGTGCTCGGCTTCGTCGTGGCGGTGCTCATCATGCTGCGCGGCGGCGCCTGAGGCCCCATGGCGCTGCAAGACCTGCTGGCCGCGCTGGAGCGTGAGGCGGAGCAGCGGATCGCGACGGAGCAGGCGGAGGCCGTCGCCACCGCCGAGGCGCTGCTCCGCGAGGCCGAGGCCCTCCGCGTGGCGCGGCGGGACGACGGGCTGGCGCGCCAGCGGGCCCGGCTCGAGGCGGCCGCCGCGCGCGAGGTGGCCCTGGCCACCCGCGACGCGGAGCACGCCGTGCTGACGGCCCGTGAGGCGCTGGTGGAGCGGGTGCTCGCCCTGGTACGCGAGAGCCTGGCCAGCGAGCCCCTCGATCCCGGGGAGACCGCGGCCCTGGTGACCCTCGCCGAGCGCGCGGTGGCTCATGCCGGCGACCGCCCGGTGCGGCTGCGCGCCACTCCCGCCCTGCACCCGGCGCTGGCAGCGCGGCTCCGGGAGCGCGGGCTCGTCGTCGAGGCGGATCCCTCCGTATGCGCGGGCACCCTGGTGGCCACCACCGATGGCCGCGTGCTGATCGACGCCTCGCTCCCCGGCCGCCTCGCCGCGCGGGAGGCCGATGCCCGGATCCACATCCTGGCCCGCCCGGAGCTGTCGGCGTGACCGCGTCCCTCGACGCCCTGGTGGTCCGCGCCGCCGGGCACGTGGCGCACCTGCTCGACCCCGCCGGCCGCGCGGCGCTGCTGCGCGCCGGCGACTTCCCCGCCCTGGCCCGCGAGCTCGGCGCCCACGGCTACGCCGTCCCCGATCCGCGCCCCGAGGCCCCCGCGCTGGAACTGGCCATCCGCCGCGGGGCGGGCGCGCGGTTGCGGCAGCTGGCCCGGTGGGAACCGGGCGAGGCGCTGGGACGCCTGCTCTTCGCGCTGGAGGACCAGCGCTCGCTGCGCGCCCTGGTGCGCGGCGCGGCGGCCGGCCTCCCCGCCGACGCGCGCCTCGCCGGCCTGCTCCCGACCCCGACCCTGCCGGAGCGGGTGCAGGCGGAGCTGGCGCGCCTGCCGTCGGTCGCGGCCATGGCGGCGCTCCTCGCCGCGTGGCGCTCTCCCTTCGCCGCCGCGCTCCGGCCGGCCCGGGCGGGCCACCCCGACCTGCTCATGCTGGACGTGGCGCTCGCGCGGACCGCGGGCGAGATGGCGCGCCAGGCGGCGCGGCGCCTGGGCGGGGACTGGCGCGGGTTCGTGCGCGAGACCACGGACCTCGACAACCTCTGCACCGCCCTGCTCCTCATGGGTCGCGGCGGCGAGCTGCTGCCCGCCTCCCTCTTCCTGCCGGGCGGGGAATCGCTCACGCTCGAAGGCTGCACCCGGATCGCCGGCGCGGCACCCGACCAGGCCGGGGTCCTCCTGCCGCGGCTGCTGGGCGGGACGCCCCTCGCCGCGCTGCTGCCGCCGGAGATTGCCGACCCGGCCACGCTGGAGCGGGACCTCGACGACCTCCGCCGGCAGGCCTGGCGCCGCCGGGCCCGCCGCGATCCCCTCGGCGCCGCGCCCGTCGTCAGCTACCTGCTGGCCCTCCGCGCGGAGGTGGTCTTCCTGCAGCGCGCCGTGTGGGGCGTGGCGCTGGGCGCGCCGCCGCTCCGGCGCGATCACCCCGCGGGGACCACGTGAGCTACGCCGTGCGCCTCGTCTGCCGGCCGGCAGTCGCCGGCGGCCTCGGCCTCACCGGGCTCCGGCCCGTGGAGGCCGAGACCTCCGGCCAGGCGCTCAACCGCGTGCTGGCGCTGGCCGCCGATCCCGACACCGGCGTCCTGCTGGTCGAGGACACGCTGCACGAGCTCCTGCCGCTCGAGGTGCGCCGGGAACTCGCTAGGCGTCCCCTGCCCCTCCTGGTGCCCTTCCCCGGCCCCCGCTGGAGCCCCGTCGAGGAGGGCATGGACCGCTACATCGCCGACCTGCTGCGGCAGGCCATCGGCTACCGGGTACGGCTCAAATGACCGACGCGCGCACCGCCCTGATCCGCCGGGTCACCGGCACGCTGGTCGAGGCCGCCCCGCTTCCCGGCGTCGGGCTGTACGAGCTGGCGGTGGTGGGCCGCCAGCGGCTGCTCGGAGAGGTGATCCGCCTCGAGGGTGACCTGGCCACGCTGCAGGTGTACGAGGACACCAACGGGCTCGCCACCGGGGAGCCGGTGGTGCCCACGGGCCGCTCGCTCGAGATCGAGCTCGGGCCCGGCCTGCTCGGCTCCATCCTCGACGGCCTCGGCCGGCCGCTGCCCGACCTGGCCCGCGCCCACGGCGATTTCCTGCCGGCCGGCGCGGAAGCCGCCACGCTTGACGCCGGGCGCCGGTGGGCGTTCGTCCCGGTCGTCGCCGCCGGCGCCACCGTGGCCGCCGGCGACCTCCTCGGCACGGTGGAGGAGCGGCCCGGCTTCCAGCACCGCATCCTGGTCCCGCCGGGACGCGGCGGCGTGGTGACCACAGTCGCCAATGCGCCGATCACGCTGCGCGAGCCGGCGGTGACGCTGGCGGATGGCACGCCGCTCTTTCTCTCCCACCGGTGGCGGGTGCGGCAGCCGCGCCCCGTGGCGGAGCGGCTGGGCGACGACCGCCCGTTCCTCACCGGGCAGCGGATCTTCGACTTCCTCTTCCCGGTGGCGGAGGGCGGCACCGTCGCGGTCCCGGGCGGCTTCGGCACCGGCAAGACGGTCATCGAGCAGTCGCTCGCCAAGTGGGCCGACGCCGACATCATCGTCTACATCGGCTGCGGCGAGCGCGGCAACGAGATGGCCGAGGTGCTGAGCGAGTTCCCCGAGCTCGCCGACCCGCGCACCGGCCGCTCGCTGATGGACCGGACCATCATGGTGGTGAACACCTCCAACATGCCGGTCGCCGCGCGCGAGGCGTCGGTGTACCTCGGCATGACGCTGGCCGAGTACTACCGCGACCAGGGCTGCCGGGTGGCGCTCATGGCCGACAGCCTCTCGCGCTGGGCCGAGGCGCTGCGCGAGATCAGCGCCCGCCTGGCGGAGATGCCGGGCGAGGAAGGCTACCCGACCTACCTCGCGAGCCGGCTCGGCACCTTCTACGAGCGGGCCGGGCGGGTGCGCTGCCTCGGCGCGCCGGAGCGGACCGGCGCCCTCACGCTCATCACGGCCATCTCCCCGCCGGGCGGCGACTTCTCCGAGCCGGTGACGCAGGCCTGCCTGCGCGTGGCGGGCGCGGTCTGGGCCCTCGACCCGTCGCTGGCGCACCAGCGCCACTTCCCCGCGGTGGACTGGGAGACCAGCTACTCCGAGTACCTGGCGCGCACCCAGCCCTGGTTCGAGCGGGAAGGGGGCGAGGGCTGGGGCGCGGCGCGGCGACGGCTGGTGGAACTGCTGCAGCGCGGGCGCGAGCTCAAGGAGATCGCGGCGCTGGTGGGGCCGGACGCGCTGCAGGACGAGGACCGCCTCATCCTCGAGTCGGCGCGGCTGCTGCGGGAGCTGGTCCTGGCGCAGAGCGCCTACAGCGCCACCGATGCGTCGTCCCCCGTCGGCAAGACCCTCGCGCTCGCCCGGCTGGGGCTGGCGCTGCACGATGCCGCCGGCGTGGCCACCGCCGCGGGCCGTCCGCTGGAGCGGCTGGACCTGGCCGGCGCGCGCCGCGCGCTCGGGGCACTGCGGGATGCCGGCCCGGCGGAGTGGCCGGGACTGGTGGCGGCCGCCGAGTCGGCGGTCCGCGACGTCGCTGCGCGGGAGGGGGCCGCATGAGCGGACTGGCACGCACCTACCAGGGCGCCGATGGCGCCGCCGGCCCGCTGCTCTTCCTGCACCGCACGGCGCAGGTGGCCCTGGGCGAGTGGGTCACCGTCACCACGCCCGGCGCCGCCGACCGGCGCGGGCAGGTGATCGACGCCGGTGAGGCGATGACCGTGGTCCAGGTGCTCGACGATACCCTGGGCCTCGCGCCCGGGCGGGCGGCGGTGACCCTCACCGGCGAGGTGGCCCGCGCGGCGGTGGGTCCGGAGCTGGTCGGCCGCGCCCTCTCGGGGGTCGGCCGGCCCCTCGACGGACTCCCCGCGCCGGTTGGGGCGGCGCTCCGCCCGCTCAACGGCGCGCCCATGAACCCCGCCCGGCGGCTGCGACCCAGCGAGTTCATCGAGACCGGCATCAGCGCCATCGACGGCATGAACACCCTGGTGCGGGGCCAGAAGCTCCCCGTCTTCTCCGGCCCCGGCCTGCCCGCGCTGGAACTGGCGGCCTCGATCGTGGAGCAGGCACGGGCCCCGCGAGGTGAACCCTTCGCCGTGGTCTTCGCCGGCATCGGCATTACCGCGCGCGAGACCCGCGGCTTCCTCGAGCGCTTCGCGAAGAGCGGCGCCCTCGAACGGAGCGTGCTCTACCTCAACCAGGCCAGCGATCCCACCATCGAGCGGCTGCTGGCGCCGCGGATGGCCCTCACCGCCGCGGAATACCTGGCATTCGAGTGCGGCCTCCACGTGCTGGTGGTGATGGCCGACATCACCCACTACTGCGAGGCGCTGCGCGAGATCGCGACCGCACGGCAGGAGATCCCGGGGCGGCGCGGCTATCCCGGCTACATGTACACCGACCTGGCAACGATCTTCGAGCGCGCCGGCCTGCTGCGGGACCGGCCCGGCTCGCTGACCCAGCTGCCGATCCTCACCATGCCGGACGATGACATCACCCACCCGATCCCCGACCTGACCGGTTACATCACGGAAGGGCAGATCGTGCTGAGCCGCGACCTGCACCGCCGCGGGATCTTCCCGCCGGTGGACGTGCTCCCGTCGCTCTCGCGCCTCATGAACGCGGGCATCGGCCGGGGCCGCACGGTGCCGGAGCATCGGCCGTGGGCCGACCAGCTCTACGCGCTCTACGCCGCCGGCCGGGAGGCCCGGCTGATGGCGGCGATCGTGGGCGAGGCGGGCCTGGGCGCCGCTGACCGCCGCGCGCTGGCCTTCGCGGAACGCTTCGAGCGCGAGTTCGTGGCCCAGCCGGAGGGCGGGCGCCGCCTCGACGAGACCCTCGGCACCGGCTGGCGGCTGCTCGAGGGCATGCCGCGCGAGGACCTGACCCGGCTGAGCGACGCCATCTGGGCCGCGCATGCCGAGCCGCCGTGTCGGCCAGCCGCCGAACCGCCGAGCCGCCGAGCCGTCCGGATGACTGGCCCCGCCACCCGTCTCGCGCTGCTGCGCGCCCGGCGCCAGCTGGAGCGGATGGAGAAGGGCACCAGCCTGCTCCGGCGCAAGCGTGAGGCGCTGGTGGGCGAGCTGTTCCACCTGGCCAAGCCCGCGTTGAGCGCCCGGGCGGTGATCTCCGCCGAGGCGCGCGCGGCCTACGAGGCGCTGCTCGAGGCCTACGCCAGCGAGGGCCAGGCGGGGCTTCGGCCGTGGGGCTGGCCCGAGCGCGAACTGCGGGTGGACATCCGGCCGCTGTCGGTCTGGGGCGTGCCCGCCTCCACGATCCTCGCGCCCCCTCCGGTGGAACGCACCCTCGGCAGCCGGGAAACCCCGCCCCCGTCCGTCGGCCCGGCGACGGTGGCCGCAGCCGATCACTTCGAGCGCCTGGTGGACCGCCTGGTCGGTTCGGCGCCGCGCGAGATGCTGCTGCAGCGGCTGGGGCTCGCGCTCTCCCGCACCACCCGGCAGGTGAACATGCTGGAGCAGCGCCTGACGCCCGCGCTGGAGCAGCGGCTGGCGGAGGTGCGGCGCCGGCTGGATGAACGGGAACGGGAAGAGAAGGTGCGGCTGCTGCGGATCAAGCGGCGGAACAGCTAGGGGCGGGGCGACCGCCCCGCCCCGGCATGGGCCCTGGAGGATTTGAACCTCCGTCCCTCGGATTATGAGTCCGGTGCTCTAACCGGCTGAGCTAAGGGCCCGGCGCGGGCTGGTGGTACGCCAGCACCTGCTCGTACAGCGCCAGGTGCCGCTCGGTCATCAGGCGGCGCGTGAAGTACTTCTCCACCCGCGCCCGGCCGGCGTCCCCCATCTTCTCCCGCAGGAAGGGGTCGCGCGCCATCGTGTCGAGCGCCTCGGCCAGCGAGCGCACGTCGTGCACCGGCACCTCGAGCCCGGTCTCCCCTGGCACGTTCACCTCGCGCACGCCGGTGGGCACCGCGCTGGTGATCACGGGACGGCTCGCCGCCATCGCCTCCAGCACCACCAGCCCGAACATCTCATCGACCGTCACCGAGGGCAGGACCAGGAAGTCCGACTCCGCCATCCGCCGCGGCAGGTCCTCGTCGGGATACTCCCCGTGGAACCGCACCCGGTCGGCCAGCGCCAGGGCCTGGGTCAGGGTCTTGAGGCGGGGGCCCTCCGGTCCCACCCCCACGATGTCGAGCCGCAGGTCCGGCACCCGCTCCAGCGCGCGCAGCAGCACGTCCAGGCCCTTGAACTTGACCAGCCGCCCGATGAACAGGGCCCGGGGAGGCGCGTCGATCGGGCGCCGGGGCACGTCGGCCCAGCGCTCCTCGTCGATCCCGAAGGGAATGACCTCGGTCTTGTGCTCGAAGCCCTCGAGCTCCTCCGAGAGCGCCAGGTGCGCCCGGCTCGGCACCACGATCGCGGCGGCCCGGCGCAGCACCGCCCGCGCCATGAAGTGCGTGCCCGGCTTCTTCCCGTCCTGGTGCTGCGTCACCACCAGCGGGGTGCGGCGGCTGCGGAGCAGGCTCGCTACGTCCGCCAGCGGATGCGGATGATGCAGGTGGATGATGTCGGCCCGCCGCCGCGCCGCGGCCAGGTACCCCGGCGCGATCTCCTGCGATCCGAGGGCGCCGAAGGAGAAGACCCGGGTCACGGTGGACCGCTGCCGTCCCCCCACCCGGCCACCCACCCGGCTCTCGACCGCCACCACGGCGACCTCGTGCCCCTGGGCAGCCGCGCCCTCCGCGAGGTCCTGGACCACGCGTTCCATGCCGCCGGATCGGGGCCAGTAGTACTTGGCAAGGTGGAGGATACGCATAAGCGTGGCCGCAACTTGGGTGACCCGGGGAGATGTGTCAACGGAACCCGCCGGGTATATTCTCCCCCCGCATGCTTGCCCTCTGCTACGGCACGCGACCCCAGGTCATCAAGGCCAGCGCCCTCCGACCCGCCCTCGCCCGGCTGGGCCGCGTCCACGCCGTGGACACCGGGCAGCACTACGACCACGCCCTGAACGCCCTGCTCTACGAACAGCTGGGCGTCGCCCCCCCGGATGAGTTCCTCGAGGTCGGCTCCGGCACTCACGCCGAACAGACCGCCCTGATCCTGACCCGGACGGAGGGGGTGCTCGCGCGCCTCGCCCCCCGCGCCGTGGTGGTCATCGGCGACACCAACTCCACCCTCGGGGTGGCGCTGGCCGCCGCCAAGCGGCGGATCCCCGTGGTGCACGTCGAGGCGGGCCTCCGGGCAAAGGATCGCCTCATGGCGGAGGAGCTCAACCGCCGGATGGTCGATGCCATGGCGAGCCTGCTCTGCACCCCCTGCGCCGCCGCCACCGCACGGATGCGCCGGGAGCATCCCGGCGCCACCGTCGCCGAGACCGGGGACGTCGCGTTCGACGTGCTGCTGGGCGTGCGCGGCCGCCTGGCCCCCCCCGGCATGGTGCTCCCCGGCCTCACCGGGCCCTACATCTACGCCACCCTCCACCGCGCCGAGCTGACCGACCGCCCCGAGGTGCTGGCCGGGGTCCTGCGCGCCCTCGGCGGGCTTGCCCTGCCCTCCGTGCTCGCCGTCCACCCCCGCACCCGCGCGGCCCTGGCCGCCAGCGGCTTCACCGCGGACCATGTGGGCCGGCTCCAGCTGGTCCCCGCCGTGGGGTACCTCGAGAGCCTGGCCCTGGTGCACGGCGCGGCGGCGGTGGTGACGGACTCCGGCGGGCTGCAGCGTGAGGCCTACTGGCTCGGCGTCCCCTGCGTCACGATCCGGGGCGAGACCGAGTGGGAGGAAACCGTGGCCGCCGGCGCCAATCGGCTCATCCCCCCGGCCGACGCCCCCACCGCCCTCGCCGGGGCAATCGCCGCCCAACTCGAGCTCTGGCCCGCCACCGCCCGCTGGACCCCGGACGCCTACGGCACCGGCCAGGCGGCGGACGCCATCGCCACCGCCATCGAGGCCCTGCTCGCGCTGCCCCCCGGCCATGTCGCCGAGCCGCCGAGCCGCCGAGCCGCCGAGCCGCCTCACGGCCAAGCCGCCGAGCCGCCCCACGGCCGAGCCGCCGAGTCGCCGAGCCGCCGAGCCGCCGAGTAACCCCCCATGCGCGCCATCATCGCCAGCCACACCTACATCGACCCGGCCACGCGCGGCAAGCTCCGCGCCCTCACCGGGCTCGGCGTGACCCTCTCGGTGGCCGTGCCGGCGCGCTGGTCGCCCTCGGCGCGGGGCCCGCTGCTCTCCGCCTCATGGGGCAACGACGGCGGCATCCGGATCATTCCGATTCCGGTTAATGGCGACCGGGGTGAGGCGGTGGGGTGGAAGGCCAGCGACCTGCATCGCCTCTTCGCCGACTTCCGGCCGGAGATCGTGCAGGTGGAGGCGGAGCCCTGGACGCCGCTCGCCGCGGCGGCGACCAGCCGCGCCGCCCGCCTGGGGATCCCCAGCACGCTCTTCGGCTGGGAGAGTGTGCCCCGCAGCTACAGCTTCCTCGAACGCTGGCGCCGCACGCGCACCCTCGGCCGCGCTCGGGCACTGATCGGCGGGAACCGCCTGGCCGCCGACCTGCTCTCGCGTGAACGCCCGGGAGTGCCGGTCGCGGTGATTCCGCAGGTGGGCCTCACCCCGCCGCTCGAGGTGATCCGGCCGGACCACACCGAGCTCGCCATCGGCTTCGTGGGACGGTTGATCCCGGAGAAGGGACTCGATTCCCTCTTCCGCGCTTGCGTGAAGCTGCTGGGGCGGTGGCGGCTCACGGTGGTCGGGAGCGGACCGGCCCAGGAGTCGCTCGAGCAGCTGGCGGAGCGGCTGGGGATCGCCAGCCGGGTGACCTGGCGGGGGCCCGTCCCCGCCGGCGACCTGCACCACCTCTGGCGCGAGCTCGACTGCCTGGTGGTGCCCTCGCGCACCACGCCGGGGTGGGTGGAAACCTTCCACCCGGCGCTGGTGGAAGCGATGGGCCATGGCGTGACCGTCGTCGGCACCGATTCCGGGGCGCTGCCCGAGCTGATCGACACCGCCGGCCTGGTGGTGCCGGAGGACGACGTCAGCGCGCTCACCGCCGCCCTGCAGCACCTCTCCGACGCCCCGCGCGACCGGGCCCGCCTCGGTCGTGAGGCGCGGCTCCGCGTGATGGCGGAATTCGTCGACGACGCCGTGGCGCGCCGCACCCTGGAGTTCTGGCAGCGGGTGCTCGCCACCAAGGCGTAGCCGGTCCCGGCGTCACTCCGGGGCACCCCCGCTCCTGCCCCGCAAATCGTGGTTGACCCGGTCCCGGAAGGCGGGCATCTTCCCCGCCATGTCGAGAATTCACCGGCGGTTCCGGCTCCTCCCGCTGGGCCTCACGCTCGCCTTCCTTGCCGCACGCCCGCTCGCGGCCCAGGTCCCCACGGGGGGGCTCCCGACGCCGAGCCAGGCGCAGCAACTGCTGCAGACCCGGCCCGACCTGGTGCGCCAGCTGCGGGAGCGGATCGGCACCTCGGGCCTGACGCCGGAACAGATCCGCGCCCGGCTCCGGGCCGCGGGGTATCCGGAAGACCTCCTCGACCCCTACCTGGCCGGCGCCGACACCACCCGGAAGCTCACCCCCGGCACCGACATCCTCGAGGCCACCCGGGTGCTCGGCCTGGTGAGCGCCGAGGATGCCGAATCGCTGCTGGTGCTCACCGACTCCGCCATCCGCGTCGCCGACTCGCTGCGCGCCGATTCCCTCTCGGATACCACCAGCACCCTGCAGGTCTTCGGGCTCAAGCTCTTCCGCCGCTCGCTGACCGTCTTCTCCCCGGAGCTGTCCGGGCCGGTCGACGCGAATTACCGGCTGGGGCCGGGCGACGGGCTGGTGCTGATCCTCACCGGCGACGTCGAACTGGCCCACGAGCTCGTGGTCACCCGCGAGGGGTTCATCGCGATCCCGCAGGTGGGCCAGCTCTACGTGTCCAACCTCACCCTGGGCCAGCTCGAGGATCTGCTGTACACCCGGCTGGGACGGGTGTATTCCGGCGTCCGGCGCGGGGCCGGGGCCACCACCAGGTTCAACGTGACCGTGGCCCGGCTGCGCACGGTGCAGGTGTACGTCACGGGCGACGTGGCACGGCCCGGCTCCTATCAGGTCTCGGCCGCCGGGACGGCGCTGAGCGCGCTCTACGCGGCCGGTGGTCCCACCGAGAATGGCTCCTTCCGCCACGTCGAGATCCGCCGCGGCGGGCGCCTCCTCGATTCGCTCGACCTCTACGACTATCTCCTCCGCGGCGACAACAGCCGCGACGCCCGGCTCGAGAACGGGGACGTGCTCTTCGTGCCGGTGCGCGGCACCCAGGTCAAGGTCACCGGCGCGATCATCCGCCCCGCCATCTACGAGCTCCGGCCCACCGAGTCCCTGCGCGACCTGCTGCAGGCCGCCGGCGGCTTCGAGGCCACCGCGCTCCGGCGCCGGGTCCAGGTGGACCGGATCCTGCCGCCGGCCCAGCGCGCGCCCGGGGGCCGCGATCGGGTGGTGCTCGAGATCGGCGCGGACCAGTTCGAGGACGGGCGCGGCCCGGCGTTCGCCATGGCGCCCGGCGACTCCGTGACCGTCTTCGAGGTGGCCGAACGCCGGCGCGACGTGGTGATGGTCAACGGCAACGTGTGGACGCCGGGCGCCATCGGGCTCGGCGCCGGGATGCGGCTCTCCGACGCCATCCGCCTCGCCGGCGGCCCCAAACCGGATGTCTACCTGGACCAGATCGCCATCAGCCGGCTGCAGCCCGACTCCACCCGTCGCCAGCTGCGGAGCGCCTTCCGCGACTCGACCGGGGCGGTGACCGAGGACCTGCCGCTCCAGGAAGATGACGAGATCACGGTCTATTCCCGCTCCGCCTTCCGCCCCCTGCGCTACGTGGTGATCACCGGCGCCGTGCGCCGGCCCGGGCGGGTGCCCTATCGCGAGGGCATCACCCTCCGGGACGCCCTGCTCGAGGTCGAGGGCCTGACCGAGGACGCCCTGCTCACCGAGGCCGAAGTGGCACGCCTCCCCGACGCCGGCCTCCGCGCCACCGGCCAGGTGGCCACCACCTTTCGGGTGGCGCTCGACTCGACCTACGTCTTCGACCGGGGCCCCGCCGGCCGCTACCTCGGGCCCCCGGGTGTCGGGGCGCCGGCCGCCGGCGCCGCGGAGGTGGCGCTGCAGCCGTATGACAACGTCCTGATCTTCCGCCAGCCCGACTGGGAACTGCAGCGGACCGTCTCGCTCACCGGGCAGGTGCGCTTCCCGGGCCGCTATGCGCTCACCACCCGCACCGACCGCCTGCTCGACCTCATCATCCGCGCCGGCGGGCTCACCAAGGAAGCCTACCCCGCCGGCATCCGGTTCTTCCGCTCCTCGGACCGCGGCGGCCGCATCGGCGTGGACCTGCCCCGGGTGCTCTCCGACCCGAAGTTCCGCGACAACCTGATCCTCTCCGAGGGCGACTCCATCATCATCCCCGAGTACGTCCCGGTGGTCTACGTCCGCGGCGCGGTCAACGCGCCCACCGCCGTGACGTTCGTGAAGGGCGAGGGGATGGGCTACTACGTGAACGCGGCGGGGGGCTACAAGCGGGACGCCGACCGCAACCGGGCCTACGTGACCCAGCCCAACGGCAAGGTGGAGAGCGTGAAGAAGCGCTGGAGCTGGCTGCCGGACGGGATCCCGGAGCCACTGGCGGGCGGGTCGATCTACGTGCCGGAGCGGGATCCGACGGACAAGAAGGACTGGCTCGGCTTCGCGGGATCGATCGCCCAGATCCTGGCGAGCCTGACGACGGTCATCGTGGTGGTGCTGCGGACCAAGTAGCCGGCGGGGTCATTCGTCGCTGCGGAGACGCTTGCCGCTGTCGCGGCTCCGGGAATCCTGCCGCACCGGCATGCCGGCGAGCGAGGGCTCGTAGTCCGGCACCAGCCGCTTGAGCAGCCCCCGGAGGTCCTCCGACGGCCACCCCTCCTCGGCCGCCTGGATCAGGTCGGCGACCACGGTGCTCACTCCCACCGGCAGCGCGGCGTTGCGGGCCCGGAGCACCTTGGGGTGCTCAGTCGGGCTCGCGTGCTCGGCGTCGAAGAACAGCTCCTCGTACAGCTTCTCGCCCGGCCGGGTGCCGCTGAAGCGGATCTCCACGTCGCGGCCCACTTCCTTCCCCGAGAGCCGGATCAGGTCCGCCGCCAGGTCGGCGATCTTGACCGGCTCCCCCATGTCCAGCACGAACACCTCGCCGCCCTTCCCCAGCGCGCCGGCCTGCAGCACCAGCTGCACCGCCTCGGGGATGGTCATGAAGTAGCGGCGCATCTCGGGGTGCGTCACCGTGACCGGGCCGCCGGAGGCGATCTGCTTGAGGAAGGTGGGCACCACGCTGCCCCGGCTCCCCAGCACATTGCCGAACCGCACCGCCGCGAAGTTCCGCCCCCGGTCCTCCGCAAAGGACTGCACGATCTGCTCCGCCACCCGCTTGGTCGCGCCCATCACGCTCGTGGGCCGGACCGCCTTGTCGGTGGAGATGAGCACCAGGTGCGAGGTCCCGGCATTGGCCGCGGCCGTCACCACGTTGCGGGTGCCCAGGACGTTGTTGAGCACCGCCTCCGCGACGTTCTCCTCCATCAGCGGCACGTGCTTGTGCGCCGCCGCGTGGAACACCGTGAAGGGACCGAAGCGGTCGAAGACGGCCCCGAGCCGGCCCGCGTCCTTCACGTCGGCGATGATGCTCTCCAGCGGGATCTGCGGGAACCGCTCCCGCAGCTCCTGCTGGATGCCGAAGATGGAATTCTCCCCGTGCCCCAGCAGCACCAGCCGCGCCGGCTCGAGCGCGCACGCCTGCCGGCAGAGTTCCGAGCCGATCGAGCCGCCGGCCCCGGTCACCAGCACCACCCGCTCGGTGACCAGCCCCTGCACCTGGCGCAGGTCGATCTTCACCGGCTCGCGGCGCAGGAGGTCGTGGATCTCGACCTGCCGCAGGGCGAACGGATCGAACCGCCCCGAGAGGATGTCGCTGAGCCCCGGCAGGGTGCGGGTGCGGACGCCGGCGTCGGACGCCGCGCGCACCAGCTCCCGGACCACCGTGCCGGGCGCCGTCGGCATGGCGATCAGGATCTCGCCGATCGCGTGCTCACGGCACACCCGCGCCGTGTCGGCCAGCCGCCCCAGCACCGGCAGCCCGTGCAGCGTGTGGCCCTGCTTGGCCCGGTCGTCGTCCACGAAGCCCACGGGGATGAGCCCGATCTCGCCATGGCTCTTGAGCTGCTTGACCAGGAACCCGCCCGCCTGGCCGGCGCCCGCGATGAGCACCCGGTGCGCGCTGCCCCCGCCGCCCGCCCGGTGCCATTCCAGCGAGCGCACGATGAGCCGGGGCAGCGCCACCAGCACCCCGGTCAGCAGCGCGTCGTTGGCGAGGACACCGAGCGGCACGCGCAGCGCGATGACACCGATGCCGGGCAGCAGCAGCGCGCCGAGGACCAGGCTCAGGAGCCCAGAGCTGGCGGTCGCCGCAACGATGACTTCGAGTTCGGAGATGGAGGCGAAGCGCCACAGGCGACGGTACAGCCCGAAGCCGTACAGCAGGAGCATCTTGCAGGGGAGCGCGCAGGCCAGGAACCAGAACGCGATGCTGCGGTACTGCGCAGGCCAGTCCCAGCCCTCGAACCGGAGCGTGAACGCCAGCAGGGTTGCCAGCGGCACGAAGGCGAGGTCCAGCAGCAGCAGGTGGCGGTTCCGGAATCCGTTCCGAATCGTGTCGCGCATGTGACCTGAATGTAGCCCG
>JBGAPX010000089.1:0-3040 GCA_044221045.1 Gemmatimonadales bacterium
CCTGGACCGCGAAGGCCTCGTTGGCCTCGATCAGGTCGTAGGCACCGATGCTGGTGCCCGACTGGCGCATCAGGTTCTGGACCGCGAGGATCGGGGCGAAGAACAGCTCCCGGGGTTCGCCACCACCGGTGGCGTACCCGGTGATCCGTGCCATCGGGGTCAGCCCGTGGGCCTTCGCGAACGCCAGCGAGCTCACCACCAGCGCGCTGGCCCCGTCATTGAGCCCGGGCGCGTTCCCCGCCGTCACCGTGCCGTCCTTCCGGAAGGCCGGCTTGAGCCTGGCCAGCGACTCGAGACTGGTGTCCTTTCGCGGCGCTTCGTCGGCCGACACCAGGGTGCTTCCGCCCTTCCCGGCGATCTCCACCGGGACGATCTCCGCCTGGAACTTGCCCGCGGCCTGTGCCGCCACCGCCTTCTGGTGGCTGGCCACCGCGAAGGCGTCCTGATCGGCCCGGGTGATGCCGGCCTTCTCCGCGGTGTATTCCGCGTACTCGCCCATGTGGTTCTGGCCGAAGGAGTCCCAGAGGCCATCGTGGATCATGCCGTCCACGATGGTCTGGTTCCCGGCCTTCACCCCGTTGCGGTACCCGAAGAGGTAGTGCGGCGCCGAGGACATCGATTCCTGCCCGCCGGCCACCACGCACCGGGCATCGCCGGCCTTGATGGCCTGCGCCGCCAGCATCACCGCCTTGAGCCCCGAGCCGCAGACCTTGTTGATCGTGAGGGCCGGGATCGTCGCCGGCAGGCCGGCGTGGATCATGGCCTGACGGGCCGGGGCCTGCCCCGACCCGCCCTGCACCACCTGTCCCATGATCACGTCGTCGATGGCGGCGGGATCGATCCCGGCGCGCGCGACGGCCTCACGAATGGCGCGTGACCCAAGTTGGGGCGCCGGGAAGCCGGCCAGCCCGCCGAGGAACTTCCCGATCGGGGTGCGGCAGGCGGAGAGGATGACGGGCGTAGTGGCGTCGGACACGGCTTCCGCGATGCGTGAAGGGATGGGGCGGCCGGCCCACGGCGGGCCCGCCAACCTGCGGAAGTATAGAATGCGAACGGGCTTAGGGGCAGCGGGTCAGGGGGCCCTGCATACTCATGCATCGGCGTGCCCCCGGCCGGCCACGGTCCCCCCGGGGGGCCGGCGTCAGAGCGTCAGGCGCCGGTCCGCGATCGTGGACTGCAGCCTCGCGATGAACTCCGCGACGGGGATGACCTCCTGCTTGTTCCCCGCGCCCCGCGTCCGGAGCGCCACCGTCCCCGCCTCTGCCTCCCGCTGCCCTACCACCGCCATGTACGGCACCTTGCCAAGCTCGCCCTCGCGAATGCGGTAATTGAGGGTCTGGCTGCCGGCATCGAGGGTGGAGCGGATGCCGGCGGCCCTGAGGTTCCGGTGGACCTGCCCGGCGGCCTCGGCCTGCTGGTCGGAGATCGGGAGCACCCGCACCTGCTCCGGCGAGAGCCACAGCGGGAACGCGCCCGCGAAGTGCTCGATCAGGATGGCGATGAACCGCTCGAACGACCCGTTCACCGCGCGATGGATGATCACCGGCCGGTGCTCGTGGTTGTCCTCGCCCACGTAGTGGAGGTCGAACCGCTCCGGCGCGGCGTAGTCCAGCTGGATGGTGCCCAGCTGCCACTTCCGGCCGATGGAATCCGCCACGTCGAAGTCGATCTTGGGGCCGTAGAAGGCACCGTCCCCCTCCTTCAACTCATAGGGCAGCCCGGTGGCCTCCAGGGCGGCGCGCAGGGCGCCCTCCGCCCGGTCCCACATGGCATCGTCCCCGATCCGCTGCTCCGGGCGGGTGGCGAACTTGAGCGTGGCCTCGAGGCCGAAGGTCCGGTAGTAGCCCAGGATGAAGGTGGTGAGCCGCTGCACCTCCTCCGGAATCTGCGACGCCATGAGGTAGATGTGGCAGTCGTCCTGGGCAAACTGGCGGACCCGCGTGAGCCCGGAGAGCGCGCCGCTCACCTCGTTGCGGTGCAGCACGTCGTAGGTACTGTAGCGAATCGGCAGTTCCTTGTAGCTGTGCTTGCCGGTGCCGTACAGCAGGTGGTGGCTCGGGCAGTTCATGGGCTTGAGGGACATGTCCTGCTCGCCCGTCTCGTTGTTGTGGACGAGGAACATGTTCTCCTTGTACTTGCCCCAGTGGCCGGAGATCTCCCACAGCCCCTTGTTGTACAGCAGCGGGGTGCGGATCTCCTGGTAGCCCTCCTGCTGCAGCTCCCGCATGAACTGGTTGAGCGTGTTGTAGAGCGTGGTGCCCCGCTCGGTCCAGAACGCCGCGCCGGGGGCGAAGGGATGGAAGAGGAAGAGGTCGAGCTCCTTCCCCAGCTTCCGGTGGTCGCGCTTCTTGGCCTCCTCGAGGCGGTGGGTGTACGCCTCGAGCTCCTCCTTCCGGAACCAGGCGGTGCCGTAGATCCGCTGCAGCATCTGGCGCCGGCTGTCGCCGCGCCAGTAGGCGCCGGCGGCGGAAAGGAGCTTGAAGTGCTTGAGCCGCCCCGTGCTCGGCACGTGGGGGCCACGGCACAGGTCCACGAAGGGGCCGTCGGTGTAGACCGAGATCGTCTCGTCCGCTCCCAGGTCGGCGATCCGCTCCAGCTTGAGGGGATCGTCCCGGAAGCGGCGGTTGGCCTCGTCGCGGCTCACTTCCTCCCGCACGAAGGCGTAGTCCTTCCCGGCGACCTCGGCCATCTTCTTCTCGATGGCCTCGAGATCCTCCGGGGTGAACGGGCGCTCGACCTCGAAGTCGTAGTAGAAGCCGTCCTCGATGGGCGGCCCGAACCCGATGCCCGCCCGGGGAAAGAGCTCGCGCACGGCCGTGGCCAGGATGTGCGCCGCCGAGTGGCGCAGCACCTCGAGGGCGTCGGCGTCCTTCTCGGTCAGGATCGCGAAGCGGGCGTCGGCGGTCAGCGGCCGGTCGAGGTCGCGGATCTGCCCGTCGACGCGGGCGGCGAGGGCGGCGCGGGCCAGGCCGGCGCCGATGGACTGCGCCACCTGGCGGCTGGTCGTCCCGTGGGGAACCTCGCGGACGCTGCCGTCCGG
>JBGAPX010000089.1:3051-9100 GCA_044221045.1 Gemmatimonadales bacterium
ATGACCGGCGCGACGCGGGGGGAATAGAGGAAATAGGCGACGAGGCAGGCGGCGAACAACAGCCCGAGCACGACCCACCATCCGAGATCGCCGGCCGGCGCACGCTCATTTTCCTGGGGCATGGTGTTAACTTAATCGCTCACCGTTTTCACGCGTAAGTCACAGGCAAGACACAGAGATGCGCCACCGCTCCTCCGCCTCCGAACTGTTCGCCTGGATGCTGGTCGGCACCGCCGTGGGCGTGGCCGCCGGCTTTGCCCTCGGCGAATGGCTCGGCCCGTTCACGCGCCGGCCGCCCGCGGGCAGGACCCCCGAGGACCCGACGGCCGGCCCCACCCCGGCGGTCCGGCCGGGCACTGCCGAGACTTCCCGCCGGGCCCTGGCCGCCCTGGCACAGGAATCGGCGCTCCGCGCCCTTGACCTGACCCCGATCGCGGTGAGCCCGGGGGTCGTGGAATTGCACGGCTGGGTCCCGACCCGCGGCCTCCGGGCCCGGGCAGCCCGGGCCGTGGCCGCCGCGCCCGGCATCGATACCCTGGTGAACTGTCTACTCGTGCACGGAGAGGACGACACCCTGCCCGACGCCCCCGACGTGGCCGAACTGCCCGCATGACCGACCCGACCAGCCTGCCGCCGCAGTACAACCCCGCCGCCATCGAAGCCGACCTCTACCGGTCCTGGCTCGCGGCGGGTGCCTTTGCCCCCGCGGACCACGCCACCGCCCCGCCCTACGTGATCATGATGCCCCCGCCGAACGTCACGGCGGTGCTCCACATGGGCCACGGACTCAACAACACGGTGCAGGACGTGCTGGTGCGGTTCGAGCGGATGCGGGGCCGCCCGGCGCTGTGGCTGCCCGGGACCGACCATGCCGGCATCGCCACGCAGAACGTGGTGGAGAAGCTGGTCGCCAAGGAGGGGAAGACCCGCTTCGACCTGGGCCGCGAGGAGTTCGTGCGGCGGGTGTGGACCTTCGTGGACCAGACCGGCAGCACCATCCTCGACCAGCTCAAGGCCATCGGCTCGAGCGCCGACTGGTCGCGCACCTATTTCACCCTGGACGAGGACCTCTCGCGCGCGGTGCGCGAGGTGTTCGTGCGCCTCTACGAGAAGGGCCTGGTCTACCGGGGCAAGTACATCATCAACTGGTGCCCGCGCTGCCTCACCGCCCTCTCCAACGAGGAGGCGGAAAAGGAAGAGACCGACGGCCGCATCTGGCGGCTCCGCTATCCGCTGGCCGATGGCAGCGGCCACCTGACCGTGGCCACCACCCGCCCCGAGACCATGCTCGGCGATACCGCGGTGGCAGTGCACCCCGAGGACGGGCGCTACGCCCACCTCATCGGGCGGCTGGTGCGGCTGCCACTGGTGGACCGCGAGATCCCGGTTGTGGCCGATGCCGCCATCGACCGCGAGTTCGGGACCGGCGCGGTGAAGGTGACCCCCGCGCACGACCCCGCCGACTTCGAGATCGGGCAGCGGCACGGCCTCCCCGCGATCGACATCATGACGCCCGAGGCCCGGATGGCGGAGACCGTCCCGGAGCGGTTCCAGGGACTCGACCGCTTCGAGGCGCGCAAGCAGGTGGTGCGGGAGTTCGAGGCGCTCGGGCTGCTGGAGGGGGTCGAGGCCCACCGCCATGCCGTGGGGCACTGCTACCGCTGCGATACCGTGGTGGAGCCGCGGCTCTCCGACCAGTGGTTCGTGCGGATGAAGCCGCTCGCGGAGCCGGCGCTCAAGGCCTACACCGACGGCCGACTCCGGTTCATCCCCGAGCGCCGGGGCGAGGAATACGCCAACTGGATGGGGAACATCCGGGACTGGTGCATCTCCCGCCAGCTGTGGTGGGGTCACCGGATCCCGGTGTGGTACTGCGATGCCTGCGGCGAGACCATCGTGAGCCGCACCGACGTGGCCCGCTGCCGCTGCGGGGCGCCGGTGCGGCAGGACGAGGACGTCCTCGACACCTGGTTCTCCAGCTGGCTGGTACCCTTCTCCTCCCTGGGCTGGCCCGACCGGACCGACGACCTGCGCCGCTTCTATCCCGGGTCGGTGCTGGTGACGGCGCCGGAGATCCTGTTCTTCTGGGTGGCCCGGATGGTGATGGCGGGGTGCGAGTTCATGGGCGACATCCCCTTCCACACCGTGTACCTCCACGGCACGGTGCGCGACACCCAGCACCGCAAGATGTCCAAGTCGCTCGGCAACGGGATCGACCCGATCGAGGTGGTGGAGAAGTTCGGCGCGGACGCCCTGCGCTACACCGTCATCGCGGGCATGGCCGTGGGCACCGACGTCATCCTTGACCCGGACGACCTCGAGACCTCCTTCGCCCCGGGGCGCAACTTCGCCAACAAGGTGTGGAACGCGGGGCGGTTCATCCTCACCAACCTCGGGGACGCGCCGGCCCGGCCCCTCGCGGGCGGCGCACGGAACGTGGTGCGCGCGCCGGAGCTGGGACTCGCCGACCGGTGGATCATCGCCCGCTGCGACGCGATGGTCCGCGAGGCCACCACCAACTACGAGAAGTTCCGGCTGAACGAGGCGGCTTCGGCGGTCTACCATTTCCTCTGGAGCGACCTCGCCGACTGGTACCTGGAACAGGCCAAGCCGCGGCTGTATGGCAGCGAGCCCGGGGGCGACGTGGCGCGGGCCGTGATCAGCCGCACCTTCGAGGTGGCGCTCGCGGTACTGCATCCGATCATGCCGTTCGTGACCGAGACCCTGTGGGGCCGGTTCCCCGGGCGCGCGGTCAAGGCGACGCTGACCCGCACCCCCTGGCCCCGCCCCGATGCCCGGGCCGCAGCGCCGGAGGCCGAGCACGGCTTTGCCCTGGTGCAGGAGCTGGTCGGCGCGATCCGCCAGATCCGCGCGGAGTACGGCGTGGAGCCGGGCAAGGCGGTGAACGTGCGGGTGAGCCGGGCCCACGAGGCGTTCCGGCAGGAGGACGGGTGCATCCGCCGCCTGGCGAAGGTGGGCAGCCTGAGCTACGGGGCACCCCTGCCGGAGCCAGGCGCCAACGCGGTGCTGGCGGACGGCACTTCCATTTATATCGCGCTCGGCGACCTGGTGGACGTCCAGAAGGAGTGCGAACGCCTGGGCGCCGAGGCCGCGCGCCTGGCCCAGCTGATCGCGGGCCAGCGCACCAAGCTCGGCAACGAGCAGTTCGTGAGCCGCGCCCCCGCCAACGTGGTGCAGCACGAGCGCGGGAAGCTCGCCGCGCTGGAGCAGCAGCTGGCCGCCCTCACGGAGAAGCGGGAGCAGCTCGGATGCCGCTGACCCGCCGGGGCGTCACCGCGTTCGCCCTGCTCGGGATCATCGCCTGTGCGCGGATCGGGTCCCCGTCCGGGGGCCCGGACGACAAGGTGGCGCCGCAAATCCTGGCCACGAACCCCGAGAGCACCGGCGCCTACCCCGACTGGGACCGGGACGTCGAGTTCAAGTTCGACGAGGTAGTCTCCGAGGGCTCCTCGGCCAGCATGGGCCTCGGCACCGGTGATCTCGAGAAGCTGATCCTGCTCTCCCCCAGTGCCGGCGTCCCCGTCGTCCACTGGAAGCGCGACCGCATCACCGTCCGGCCCCGGGAGGGCTGGAAACGGGGGCGCGTGTACCGGGTGGAGCTGCTGCCCGGCGTGGCGGACCTGCGCCGCAACAAGAGCGACACCACCGTGGTGCTCACCTTCAGCACCGGCGGCGAGCCGCCCACCGACACGCTGCGGGGACTGGCCATCGACTGGGTCGCGGGAAAGCCCGCGCGCCAGGCGCTCATCGAGCTGGTGCTGCTGCCCGACAGCCTCGTGTACCGCGCCGTCGCGGACAGCGGGGGCCGGTTCGAGCTCGGGCCGCTGCCCAGGGGAACGTGGCGGGCGTTCGGGGCCGTCGACCAGAACCGGAATCTCCGCCGGGACCGCCGGGAGAGCTTCGATTCGGTCGAGGTTCCGGCCGGGTCGGCCGCCGTCGCCCCGCTCTGGCTCATCCCGCGCGACACGCTCGGCCCGCGGCTCACCAGCCTGACACCCACCGACAGCCTGAGCGCCGTCGCCACCTTCTCCCAGCCGCTCGACCCGCGCCAGTCGTTCGACAGCATCGAGGCCACGCTGCGGCTGCAGTCGGATTCGAGCATCGTCCCGTTCCGCTCGCTGCTGCCCGCCCCGGTGGACGACAGCCTCCAGAAGCTCCGCCGCCAGCACGACGACTCCGTGCGCGCCGCCAGCGACACGGCCCGCCGTGACAGCACGGCGGGCCTGCCGCGCCCCCCGGCGGGGCGGGCCGGCCCGGAACCGCGGCCGGCGTCCGCCGGGCGCGCCGGGGATCCGGTGACCGATTCCATCATCGCCTCCCGACCGGCGCTGTTCGACAAACTGGTGTTGCGGGTGGATTCCGCCTTCCGGGCGGACACCAAGTACGTGCTCGAGATCGGACGGATCCGCAGCGCCGCCGGGGTGACGGGCCAGGCGAGGAATGTGCTGGCGATCCCCAAGCCGCCACCGCCCAAGCCGGCCCCCCCCACGCCGCCACCGCCCACGCCGGCCCCGGCCGATAGCGTGGCGGCCGACTCCACCCGGCCGGCCGGCCCCGTCCCCGCCCCCCCGAAGCCGTGACCGACCCGCGCCGCGAGCTCCCGTCGGTGGACCGGCTGCTCCGGGACCCCGGGATCGCGGCCCTGCTGGAGCGGGCGCCTCGCAACGCCGTGGTGGCCGCGGCGCGCGCGGCCGTCGAGTCGGTGCGCGCCGGACGCAGCGGCCCGCCGGCGGACTGGGCCGAGGATGTCGCGGAACGCCTGGCCGACCTGTCCCTGCCCTCCTTGCGCCCCCTGCTCAACGCCACCGGCGTGGTGCTGCATACCAACCTGGGGCGGGCGCCGCTCTGCCAGGCCGCGCTCGCGGCCGTGACCGCCGTGGCCGGGGGCTACTGCGCGCTGGAGTACGACCTGGCCGCCGGGGTCCGGGGCCACCGGGCCGATCACTGCCGGGCGCTGCTCGCGGAACTGACCGGGGCAGAGGATGCACTCGCCGTCAACAACGCCGCCGGCGCCCTGGTCCTCGCGCTCAACGCCCTCGCCGCCGGGCGGGGCGTCCTGATCTCGCGGGGCGAGCTGATCGAGATCGGCGGTTCCTTCCGGATTCCGGAGATCATGGAGCGCAGCGGGGTGACGCTGGTGGAGGTCGGCACCACCAACCGCACCCACCTGGCCGACTACGCTCGCGCCCTTCCCGGCGCGGCGGCGATCCTGACGGTCCATCGCTCCAACTTCGAGCAGCGCGGCTTCGTGGCCTCGCCGCCGCCCGCGGAACTTGCCGCACTCGCGCGCGACGCGGGGGTGCCCTACATCCATGATGTCGGGAGCGGGCTGCTGGCCGACCTGGCGCCCTGGGGCCTCACCGGGGAGCCCCGGGTGCCCGACGCGGTGGCGGACGGCGCCGACCTGGTGTTGTTCTCGGGGGACAAACTGCTTGGCGGGCCGCAGGCGGGGTGCCTGGTGGGCCGCCGGGCACTGGTGGCTCGCTGCCGGGAGAACCCGCTGGCCCGCGCGCTCCGGGCCGACAAGATGACGCTGGCCGCGCTCGAAGCGACCCTGGGTCAGTACCGCGACCCGGAGGGCGCGCGGCGCCACCTCCCCGTGCTCAGCATGCTCACGGCCCCGGCGGAGGATCTCGCGGCCCGCGCCGCCCGGCTGGCGGCCCTCCTGCCGCCGGAAACCGACGCCCGGGTCGTAGCCGGCGAGTCGGCGGTCGGCGGCGGGGCCTTTCCCGGCGCGGTGCTCCCCACCACGCTGGTCGCGGTCGGGGCCGGGGCGCTCGGCGCACATGGGCTCGCGGTCCGGCTCCGGCTTGGTGAGCCGCCCGTCATTGCCCGGGTGGAACTCGACCGGCTGCTGCTCGACCCACGGACCCTCCGGCCGGAGGACGACGCCATCGTCGCCGCGGCGGTCCGGGCCGCGCTGGCAGGATAGGCCCGCGCGAAACGCCGACGGGGCGGTCGGGAACCTGCTCCCGACCGCCCCGTCCGCATCTCCGGTCCGTCCCTCAGAAGGTCAGCACCGTCACCG
>JBGAPX010000089.1:9120-15397 GCA_044221045.1 Gemmatimonadales bacterium
GTCGTCCGGCATGCCGCTCGAACTCCCCACGAACGAGCCGGTGAAGACCTGCGGGCTGGCGCCGCGCTTCTGCACCGTCACGACCCAGTCCGTCTGGGCCACGCCACAGTCGGACCAGTAGTCGAGGTAGATGGTGTAGCTGCCGTTGGGCGCCCCGCCGAGCGGCCAGTACACGTTTTCGTTGCTGACGTAGGCCTGGCTCCCGTCGGGGAGGGAATTCTTGCTGCAGGCCGCGTTCGCGTCGAGGTCGAGATGGCCGCCGCTCGCGACGCTCTTGTTGCCGAAGGAGAGGTGCCCCCCGTCGGGGTCGATGACGTGCAGGTCCACATCCGCCGTGTCGGTCCAGGCCACGCTCACCTGGATGTCGCCGGTGCCGATCTGGAGGATCCGCATCAGCTGCCGCGCATACTGGAACACGCCGCCGGCGTCGCCGGCCGCGTAGTTGAAGTAGAACTGGCCGGCGGTGGCTGAGGTCGAGAGCCCCACCAGGACGCCCTGCGCGGTCTGGCCCGCGGGGAGGGTGAGTTCGTAGTAGTCGGTGAGCCCTTCGACGGAGAAAATCACCCGGGTGAACTGGGTCGGGGAAGTGATGTTCTGGGGCGAGCTGCCTCCATTGATCACCACCGCGATGCCCGAGACCTTGGTCGAGTCGGTGGTGCTCGCCGTCGGGGGCGCCCCCCGGTGCAGCACCGCGTGCACGGTACCCGTCTGGTCGGTCACGCCGGTCACGAAGTCTTCAATGCTGAAGCCGGTATTGGGCTTCATCCCCGCCTCACAGGCGCCGAGCAGGATGAGGGACAAGCCGAGCGCGGCGGCCCGCCGGCGGGCGGAAATGGGGAATGCCATAGTCAGGAACCTCGAGCTCCATGGATGGGGATCGCACCTGCCCCGGTGCACGGGGCAATCACGGGGCCAGCCGAAGGCAGACGGCGACCGGGCGGCCCGAGCCACCGGGCTAACTGCAATGCCTGCAGGGGATTATCGGCAGGTGACCAGCCAGACTGGAGTCGGCGGCCGGGTGTGATTGGCCCCGTCGGGCCCCTTCAATGACCGCGATGGGGCCGCTAAGTTCTTGCGCCATGCCAATGAAGCTTGCCGTCTGCGTTTCCGGTCGGGGCAGCAACCTGCTGGCCCTGCTGGAGGCGCTGGCCGCGGACGGGCAGGCAGTCGTATCCCTGGTCCTGAGCAACCGGGCCGACGCTCCCGCGCTGGAGCGGGCGCGGGAACGCGGGATCGCGGCGGAATGCCTGAGTGACCATCGGGACGCGGCGGAGTGGCTCCGCCGGCTCGCGGCCCACGACGTCGACCTCATCGTCCTGGCGGGCTATCTCAAGCTTGTGCCGGCCGGCGTGACCAGGGCCTACGCGGGGCGAATCCTCAACATCCACCCCGCCCTGCTGCCGGACTTCGGCGGGCCGGGGATGTACGGCCACCACGTCCACGAGGCGGTGCTCGCGAGCGGGGCCCGGGAGTCCGGGGCCACCGTGCACCTGGTGGACGAGCAGTACGACCGGGGCCAGGTCCTCGCCCGCGCGCGGGTGCCGGTGCTCCCGGACGACACGCCGACCACCCTGGCGGCGCGGGTGCTCGAGGCGGAGCATCGCCTGCTGCCGGCGGTCATCCTGGCCGCGGCCCGCGCCGGGCGCCCGGTGCCCCTTCCTGAACCTGAGCCGCAGTCCCTGTGAGGAGTTGCCCGTGCCGCGCGCGCTGATCTCGGTAAGTGACAAGCGGGGAATCGTCCCCTTCGCCCAGGGGCTCGTGGACCTGGGGTGGGAGATTCTCTCCACCGGCGGCACCTTCGCCGCGCTCCGGCAGGCCGGGGTGCCGGCGCTGCCGGTGGATTCGGTGACCGGCTTCCCGGAGATCCTCGACGGTCGGGTCAAGACCCTTCACCCGGCGATCCACGGCGGGCTGCTCGCCCGCCGCGACGTGCCCGAGCACCTGGCCGCGCTGGCGGAACACCGGATCACGCCGATCGACCTGCTCGCGGTCAACCTGTACCCGTTTCGCGAGACGGTCGCCAAGCCGCACGTCACCTTCGAGGACGCGATCGAGAACATCGACATCGGCGGGCCGTCGATGCTCCGCTCCGCGGCCAAGAACCACGAGTCGGTGATCGTGGTGGTGGACCCGACGGACTATACCCTGGTGCTGGACCTGCTCCGGAAGGGCGGCGTGGACCCTGCCTCCCGCCGCGGCTTCGCGGCGAAGGTCTTCAGCCACACCGCCGACTACGACGGCGCCATCGCCCGCTACCTGACGCCGCACGAGGACGGGCTCCCCGGGCGGATCCAGTTCTCCTTCGAGCGCCTGCTCGAGCTGCGCTATGGCGAGAACCCGAGCCAGCGCGCCGGCCTGTACGTGGACGAGGAGCCCCGCGGCCTGCGGGACCTCAAGCAGCGCCAGGGCAAGGAGCTGTCCTTCAACAACATCCTCGACCTCGACGCCGCGATGTGGACCGCCTCGCTGTGGTCGAACCGGCCCGCGTGCGCGATCATCAAGCACAACACCCCCTGCGGGCTCGCGGTGGCCGCGAGCGCCGCCGAGGCGTGGAGCAAGGCGCTGGCGTGCGACCCGCAGTCGGCGTTCGGCGGGGTGGTCGCCTTCAACACCGTGGTCGACCGCAAGACGGCCGAGGGGCTGGTCGAGCTGTTCCTCGAGGTGATCGTGGCCCCGTCATTCCACGACGAGGCCCTGACGGTGCTCGCCACCAAGAAGAACCTGCGCGCGGTGGAGCTGCCCACCTTCCGCGGCGGAGCGGGCTTCGACTTCAAGCGGGTGCGGGGCGGGCTGCTGGTCCAGGACCGCTTCGTCCCGGACATGACCGAGGGGGAGTGGACCGTCCCCACCAAGCGGAAGCCGACCGAGGCGGAGTGGACCGACCTGCGCTTCGCGTGGGCGGCGGTGGCCTCGGTCAAGTCCAACGCCGTGCTGCTGGCCCGCGACGAACGGACCATCGGCATCGGCGCCGGCCAGATGAGCCGGGTGGACAGCTCCTTCCTGGCCGTCCACAAGGCGCGGCAGCAGGGACACGACCCGCGCGGGGCGGCGCTCGCCAGCGACGGGTTCTTCCCCTTCCCCGACGGCGTCGAGGCGGCGGCCGCCGCCGGCATCACCGCCATCATCCAACCGGGGGGGTCGGTCAAGGACGCCGACGTCGTCGCCGCGGCCGATCGCCTCGGCGTGGCGATGGTCCTGACCGGCGCCCGGCAATTCCGGCACTAGCGGAGCGTTCGTGACGACATCCAAGCCCGAGACTCCCTACCGCTGGGCCGCCCTGATGGGGCTCGTCGTGTTCGGCATCTACTACCTGACCCTGGCGCCGACGACGGCCTTCTGGGACACCTCCGAGTACATCGCGGCGGCCCGCGTCCTCGGCATTCCCCACCCGCCGGGCAACCCGCTGTTCGTGGTCATGGCGCACGCCTGGGGGCTGCTGCCGCTCGCGGCGGAGTACGCCCGCCGGATCAACCTCTTTGCGGCGTTCGGGAGCGCGGTCTCGGCGGCGCTCTGGTTCCTGATCGCAGAGCGGTGGCTCCGGACGATCGTCCCGGTCCGGTGGGGCCGCCTCCTGGCGGCGGCAGCCGGCACCCTCGTCTCCGCCACGTCGTGGACGGTGTGGAACCAGTCCACCGTCAACGAGAAGGTGTACACCGTCTCCCTGCTCTCGATGGCGCTGGTCACCTGGCTGGCGGTTCACTGGGGGGACGACGAGCCCGGGCCGCACCGCGACCGCTGGGTCATCCTGATCGCGTACATCACCGCGCTGTCCACCACGAACCACCTGATGGGCCTCCTCGCCGCACCGGCGGTGGCCATCTACATCCTCTGGACCGACTGGACGGTGGTCAAGCGGCCCTGGGTCTGGGGCGGCGTCCTCGTGGCGGTCGCGCTCGGCGTGTCGCTCAACTACCTCTTCCTCCCGATCCGCGCCGGGCAGTTCCCGCCGATCAACGAGGGCGAGCCGGTCGGCTTCTTCAGCCAGGCGCTGATGGACGTGATCAACCGCGTCCAGTACGCCAAGCCGTCGGTGCTCGACCGGCAGGCGGACTTCCCCTCCCAGATTGCCAA
Source organism: Gemmatimonadales bacterium (assembly GCA_044221045.1). Lineage (GTDB taxonomy): Bacteria > Gemmatimonadota > Gemmatimonadetes > Gemmatimonadales > GWC2-71-9 > JADJOM01. The sequence goes on from JBGAPX010000089.1 coordinate 13,192, forward strand.
CTACTTCCAGTACTTCCGCTGGCAGTTCGCCCGGGACTGGGGTGTCGCCGCCGGACCGTTCGCGGCGCTCTTCGGCGTCATCGGGATCTTCGGGCTCGTCGAGCTCATCCGGAAGGACCGTCGGGCCGGCCTGGCAGCGTTGGCGATGTTCGGCACGCTCACGATCGCCCTCATCTTCTACCTGAACTTCAAGTACGGGTATTCGATCCACCCCACGCGCGACCTGGCCCGCGAGGTCCGCGAGCGGGACTACTTCTTCATGGGGTCGTTCGCCTACTTCGGGGTGCTGGTGGCGCTGGGGCTCGGGGCGATGTATCGCAGCCTTGCCGACGCCCTGGCCGACCGGCTGCCGGAGGCACGGCGCTGGGTGGCGGCGACGCCGGTCTTCCTGCTGGGCCTCGTGCCGCTGGCGGGCAACCACGTGACCGCCTCCCGCGCCCACGAATACCTCGCGCGCGACTTGGCCATCGACATGCTCGAGTCGGTGGAGCCCTACGGCATCCTCATCACCGCGGGCGACAACGACACATTCCCGCTCTGGTTTGCGCAGGAAGTGCTGGGCGTCCGCCCCGACGTGACGCTCGCCAACCTCTCGCTGATGAACACGCGCTGGCACCTCCGCCAGCTGCAGCGGCGGGTCACGCCGGAGTTCCAGCCCGCCGACGCGGCGCCCCTCTGGCGCCTGGGCCCGGCCGAGACCGGCGTGGCGCTCGGCGACAGCACCGCGCCCGCCCAAGTGGCGTGGCCGCACCCCGAGGGCTCGGTCCTCTCGAGCTTCACCACGGGGCAGCTCGACAGCCTCCCCGAGGCGATCGCGGTGCGGAAGAACACCGGCATGCGGGTGGACAGCCTGGTGGTGCGGTTCGGGCAGGACTACCTGATGCTGCAGGACATCGCCGCCCTGGCGCTGATTCGCGACAACCTCGGCAAGCGGCCGATCTACTTCAGCTGGAGCAGCGGCAACTATCCGGACGTGACGCTCGGGCTCTCGGAGTACCTCCTGACCACCGGCCTCGTGCGCAAGCTGATGCCGCGGCCGATCCAGGAGGGGAACGGCATCGTGATGTCGCGCGCGCTCGGCTTCGTGGATGTGCCGGTCACCCGGAAGCTGCTCTGGGACACGTACCACTGGCAGAGCGCGGCGGTGGAACGTCCCCGCGGGTGGGTGGACCCGCCCTCCGCCTCGATCCTCTCGCTCTACGGGATCATCTACCGCGAGGCCGGGGTCGTCCTCCGGGCGCAGGGCATCACCGGGGAGGCCGACAAGGCCGACTCGATCGCCGCCGCGGTCCAGCTCAACATCGTGCGGGGGGAGCGGAACTAGGGGCGGCTCGCCCCGCCGGGGCGGCGGCCCCTATATTGTCGGCAGGGCGTGGTGGCCGAGTGGTTGAAGGCAGCGGTCTTGAAAACCGCCGAACCGGAAACGGTTCCGTGAGTTCGAATCTCACCCACGCCGCTTCAAGGAAGGCCGGCAAGAACGTCAACGGGGAGGTCGGCCGGGCTCGACGCCTGGCCGGCCTCCCCGCGCGCGTCTCGCGCCGCCAGTGCTACTGGTGCCGGAGCAGCGAGACCCCGACGCTCAGGTACTGGTAGGAGCCCGACTCGCCGCCGATGTACGTGCCGGCGTTGGCGGGGTAGTTGTACCGGCCGAAGATCGCGATCTCGTTCCGGTTGCCCTTGTTCAGGATGAAGCCGAGCTCCGGGGCAAAGCCGACCACCACGTTCGAGGTCTTCACCTCGGTGTCCGCCACGTCCATCCGCTGCTTCATGACGTACGCGCCAATCCCGAGGCCGATGTAGGTCTGGATCTTCCCGCCCGCCTTGCTGTAGAGGTGCCCGGTGGCCAGGATCGGGAACATGTTCATCGACCGGTACTGTTCGCCCGACACGGTGCCGCCCGGCAGGAAGAGCGGATCGGTGGTGTTCTCGTAGAAGGCGGTGTAGCCCACCGAGAGGCCGACCGACGCGTTCGGGTTGAGCAGGCGCCGGACCTCCATGGACACGCCGACCCAGCTGTCGTTGCCGATGAAGTTGTCGGAGAGGTCGCCGCCGGGGGTGGCCCAGGTGTACGTGAAGCCCCCCAGCACCTGCGCCGACGCGGGAGCCGCCGCGGCCAGGCCGAGGGCGGCGAAGACGATCGCTGCGCGGAGTCGGGAGGTCATGGCGTGGCCGTGTGGTAGAGGTAGGTGGACTGGGAGAAGGCCTG
>JBGAPX010000090.1:0-6371 GCA_044221045.1 Gemmatimonadales bacterium
GGTCAACCTGCGGCCGGTTTCCGACTGGCGCCCCGGCATGACGCAGGAGCGGCTGGTGGCGGAGATGGACCGGCGGCTCCGGATCACCGGGGCCATCAACACCTGGACCATGCCGATCAAGAACCGCACCGACATGCTCTCGACCGGTATCCGCACCAGCCTCGGGGTCAAGATTTACGGCCCCGACCTGGAGGTGATCCAGCGGCTGGGGGGCGAGATCGAGGCGGCGCTGGCGCCGCTGGCGGGGACGGCCAGCATCTACGCCGAGCGTTCCTTCGGGGGCCGCTACCTCGATATCCGGCCGGAGGCGGAGGCGCTGGGCCGGTACGGGCTCACCAGCGGGGACGTGCAGCAGACGCTGGCCCTGGCGCTGGGCGGGGATCAGGTCACGACCACCGTCGAGGGCCGTGAGCGGTACCCGGTGCAGGTGCGGTACGCCCGCGACTTCCGGGAGAGTCCCGAGGCGATCGGGCGGCTGCTGGTAAGCGGGAAGGAGGGGATGCAGGTGCCGCTGGCCCAGGTGGCGCGGATCGGGTACGCCCCGGGGGCGCCGATGATCCGGAGCGAGAACGGGCAGCTCAACGACCTGGTGTCCATTGATGTGCGGGGCCGGGACATCGGCGGGTACGTGGCGGAGGCGAGAGGCGTCGTGGCGCGGGAGGTGACGCTGCCGCCGGGGTACCGGCTGGAGTGGAGCGGGCAGTACGAGGCGCTGGAGCGGGTGCAGGGGCGGCTGCAGGTCGTGGTGCCGCTGACCCTGGGGCTGATCGCGCTGCTGCTCTACCTGACCTTCGGCAGCGTGGCGGAGACGGCGATCGTGATGCTGTCGCTCCCGTTCGCGCTGGTGGGCGGGGTCTGGGCGCTGTGGCTGCTCGACTTCAACCTGTCCATCGCGGTGGGCGTGGGCTTCATCGCGCTGGCCGGGGTGGCGGCGGAGACCGGCGTGGTCATGGTGCTGTACCTCGACCAGGCGTGGGAGGAGATGCGGCGCGGATCCGCGGCGCCGACGGTCGCGGACCTGGTGGCGGCGATCGAGGCGGGGGCGGTGAACCGGCTGCGGCCCAAGCTGATGACCGTGGCCGCGATCATGCTGGGGCTGCTGCCGGCGCTCACGGCGCACGGCACGGGCGCGGAGGTGATGCGCCGGATCGCGGCGCCGATGGTCGGCGGGATGGTCACGTCGACGGCGCTGACGCTGATCGTGATTCCCGTCATCTATTTTCTGTGGCGGCGGCGGGGGCTGGGCGCGGAGGCGGGCGCCGCGCGGCCCAACGGGAACTGAGTTCACCCTTCAGTCAGGAGGAGGCACCGATGCACAGGAACCATGCGGTGGCGCTGGTGGTGGTACTCGCCCTCGTGGGGTGCGGGCGGAAGCCCGGGACCCCCGCGGCGGCGGACAGCACGGGAGCGATGGCCGGAATGCCGATGGCGATGGCGGGCATGGAGCTGATGCCCGTGATGCGGGCCCATCTCGACTCGCTGGATGCGCTGACGCCGGAGGAGATCCAGGCGCGGATGACGGCCCACCAGGACCTGGCGGCGCGGATGATGGATGCGATGGGCGCCGACATGCGCGGGATGGGGATGGCGCCGGACTCGGCCTGGACCGCGCTGGGCGACTCCCTGCGGCAGGACCTGGCCGCGTTGCCGGGGCTGACGGGCGGTGCGCTGACCGACCGGGTCCGGGCGCATGGGGCGCGGATGCGCCGGATACTGGCGCTGCATGAGGGGATGATGCGGATGTGACCCCCCCCTTTACGCCCCCGGGCCGCTGGGTAAGATTGTCAGCGCCCATGCTGCCTTGCCTGCGGTCGGTCCGGCGGGTCCTGGTGACCTCGATCCTCCTCCTCGGCTACCTGACGACGGTCGCCGAGGAAGCGATTCCGGACGACCATGACTGGCATCGCGCCAGCGGCGGAACCGTGACCGCGACGGCGTCCGATGCCCCGGCCCAGCCCGGCCCGGGTGTGCCCGCGCACGGGGTACATGTCTGCCACGACGGCCACCAGCACACCTCCGCACTCTCCCTTGGCGCCACCGGCCGGACGCAGGTGCTCGCGGCCCGGATCGTGATCGACCCCGAACCGGTCCGGCCCCGAGTTCCCCCACCGCACCCCTTCTTCCGCCCCCCGATCGGCTGATCTCCTGAGTCGCCCCGCGCGGCGCCCGCCGCACGGGCCTGTGCCTTCTTTGGAGATTGCCTGATGTCCCTGCCCCGCTCCACGGCGGGCGTGGTGCTGCTCCTGACAGCCTGGAGCAGCCCGGCGCACGCCCAGCAACCCATCACGCTGCCTGACGCCCATCGTGTGGCGCTCGAGCGACATCCACGCATCGGGGCGGCCGAGGCCGAAGTGGCCCGGGCGCGCGGCCTGCTGGCCGCGGCCCGCACCTTCGCGCCCAATCCCACCGGTTCGCTCACGATCGGCCCCGCGTCCACTGCGGACACGACGCTAACCTCGTACCAGGTCGGGCTCTCCCAGACCATCGAGCTTGGCGGGAAGCGCCGGTGGCGGTCCCGCGGGGCGCAGGAACGGGTGCGTGTGGCGGAGGCGCTGCTGACCCTGGAGCGCCGGACCGTCGGTTGGGAGGTGGAACGGACGTTTCGCCTCTCCCAGATCGCGCGGGAGCGGGTCGAGGCGGCGCGGGATGCCGATTCGGCCGGGCAGCGGCTCCTGGTCGCGGCGCGGGAGCGCCTGGCGCTCGGCGCCGGGACCCAGCTGGACCTGAACGTGGCCGCCGCCGCGGCCGCACGGGACCGGCGTTCGCGGCTGGGCACGGAGCAGGGCTACCGGGCGGCACGGGCGGCCTTCGCCACGGCGCTCGGTGCCGGGGGCCCGGATTCCCTGGTGCCTGCCGATGCCGGGTTCCCCACGCTGCCGGCCGTGGCCGTGACGGAGGACCAGCTGGTCGCCCTGGCCCTCGCCGGCCGGCCGGACCTGCAGGCGCTGGCCGCCGGAGTCGAGGCGCTCGAGGCCGATGTGCGGCTGGCCGGCGCGCTGGGGTGGCCCGATCCGGAAATCGGCGTCTCCGCCGGCAAGGCGGAGGACTTCCGGGTCACGCTCTTCAGCATCGCGCTGCCGTTACCGCTCTGGAGCCGCAACGCCGGCGGCCGGGCGGCGGCCGTTGCGGAGCGGGACCGCGGGCGCATCGCGCTGGCGGCGGCGCGGCAGGCGGCCGAGCGCGAGGTCCGGCTGGCGTATCAGGCGTACCAGTCCGCCCTGGAGGCCGAGCGGGCCTTCGACCGCGACGCGGTGGCCCGGCTGGGCGAAAACCTCGCGCTGGCCCAGGAGTCGTTCCGGGCCGGGAAGATCAACCTGATTGCCTACAGCCAGGTGCGGCGGGAGCTGGTGGACGCCCGGCTGGCACATCTCGACGCGCTGGCCGAGCTGGTCGGCGCCTGGCATGCCCTGCAACTGGCCACGGGCCGGTCCCTGGGAGGGGAAGAATGACGCGGACACTGTGGCTGGCGGCGGGTGGGGTCCTGATGGTGGCGCTGGCGTCGGGATGCACCGGCGGGGACGACGGGGAGGCTGCGGAGGCGCCGGCGGAGGCTTCGGACTCGGTTCTCACGCTGACGCTGGAGCAGGTGGCGAGCGCGGGCATCGCCTGGGGCCGGGTGGAGTCGTGTCAGGCCGGCTCACGGAGCTGCGCGCGGGCGTCGGGGACCGGGTGAGACGCGGGCAGGTCCTGGGGGTCGTGGATTCGCCGGAGCTTGGGCGCGCCAAGGCGGATTACCTGAGCGCGCTGGCGAGCGCGCGGGTGGCGGCGGAGACGGCGGAGCGGGAACGGGGGCTGTTCGAGCGCCAGATCAGCTCGGAGCGCGAATGGCGGCAGGCAGAGGCCGAGGCGATCCGGGCGCGGGCGGAGCGGGACGCGGCGGAGAACCGGCTGCACGCGCTGGGGCTGGAGGACGCGGAACTGGAGGCGCTGCAGACCGAGGCGCATTACAGCTCCACGGTTGCGCTGACGGCACCGCTGAGCGGCGAGGTGGTCGGGCGGGATGCGTCGCTGGGACAGAACATCGATCCCATCGACGTGGTGTTCACCGTGATGGACCTGCGGGAGGTGTGGCTGCTGGTGGATGTGTACGAAAAGGACCTGCGGGAGGTGGCAGTCGGGCAGGGGGCGGAGGTGGCGGTCGCGGCCTACCCGGGCGCGCGGTTCCGGGGCAAGGTCGCCAACGTCGGCGCGATCCTCGAGGCCCAGTCGCGGGCGGTAAAGGTGCGGGTGGTGCTGCCGAATGCCGATGGGCGGCTCAAGCCGGGAATGTTCGCCACGGTTCGGCTGACAGGGGCCCGCGGCGGAGAGTCGGCCACCGGGCTGTATGTGCCGGAGGGGGCGGTGCAGCGGGACGGCGGGGTGCCGATCGTATTCCTGCCGGCGGGGCCGGGCCGGTTCCGCCACGTGCAGGTCAGGACCGGCCGCGAGCGCCCGGGCTGGGTGGAAGTCGTGAGCGGCGTGGCGGCCGGGGACAGCGTGGTGACCGCAGGGGCGTTCCTGCTCAAGTCCGAGCTGCGCAAGAGCGAGCTCGGGGAAGAGGAATAGGGCGCCGCGATGATCGAACGACTGCTGGGCTGGTCGCTCAAGAACCGGTTCCTGGTCCTGGCGCTGGCGCTGCTCCTGATGGTGGGCGGAGCCGTGGCGGTGCGCGACCTCCCGATTGATGCGGTGCCGGACGTGACCAATGTGCAGGTGCAGGTCCTGACCACGGCGCCGGCGCTGGGGCCGGAAGAGGTGGAGCGCTTCATCACGACGCCGGTGGAGCTGGCGATGAGCGGGCTGCCCCGGCTCTCCGGGGTGCGGTCCATTTCCCGCTTCGGGCTGTCGGCGGTGACGGTGGTGTTCCTCGACGGCACCGACATCTACTTCGCCCGGCAACTGGTGAACGAGCGGCTGCAGGCAGCGCGGGAGAACATCCCCTCCGGGTATGGCGACCCGGAGATGGGGCCGATCTCCACCGGGCTCGGGGAGATCTTCCAGTTCGAGGTCCGGGGCCCGGGGCTGTCGCAGATGGAGTTGCGCACCATCCTGGAATGGGAAGTCGCGCCCCGGTTGCGCACGGTGCCCGGGGTGGTGGAGGTGAATGCATTCGGCGGCGAGCTGAAGGCCTACGAGGTCCAGCTGCACCCGGAGCGCCTGGTCCAGTACGGGGTCTCGCTGGCGGAGGTGTTCGAGGCGCTGGAGCAGAACAACGCCAATGCCGGCGGGGCGTACATCGAACGCAACGCCGAGCAGTTCCTGATCCGGGGGGAGGGACTGGTCGGCACCCTGGAGGATCTCGGCGCGATCGTGGTCACCGTGGATGGGGATGGCACCCCGATCTACATCCGGCAGCTGGCCGACGTCGCGTTCGCCCCGATCGTGCGGCAGGGGGCGGTGACCCGCGACGGGAACGGCGAGATTGTGAGCGGGATCGTGCTCATGTTGCTGGGGGCGAACTCGCGGGAGGTGGTGGACCGGGTCAAGGCGGCGGTGACGGACATGGCACCGGCCCTGGCCCGGCTGGGCGTGACGCTGGAGCCCTTCTACGACCGCACGGTGCTGGTGAAGCAGACCATCACGACGGTGGCGAAGAGCCTGGCGGAGGGCGGCCTGCTGGTGGTGGTGGTGCTGTTCCTCATGCTGCGGAACCTGCGGGCGGGGCTGATCGTGGCCTCGGCCATTCCGCTGTCCATGCTGGGGGCCTTCATCGGGATGCGCGCCTTCGGGGTATCCGGCAACCTGATGTCGCTGGGAGCGATCGACTTCGGCCTGATCGTGGACGGGGCGGTCATCGTGATCGAGAACGCGGTGCGGCTGATCGCCGAGCGCTCGCACCGGCTGGGGCGGCCGCTGACCCGCGACGAGCGCTCGACGGAAGTGTTGCAGGCCAGCCGCGAGGTGCTCCGCTCGGCGGTGTTCGGGGTGACCATCATCGCGATCGTCTACCTGCCGGTCCTGAGCCTCACGGGGATCGAGGGAAAGATGTTCCGGCCCATGGCGCTGACGGTGCTGTTCGCCCTGGCGGTGTCGCTGCTGCTTGCGCTCACCCTGATTCCCGTCCTGGCGTCGCTGTTCCTGCCGGCGGCGCTGTCGGAGGTGGAGAGTCCCATCGTGGGGCGGACCCGGGCGGTGTACGAGCCGCTCCTGCGCCGGTGCCTCGCGGCGCCGCGGCGGACGCTTGGGGCGGCGGCGGGGCTGTTCGTGCTGGCGCTCGGGATCGCGCCCTGGCTGGGGGCGGAGTTCATCCCCCGGCTGGACGAGGGGGCGATCGCGGTCCAGGCCTGGCGGCCGCCCAGCGTGGCGCTGGAGGAGTCGGTCCGCCAGACCACCGGACTGGAGACGGTGCTGCGCCGGTTTCCCGAGGTGACCGCGGTGGTGTCCAAGACCGG
>JBGAPX010000090.1:6391-15980 GCA_044221045.1 Gemmatimonadales bacterium
AGGTCTCGGATGTGCTGGTCATGCTCAAGTCGCACGACGAGTGGACCACCGCCGCGACACGCGAGGAGCTGATTGCGGCCATGGACTCGGCGCTGACCCAGCACCTGCCGGGGACGATCTTCAGCTATTCCCAGCCGATCGAGCTCCGGGTGAGCGAGCTGATCTCCGGGGTGCGGTCGGACGTGGCGCTCAAGATCTTCGGGGATGACCTCGCAACCCTCGGGCGGGTGGCCGGGGAGGCCGTGCAGGCCCTGCAACGGGTGCCGGGCGCGGCGGATGTCAAGGCGGAGCAGACCGCCGGGCTGCCCGTGCTCCGGATCCAGCTGGACCGGCAGGCGATCGCGCGCTACGGACTGAACGCGTCCGATGTGCTGGACGTGGTGCGCACGGTCGGAGGCCGGGAGGCGGGGGTGGTGCTCGAGGGCCAGCGCCGCTTTGCCCTCCAGGTACGGTTCGCCCCGGAGACCCGGGCCTCACTGGCCCGCCTGGCCGACCTGACGGTGCGGAGCCCGGGCGGCCAGCGGGTGCCGCTGGCCCAGCTGGCGCGGATCGCAGTTGAAGATGGGCCCGCCCAGATCAGTCACGAGGGGAGCAAGCGCTTCATCTCGGTCGAGATGAACGTGCGGGGCCGCGACCTGGCGGGCTTCGTGGCCGACGCCCAGGCGGCGGTGGAAGGGGCGGGGATCATTCCGCCGGGCTATTTCACCGAGTGGGGGGGGCAGTTCAAGAACCTGGCCGAGGCGACCCAGCGGCTGCTGATCGTGGTGCCGGTCGCGCTGCTCCTGATCTTCGTGCTGCTGTACGCCAGCCAGGGCTCGGCCGGGCTGGCGGGGCTGATCTACCTGAACGTGCCGTTCGCGATCAGCGGGGGGATCTTCGCGCTGGGGTTGCGGGGGATGCCACTCTCGATCTCGGCGGGGGTGGGGTTTATCGCCCTGTTCGGCGTCGCGGTGCTGAATGGGCTGGTGCTGCTCAGCTATGTCCGGCAGCGGCAGGACGAGGGCGCGTCGGCGGCGGCGGCGGCGTTTGATGGCGCGCGGGTGCGGCTCCGGCCGGTGCTCACGACTGCCCTCGTGGCCTCCCTGGGGTTTGTCCCGATGGCGCTGGCGTCGGGGGCGGGGGCGGAGGTCCAGAAGCCGCTGGCGACCGTGGTGATCGGCGGCCTGGTCACGTCCACCATCCTCACGTTGCTGGTCCTGCCGGCGGTCTATGCCTGGTTGATGTCCGATCGCCCGTCGCCTACCGAGAAGGAGTCCCAATCATGACCGCCGTGCTGCTCCAGGCCAGTATCCGGCCCGAACTCGCCTCACGGGTGGTCCAGGCCCTGATCGACGCGGGCTGCGGCGACATCCTGCAGACCGACGCGCAGCGGGTCCACGCCGGCCTGGAAGCCTCCAACTACGAGTTTTCCATGCGGCTCGGGCAGGCCTTCGAGCCGATGGTCCGGCTGGAGACCGTGGGGTCCCCGGGCCAGTGCGCGCAGTGGGTGCAAGTCATCCAGCAGGCGGGCGGCACGGGACGGCCGGGAGATGGCTTCGTCACCCTGGTCCCGGTGGTGCGCACCGAGCACCTGAGCGAGCCCGGGGTGGCGCAGTGACCGCGGCGGTGGCGAGCGCGCGCGCCGACGCCGCGGGGCTGGCCCGCCCGTCGCCCTGGATCACCCCATTTGCCGTGCGGACCTACCTGGCCGCCGCCTGCTGGCTGGCGGGCATGCTGTGGAGCGGATTCACGGAGACGCCGGACGCGGCGGGGTGGCTCGCCTTCCGGCTCGACCCGCCCGGACTGCTGTATACCGCCGCGGCGCTCATCGGGGGCTCGAATTTCTTCGGCGCGGGGGTCCGGGCGGCGGGCCGGTTCCGGCTCGACATGAACTTCCTCATGTCGGTGGCGATCGTGGCCGCCTTGATGATTGGTGAAGCCTTCGAGGCGGCCACGCTGGCGACGCTGTTTTCGCTGGCCGAGCTGCTGGAGCGGTACGCGGTGGACCGGGGGCGGCGGTCGATCGCGCGGCTGCTGGAGCTGGCGCCGGAATCCGCGGAGCGACTGAGCCCGGACGGCGGGACGGCCAGTGTGCCGCTGGATGCGCTTCGCGTCGGGGACCGGGTCCGCATCCGGCCCGGGGGCAAGGTGCCGGCGGACGGGCGGGTCGTGGGTGGGGCGTCGAGCGTGAATGAGGCGACGGTCACGGGCGAGTCCCTGCCGGTCTCCAAGCGACCCGGGGACGCGGTGTTCGCCGGGACCCTGAACGCCGAGGGCGCACTGGAGGTGGAAGTGACCGCAGACGCGCAGCACAGCGCGCTGGCGCGGATCGTCCAGCTGGTGCGGGCCGCGGAGGCGCAGCGCGCTCCGATCGAGCAGTTCGTCACCCGGTTTGCCCGTATCTACACGCCGGTGGTCACGGTGCTCGCGGTCCTGGTGATGGTCGTGCCTCCTGTGGTGGCTGGCGGGAGCGGCCTGGAGTGGTTTGTCCGCGGGCTGACGTTGCTGGTCATTGCCTGTCCCTGCGCCCTGGTCATCGCGACCCCGGTCACCGTCGTCAGCGCGATCACCAGCGGCGCCAGGCACGGGGTGCTGATCAAGGGGGGGACGCACCTCGAGACGCTGGGGCAGGTCCGGGCCATGGCCATCGACAAGACGGGGACGCTCACGTTCGGGCAGCTCACGGTCAGTGCGTTCCAGGCCGACCCCGGGGACGCCGAGACTTCGCTGTTGCGGGCCCTGCTCGCGATTGAGCAGCTTTCGGAACATCCGGTCGCGGCCGCGATCGTGCGCTACGCACGGGCCCGCGGCGCGACGACGGATGGGGTCGTGGAGCAGTTTGCCGCGGTTCCCGGACAGGGGGTACGGGCGGTGGTGAATGGTCAGGGGTATGCCATCGGCACTGAAGACCTGGTCGGGGCAGTCGCCGCCAGTCGCTGGGGGCCAACGCCGCCGGACGCGATCCGCGCCTTCATCCAGTCGAGCATGGCGAGCTGGCGATGATCGAGTTGCGGGACCGGGTGCGGGAGGATGCGGCGGTCGCGGTGCGCGGGCTCCACCGCCTGGGGGTCCGGCCCGTGGTCATGCTGACCGGGGACGCAGAAGCCGCGGCCCGCGGCGTGGGAGCGGCCACCGGCATGGATGAAGTGCGGTTTCGATTGTCGCCGGAGGAAAAGGTTGCCGCCGTCCAAGAACTTCGGGCGCGGTACGGGGTCATCGCCATGCTCGGGGATGGGGTGAACGACGCCTAGCCCTGCCGCCAATGTGGGACTGGCCAGCCGTTCCGCGAGGTCCCTGGCGGCGATCGAGCGCCGACATTGCATTGCTGGCGGATGACCTCAAGCGGTGCCGTACGCTGCAGGACCTGGCACGCGGGCCAGCACCATACGATTCAACATTGCGGTTGCGATCGGCCTGAAGGCGTTGCTGGCGGTGGGGGCCGTGGGCGGGGTAGTGAGCCTGGCGCTGGCGGTGCTCATCGGCGACACCGGCGCTTCGCTCGTGGTCACCGGCAATGCGCTGCTGGCGCGTGGGCCGCGGAGTCGAAGAGGGCCCGTCTCCGGTTCTTCCTCGGGAGTTCACGCCAATGTCATGCGGCGCCTAATAGCTTCAAGCCCATGCCCCACCCCGAGATGCACCGCCTCCAGATCGGCTACTCCGCGCCGCCGTACTGGGGCCAATGGCGGATCGATCTCCACCAGCAGCGTGGTGGAATTCGCAACGGCCGATCCGGCGCCGGGAGCGGTGCTGATCGCCGGGATGGCCGAGCTGGTGGCCGGGGCGCTCTCGATGGCGGCCGAGTATGTCCGGTGAGTCCCAGCCGATACCGGAGAACGCCGATATGGCCCGCGAGCGGCGGGAACTGGCCACTGAGCCGGAGGCGGAGCACGCCTTGTTCGGCGGGATCTACCGGTCCCGGGGCTGACCCCGGACCTGCGGATCAGGTGGCCTGGCAGTTGGCGGCCCATGACGCCCTCGGCGCCCACGCCCAGGACGAACTGGGCGTACATCGCCACCGGCCCCGTTCAGGCGGCGCTCGCCTCCGCCGCCGCCTTCGCGGCCTGGGCCGCCGCCGGTGCTGCTGGCCGCGTTCTGGCCCCTGGCGCCCTGAGCAGCGTCATCACCGGGGCACCTGGTGCTCCTCGCCATCCCGGGCGCCACGGCGCGCACCGGCGGCGCGCGGTCGCGAAGGAGCCCTCCGGGTGACCTTCTGGGGCGCCGTGGCGATGGGCGGAGACGGCGCTGCGGGGCGGCTGTTCGGGCGGTGGTGTAGGCGGCGGGACGACGGGACGACGGGACGACGGGACGACGGCAAGACGGCAGGACGGCAAGACGGCACGCCGCCCAATCGCCCAATCGCCTAACCGCCCAACCGCCTAACCGCCCAACCGCCCAACCGCCTAACCGCCCAACCGCCGAACCGCCTAACCGTCCAGCCGCCCACCCCGATCCAGCACCTCCCGCACCTTTCGCGTGAGCGACCCCACCGACCAGGGCTTCCCCAGGAAGTCCGTCCCGCCAGTCAGCACCTTGTCCCGCAACAGGAGATTGTCGTTGTACCCCGAGGTGTACAGCACCTTGAGGCCCGGGGCGCGTCCGGTCAGGAGGTCGGCCAGGTCGGGCCCGCTCATCCCCGGCAGCACCACATCGGTGAGCAGCAGGTCCACGGGCTCGGAGTGGGCGGCGAAGATCCGTCGGGCCTGCGGGGCGTCGGCGGCGGTCAGCACCTGGTACCCGGCCCGCTGCAGGATCCGGGTGGCGAGGGAGCGGAGCGCGGCGTCGTCCTCCACGAGCAGGATGGTCTCGCGGCCCGTGACGGTCTCCTGGTCGTTGACCTGGTGGGTGGCCGGCGTGGAGTCCGGAACCCGGGGAAGGTGGATCTGGAAGGTGGCGCCGTTGCCCGGGGAGCTTTCCACCTCGATGGTCCCGCCTCCCTGGGAGACGATGCCGTACACGGTAGCCAGTCCGAGTCCGGTGCCCTTGTGGGGTTCCTTGGTGGTGAAGAAGGGCTCGAAGATCCGGCGCCGGATTTCCTCGCTCATGCCGTGGCCGGTGTCGCGCACGGCGAGCAGGATTCCGGGCGTGCCGGCGGCGGCGTGCTCCGCCGCCAGGCGGGCCTGTTCCGGCGGGAGGTTCCGGGTCTCGAAGGTGAGGGTGCCGCCCGTCGGCATCGCGTCCCGGGCGTTGACCGCGAGGTTGAGGATGACCTGGGTCATCTCCCCCGAGTCGCCGAGCACGGCGCCGAGGTCCGGGTCGCCGGTGAGGTGGATGACGATGTCCTCCCCGAGCAGGCGCTGGAGCATCTGCCGCAGGTCGCCAAGGAGGGTGCGGAAGTCGATCGGCTCGCGGGCGCGGCCGGCGGTGCGGCTGAACGCCAGCAGCTGGCGGGTGATGGTGGCGGCGCGCTCCCCGGCCCCGAGGATCACCTGGAGCTCCTCCTCGAGGGGATCTCCCGCCTCGAGGCTCCGGGCGGCGAGCCCCGCCGTGGCATTGATGACGGTGAGCAGGTTGTTGAAGTCGTGCGCCACGCCGCCCGCCAGCCGGCCCACGACCTCCATCTTCTGGGCCTGGAGGAACTGGGCCTCCAGCCGCTTCTTCTCGCTCAGGTCCCGCTTGATCGCGATGAAGTGGGCGATCCGGCCATTGGCCCCGCGCACCGGGGTGATGGTCATCTCCTCGGGATAGAGGGTGCCGTCCTTGCGGCGGTTGGTGAGCTCGCCGTGCCACACCTTGCCGGCCAGCAGGGTCTGCCACAGCTCCCGGTAGAACCCGGCGTCGTGGGTGCCGGAGCGGACCAGGTCACGCGGGTTCCGGCCCAGGGATTCCGCGAGGGTGTAGCCGGTCACGGTGGTGAAGGCGGGATTGGCCCACTCGATCCGGCCCTCGAGGTCGGTGATGACGATGGCGTTGGCGGCCGCGCTGAGGGCCGCGCTTTGCAGCCGCAGGGCCTGCTCGGTTTCCTTGCGCTCGCTGACGTCGCTCCAGGCCCCCACGATCTCCCGCGGCTCCCCGTCGGGGCCGCGGATGAGGCGGAGATGGTCGTGGGTCCAGAGGACCCGGCCGTCCTTGTGGAAGAAGCGGTACTCATGGGTGAGGTGGCCCCGCTGGAACAGCTCCAGCTGGCGGACGATCGCCTCGGTGCGATCCTCCGGGTGGATGTGGTCCACCCACCATTTCGGCTGCAGGGCTTCCGCCGCGGTGTACCCCAGGATGCGCTCGACGTTGTGACTCACCGAGACCGGGATCAGGCGCTCCCCGGAAATGCGCAGGGCGTACACGATCATCGGGCCGGCCGTGAGGAGGTGGCTCAACCGGTCGGTGGTCTGGCGCAGCGCCTCCTCCGCCAGCTTGCGCTCGGTGATGTCGGTGTGGGTGCCGAGCAGGCGGAGGGGCCGCCCGTCCGGGGACCGGGCGACCACCTTGCCGAGGGAGAGGATCCACTTCCAGGCTCCACCCCGGGACCGCTGCCGGAACTCGAGGCGGTGTTCGGTGCGCCGGCCGGCGAGGTACTCCTGCCAGGCGCGGGCAACCGGGGAGCGATCGTCGGGGTGGAGCCGCGCGAGCCAGGCCCGCCGGGTCTCCTGGAAGCCCTCGGGATCCAGGCCGAGCATGGTGGCGTACTCGGGGCTGACGGTGGCCACGCCGGTCGGGATGTCGAGGTCGTAGAGTCCCTGGTTGGCGGCGGCCAGGGCCAGGCGCAGCCGCTCCTCCTGCTCGGCCAGTGACACCGGGAGGGGAGCGGGAGCATCTCCGGAGCCGTGCAAAGGCTGGGTCATCCCGGCGCGCGGCGCGGGGTGACCCGGACACCGGGTCTGGTCAGCATGGGCGAGGGGGCTCCGTCTCTCGAGGGGTCGGGTACCAATGCATCGGCATCGGGCCGTGAAGGGAGGATGAAGCGGGACTGAAAGGGGCATGGTGCGCGCGGCGGGATATCGCGCACGCTGGCCCCCACGGCCGGTTCCCAGCTAGATTTCTCGTGCCGCCCGGCCTCCCCCCTAGGGGCTCGGCGATCCCCGTGGCTAGCAGGTGCCGCGTGCCGAATTCCGCACTTTCAGGGCTCCCCCTCGGCCCTTTCCCTCGCAGTTGCCGTCTCGGCGGCTGCGCCTTCCTCGCATGACCGACCGCCCTCCCACGCCACCGGATGACAGCGGGGCCCCGACCCGGCCGCTGCTCGCGCGGCTGCAGCGGCT
Organism: Gemmatimonadales bacterium; assembly: GCA_044221045.1. GTDB lineage: Bacteria > Gemmatimonadota > Gemmatimonadetes > Gemmatimonadales > GWC2-71-9 > JADJOM01. The sequence goes on from JBGAPX010000090.1 coordinate 13,561, forward strand.
GACGCTCGCGATCGAGCAGAGCCCCGCCGCGGTCCTGATCACCGACACCGATGGCCGCATCGAGTACGTGAACCGCCGGTTCACCGAGATGTCCGGCTACACCGCGGCCGAGGTCATGGGCCAGACCCCGCGGCTCCTCAAGTCCGGCCTGACGCCCCCGTCCGTCTACCAGCAGCTGTGGACCACGATCTCCGCCGGCCAGGCGTGGCGGGGGGAGCTGTGCAACCGGCGGAAGGATGGCTCGCTCTACTGGCATTCGGCGTCCATCTCGCCGGTGCGGGACGAGGCGGGCGGGGTGACGGGTTTCGTGGCGGTGCAGGAGGACATCACCGAACAGCGCCAGATCCGGGAGGCGCTGGAGCGGAGCGAACGGAACCACCGCCGCATCGTGGAGACGGCCAGCGAGGGGATCTGGGAGGTGGACGCCGAGCACCGGACGGTGTTCGTCAACGAGCGGCTGGCGACGATGCTGGGCTACGAGGTCCGGGAGATGCTGGGGCGCCCGGTCTTCGACTTCACCGACGCCGAAGGGCGCGTCATCGCGGAGGCGAGCCGGCAGCGGCGGCGGCAGGGGATCCGGGAGCAGCAGGACTTCAAGCTGCGGCGGAAGGACGGCAGCACGCTCTGGGTCCTGATGTCCACCGGGCCGATCCTGGGCGACGCCGGCGAGTACCTCGGGGCCCTGGCCATGGTCACCGACCTGACCGAGCGACGGGAGGCCGAGGCGGGGATCCGGCAGAGCGAGGCGTGGTTCCGGGCGCTGATCGAGGAGTCCGAGGACCTGATCTCGGTGCTGGACGAGGATGGCGCTTTCCGGTACGTCTCGCCCTCGTTCGAGCGGATTCTCGGGCTGCGGCCGGTCGACCTGGTCGGGAAGCCGGCGTTCTCCTTTGTTCACCCGGATGACCTCGAGAAGGTGGTGGCGGTCTTCTCCGAGGGGGTGAACGAGGCGGGGACGACGCGGCGGCTGCAGTTTCGCTTCCGGCACCAGGACGGCACCTGGCGGCTGATCGAGGGGATCGGCCGCAGTCTGTTCCACGACCCGGTGGTGCGGGGGGCGGTGATCAACGGCCGCGACATCACCGAACGGGCCGCCCTCGAGGCGCAGTTCCGCCAGGCCCAGAAGCTGGAGGCGGTGGGCCGCATGGTGGGCGGGGTGGCGCACGACTTCAACAACATCCTCGCCGTCATCCTGGGCACCAGCGAGATCCTGCAGTCGGACCTGGCGGTGGACCACCCCAGCCACGAGGACGTCGCCGAGATCCGCCGCGCGGCGGAGCGGGGTGCCACCCTGACGCGGCAGCTGCTGGCCTACAGCCGGCAGCAGGTGCTGCTGCCCCGACTCCTCGACCTCAACGCCCTGGTGCGGAACCTCGAGGGGATGCTGAGCCGGATGATCGGGGAGGATGTGGCGCTGGTCATGCGGCTGCAGGCGGGGACCGCCATGGTGAAGGCGGACCCCGGCCAGCTGGAGCAGGTGCTGCTCAACCTGGCGGTGAACAGCCGGGATGCGATGCCGGAGGGGGGGCAGCTGCTGCTGGAGACGTCGGTCGTGGAACTGGACGAGCACTACGCGGCGCTGCATCCGCCGATGGCCCCCGGGTGGTACGTGAGCCTGACGGTGAGCGATACCGGGAGCGGCATGAGCGAGGAGGTCCGGTCCCACGCCTTCGAGCCCTTCTTCACCACCAAGGAATCGGGGAAGGGCACCGGGCTCGGCCTGGCGACGGTCTATGGGATCGTGAAGCAGAGCGACGGCTTCGTCTGGCTCTACAGCGAACCGGGCCGGGGCACCAGCTTCAAGATCTTCCTGCCGATGGTGTCCGAGGCCGCCGACCCGGTGCGCCCCGCGGCGGCGGACGCCCCCGCGTCGCTGCGGGGGACGGAGACGATCCTGATCGCGGAGGACAACACGGCGGTCCGGATGCTCACCCGGAAGGCGCTGGAGCGGCAGGGGTACACCGTGCTCGAAACCACGGGCGCCGATGCGATGGAGGTGGCCGGCTCTCATCCCGGTCCAATCCACCTGCTGCTCACCGACACGGTCATGCCGGGCGTCACCGGACCGGCGCTGGCGGCGCAGCTCGCCGAGGCGCGGCCGGGACTCCGGGTGCTCCACATGTCGGGCTACACCGACAATGCCCCGCTGCTCACCCAGGTGATGGCGTCCGGCGGGGCGTTCCTGCAGAAGCCCTTCACGGTCGCGAGCCTGGCGCGCAAGGTCCGGAGCGTGCTGGACGGGGTGTCGTAGGGCGCCCGGGCGCGATTATCTTCGCCGGGTCTCCGGGGCGGTAGCTCAGCTGGGAGAGCACCTGCTTTGCAAGCAGGGGGTCACCGGTTCGATCACGGTCCGCTCCTTGACAGGTCCAGCGCAGGCGGCGCCCGCACCCGGGCGCCGCCTGCGTTGCGTTACGGCCCAA
>JBGAPX010000091.1:0-15281 GCA_044221045.1 Gemmatimonadales bacterium
TCGAAGACCAGCTTGAGGTCCCCCTCCTCGAGGTAGCGCAGCCCGCCGTGAATCAGGCGGCTGGAGCGCGAGCTGGTGCCGAAGGCCAGGTCGTGCTGTTCCACGAGGATGGTGGACAGGCCGCGCATCGCCGCATCCCGCGCGATGCCGGCGCCGGTGATGCCGCCGCCGATGATGAGCAGGTCCACCGGCGACGCGCTCAGTCGCTCGATCGAGGGTCGATGCCAGATCTCACCCGCGGGGCGCCCCCGCCCGTCCTGTACCTTCCCCGGCCCAGCACCTGGCTCGTGTGGCACGACTACCTCATCCGTCCGGGGATGCGAGTGCTCGACCTGGCCTGCGGGGAGGGCCGGCACGCGCTCAAGGCGGCGCAGTGGGGCGCCACGGTCACGGCGCTGGACCACGACGACGTCAAGCTGGAGACGGGCCGCGAGGCGGCCGTCCGGCTGGGCGTGCAGGTGGACTTCCAGGCGGTGGATCTCACGGGCGAGTGGCCGGCGCTCGGGCGTTTTGAGGTGGTGCTGCTGTTCAACTATCTTGACCGCGAACGGATGGAGGACCTCAAGGATCTGGTGGCGCCCGGTGGGCTCCTCATGATGGAGACCTACCTCGACTGGCAGCGAGCCCTCGGCTGGGGCCCGACCAGCGACGACCACCTGTTGCAGCCGGGGGAACTGGCCCGGCTGGTGCGCCCGTTCGAATCCCTCCACGGCCGGGAGGTGTTCGAGCCGATCGAAGGCAACAAGGTCCGCGCCGTCGCCTCGATCGTGGCCCAGCGGGCATAGCATAAGCGCGCACCGCGGTGCGCGGCAACGGTGCCGGCTCCCGGGCCGGCGCCCCGAGTACCCCGAGAACCTGCCATGGCTTCCCCCCGTCGTCCCGCGATCGTCTCCGGCCTGCGCACGCCCTTCGCCCGGAGCGGCACCGTCTTCAAGGATGTCACCGCGGTCCAGCTGGCCCGCCGCGTCACCCAGGAACTGCTCGCGCGCACCGCGCTCGACGGTGGCCTGGTCGACGAGGTGGCCTTCGGGCAGGTGGTGGCCTCGGTCCTCGCCCCGAACGTGGCCCGCGAGGTCAGCCTGCTGCCCCAGCTGCCGCGCACCGTTCCCGCCTTCTCCCTGAACCGCGCCTGCGCCTCGGCCGGCCAGGCGATCAGCTACGCCGCCGACCAGATTGCCCTGGGCCACGCCGACGTGGTGCTGGCCGGCGGGGTGGAGTCCCTCTCCGACATTCCCATCCTGCACAGCAAGCGGATGACCCAGATCCTGCTCGAGGCGAGCAAGGCGAAGAGCCTGGGCCAGCGGGTGGGCACGTTCCTCAAGATCCGGCCGAAGGACCTCATCCCGGTCTCGCCGGCGATCGCCGAGCCGTCCACCGGCGAGTCGATGGGGCAGTCGGCCGAGAAGATGGCCAAGGAGAACGGGATCACTCGCGAGGCGCAGGACCGCCTCGCGCTGCTCAGCCACCAGCGGGCGGCTGCCGCCACCCAGAGCGGGCGCCTCGCCGAGGAGATCGCGCCCTGGTTCGGCGGGCGCGGGATGGACGAGGTGGTCAGCACCGACAACCTGATCCGCGGGGACACCTCGCTGGAGCAGCTGGCCAAGCTCAAGCCGGTCTTCGACCGCCGCTACGGCTCGGTGACCGCCGGCAACGCCTCCGCGCTCACCGACGGGGCGGCGGTGGTCCTGATGATGAACGAGGAGAAAGCCCGCGCCCTCGGGTACCGGCCGCTGGCCGTGGTGCGGAGCTACGCGGTGGCCGCGGTGGACCCCGGGTGGCAGCTCCTGATGGGCCCGGCCTACGCCGTCCCGAAGGCGCTCGACCGCGCGGGGATCACCTGGAAGGACCTGGGGCTGGTGGAGATCCACGAGGCGTTCGCCAGCCAGGTGCTCTCCAACGCCCAGGCGTGGGCCAGCCCTGCGTGGGCCGCGAAGCTGGGCCGCAGCGGCCCGGTCGGCGAGGTCGACTGGGAGCGGACCAACGTGCACGGCGGCTCCCTCGCGATCGGCCACCCGTTCGGCGCCACCGGCGCCCGCCTGGCCACCACGCTCGCCAACGAGATGGTGAAGCGCGACGTGCAGTTCGGCCTCATCTCCATCTGCGCCCAGGGCGGGATGGGATTCGCCCTGGTGCTGGAGCGCGTATGACCGCCCTGACCATCGGTACCCGAGGCAGCACCGCGATCCTGACGCTCGACCTCCCCGGCGAGCCCGTCAACAAGCTCAATGCGCAGGTCAAGGAGGAGTTCGAGGCCGCCCTGGCGCGGCTGCGCGCCGACGCCGGGGTGCAGGCGGTGGTGATCACCTCCGGCAAGCCCGACAGCTTCATCGCCGGCGCCGACATCGAGGAGTTCACCCGGCTCTCGGGCCAGGAGGCGTTCACCCGGCTCTCCCGCGAGGGCCAGGAGATGCTGCAGCGGCTGGACGACTTCCCCAAGCCCGTCGTCTGCGCCATCCACGGCGCCTGCCTGGGCGGCGGCTATGAACTGGCGCTGGCCTGCGACTGGCGCGTGGCCACCGACCACCCCAAGACCCAGATCGGGCTCCCCGAGGTGCAGCTGGGCCTGCTGCCGGGCGCCGGCGGCTGCGTGCGGTTGCCGCGCCTGATCGGGCTCTCGGCCGCGCTCGGCATCATCATGCCCGGCAAGACCGAGGGCGGGTACAAGGCGTTCAAGCTCGGCATGGTGGACGAGCTGGTGCCCCCGGCCATCCTGCTCGACACCGCGGTGGCGGCGGCGGAGCGGCTGCTCGCTGCCGGCGTACCCGCCCGGCCCGCCCGTCGCCCCGCGCGCGGCGGGCTCATGGGGGCCGTGTTCGACCGCAGCATCCCCGGGCGGATGTTCGTCTATCACAAGGCGCGGAAGGACACCCTCAAGAAGAGCGGCGGGCATTACCCGGCGCCCCTCGCGGCGCTCGAGGCGGTGAAGGCCGGACTCGAGGGCGGCCTCGCGCGCGGGTTCGCGGTGGAGCACCGGAAGTTCGGCGAGCTCGCGGCCACGGACGTCTCCCGGAAGCTGATCGGGATCTTCTTCGCCACCACCGCCCTCAAGAAGGACGACGGCCTGCCCGCCGGCGTCACCGCTGCCCCACGCAAGGTGGAGCGCCTGGCGGTGATCGGTTCCGGCTTCATGGGCGCGGGCATCGCCGGCACGGCGGTGAGCAGCGCCGCCGTCGACGTCCGGGTCAAGGACACCGAGCTGGCGCGGGTGGGGAAGGGGCTCAAGGCCGCCACCGACATCCTCGCCGGGCGGCTCAAGCGGAAGCGGATCACCCGGTTCGAGTTCGAGCGCCTGGCCGCGCTCCTCTCGGGCGGCACCGACTTCACCGGCTTCCCGCGCGCCGACCTGGTCATCGAGGCGGTGTTCGAGGACCTCGATGTCAAGCGCAAGGTGCTGGCCGAGACCGAGGCGGCCACCCCGGCCACCACGATCTTCGCCACCAACACCTCGACCATCCCGATCGCCGACATCGCCGCCCACGCGGCGCGGCCCGGCAGCGTCCTCGGCATGCACTTCTTCTCGCCGGTGGACCGGATGCCGCTGCTCGAGGTCATCCCCACCGACCGCACCAGCCCCGACGCCATCGCTACCGCGGTGCAGTTCGGCCGGAAGATCGGCAAGACCGTCATCGTGGTCCGGGACCGCCCCGGCTTCTGGGTCAACCGGATCCTGATCCCCTACATGAACGAGGCCGGTCACCTCTTCAGCGAAGGGGTGCCCATGGAGCTGCTCGACCGGCTGATGACCCGCTTCGGGTTCCCGGTCGGCCCGATCACGCTGCTGGACGAGGTAGGCCTCGACGTGGGCGCCAAGGCCGGCAAGGTGATGCACGCCGCCTACGGCGACCGGCTCAAGCCCTCCGAACTGATCGGCAAGCTCCTCGCCGACCAGCGACTCGGCCGCAAGAACGGCAAGGGATTCTACCACTACCACAACGGGCAGAAGACCGGCCCCGACGAATCGGTGTACGACCTGCTCGGCCTCAAGCCGCGCGCCCCGGCCTCCACCACCGACGCGGAGCAGCGGCTGGTCTACAGCATGCTCAACGAGGCCGCGATGGCCATGGGCGAGGGCGTGGTCCGGAACCCGCGGGACGGGGACATCGGCGCGATCTTCGGCATCGGCTACCCGCCGTTCCGCGGCGGGCCGCTCCGCTACATCGACGACCTCGGCGCGGCGAGGGTCGTGGAGGTGCTCCGCGCCCTGGCCGGGGCCCACGGGGCCCGCTTCACGCCCTGCGACACGCTGGTGCGGATGGCCGAGGCCGGCGGGAGATTCTACCCGGCGTGACCCCCGGCGACCCCTCCGCCGCCCTCCCCGATCCCGCGGAAGCGCTGCGCGCGGCGCTCGCCGGGCGGTACGATCTCGAGGGCCCGATCGGGCAGGGCGGGATGGCGGTGGTCTACCGCGCCCAGGACCGCCGCCACGGCCGGCCCGTCGCCATCAAGGCGATCCGGGCCGGTCTGCTCGCCTCCGGCGAGTCGGCCGACCGCTTCCTGCGCGAGATCCGCTACGCCGCCCAGCTGGGCCACCCTCACATCCTGCCGCTGTACGATTCCGGCGAGCTGCCCGGTCCCGGCGGTGCCCTGCTCTTCTACGTCATGCCGCTGGTGGAGGGCGGCTCCCTGCGCGACCTGCTGCGCGCCGAGGGCCGGTTGCCGGTGGGCCAGGCCATCCGCCTGGTGCGCGCGGTAGGCGGGGCCCTCGACTACGCCCATCGCCGCGGCATCCTGCACCGGGACATCAAGCCGGAGAACGTCCTGCTGCAGGAAGGTGAACCGGTGGTGGCCGACTTCGGGGTGGCGCGCGGCCTGTGTGACGCCTGCGAGCCGGCAGGCACGGTCACCGCGCCGGGGATGGCGGTCGGCACCCCGGACTACATGAGCCCCGAGCAGGCCAGCGGCGACCCGGTGCTCGATGCGCGCAGCGACCAGTACGCGCTGGCCTGCGTGCTCTACGAGATGCTCACCGGCGAGCCGCCGTTCACCGGCTCGGGTCCGCGCGCCACCATGGCCCGCCACGCCACCGAGGCGCCCCCCCCGCCGCGGGCGCGCCGCCCCGAGCTGCCGGCGCCGGTGGAGCAGGCGCTGCTCCGCGCCTTGGCCAAGGAGCCCGCCGACCGGTTCCCGACGGTCGCGGAGTTCTGCGAGGCGCTGGTGACGCCGCTGTCCGGGCTGCCGGAATACGCCGGCGCCGCCGCGCGGCGCGCGATCGCGGTGCTGCCGTTCACGAACGCGAGCCCCGACCCCGACAACGAGTACGTGAGCGACGGCCTGACCGAGGAGCTCATCCACGCGCTCGGCGCGGTGGAAGGCCTCCGGGTGGTGCCGCGCAGCTCGGTCTTCGCCATCAAGGGGCGGCACCAGGACGTGCGCGCCATCGGCGCCCTGCTCGGCGTTTCGATCGTGCTCGAGGGCAGCGTCCGCCGCGTGGGCGACCGCTTCCGGGTCACCGCCCAGCTGTCCGACGCGACGGATGGCCGCCTGCTCTGGTCGGAACGGTTCGACCGGGAGGGCCGCGACATCCTCGCGCTCGAGGACGAACTGGCCCGCTCCATCGTGTCCACGCTCCGCGCCCAGCTCGGCCTGGTCGGCGACCCGGGCCGGCGGGCGGCCTCCACCAGCCCGCGCGCGTTCCACCTCTACCTCCGCGGCCGTCACGCCTGGAACCAGCGCACCGGCGCCGGGATGGAGCAGGCGGTGCGGTACTTCGAGCAGGCGATTGCCGAGGACCCCGGCTTTGCCCTGGCCTACACCGGGCTGGCCGACGCATACGCGCAGCACGTGGATTACCGCAACATGCCCGTCGCCGAAGGCCTGGGCCGGGCCCGCACCGAGGCGCGCAAGGCCATCGCCCTCGATGACACCCTGGCCGAGGCGCACACCTCGCTCGCGTGGGTCCTGTTCATCCACGACTGGGACTGGCCCGCCGCGGAGCGGGAGTTCCGCCGCGCCATCGAGCTCGACCCGCGCTACGCCTCCGCCCGCCAGTGGTACTCCTGGTACCTCGCCGCCATGGGGCGGACGAAGGAGGCGATCGTCGAGGGCCAGCGCGCGGTGGAGCTGGACCCGACCTCCGTCTCCATCCGGCGCAGCTGCGGCTGGCTGTACTACTACGACCGCACGCCCGAGGCCGGGGTGCCCTACCTGCAGCAGGCGCTGGTGATGAACCCGGAGCAGTCGGACACCTACCTCAACCTCGCGGTGCTGCTCACCCTGGCGCGCCGGGTGGACGAGGCCGCCGAGGCGGTGCAGAGCTGCCTCGACCTGAGCCCGGATGACGCCCAGGGGCTGCAGACCCAGGCGCAGGTGGACCTGCTGCGCGGCCGGGACGCCGCCGCCCACGCCATGTGGGACCGCTTCGGCGCGCTGGCGGCGGAGCGCTACATCTCCCCCACCAACTGGGCCCGGCTGGCGCTCACGCTGGGCCGCACCGACGACGCGTTCCATTGGCTGGAGCGCGCCCGCGCCGACCGGCGCGGCTGGCTCGCCTACCTGCGGGTGGACCCGCTGTTCGATCCCGTCCGCGCCGACCCGCGCTTTCACGCCCTGCGCGATTACCTCAAGCTCGCGTGATCCGCGTCCTGCTCCTGGTGTTCGGGGTGGCCGCCGCCGGATACATCGCCATTCTGGTCTGGCTGGCGCGGAACGAGGACCGGATCGTGTTCCAGCCGGACCGCGGCCCCGTTCCGGTGCCGGCGCTGGCGGAGGGGAATGCGATCCGTGCGGTGGAGTTTGCCAGCGGCGATGGGACCCGGCTCACGGCGTGGGTGCTCCCCCCGCGCCCGGCCGACACGCCCCCGCGCTGGGTGCTGGTGCTGCATGGCAATGCCGGGAACCTGGCGACGCCGGGCCGCCCCGAGCACGATCAACAGCTGCAGCGGCTCGGGCTCGGGGTGCTGGCGCTCGACTACCGGGGTTACGGGCTCAGCGGCGGCGTGCCGAGCGAGGCGGGGCTCTATGCCGACGCGACCGCGGCATACCTCTACCTGCGGGATACACTGCAGGAACCCCCGGCGCGGATCCTGATCTACGGGCACTCACTCGGCAGTGGGGTGGCGGTGGAGCTTGCCACCCGGGTCGAGGCCGCCGGGCTCATCATCGAGGGGGCGTTCACCTCGGTGCCCGATCGCGCCGCGGAAGTCTACCCGTGGCTCCCGGTGCGGTGGATCGGGCACAATCAGTTTCCCTCCCTGGCGCGGATCGGATTGGTCAGGATGCCGCTCCTCGTCATCCACGGCCGAGACGACCAGACCATTCCCATCAGCCACGGGCGCCGCCTCTACCAGGCCGCCCGGGAACCCCGGACCTTCCTCGAGGTGCCCGGCGGGCACGACGACGCGTTCGAGGCCGGGGCCACGGCGTACGAGGCCGGTCTCCAGCGCTTCCTGGCGGGCCTGCCCTGAGCCGGACCGCCCCTCGACGCCGTGCCCGATGTACCAGCTTACCAAGCACTTAGGACGGACTGTGACGGGACCGCTTGTGCCCCGCGGGCCCGGCGCCGAGCTTGGGGCGTCCGCCCCCGGGCCCGGGGGCGCCTTTCCGTCACTACGGGGAGCGACACCGCGTGTCCGTGCCGAGCGAGATGCCGATCCGGCAGTTCCCGCGCCCGCTGCGCACGCGGGTGCGGGTGGCGTACGCGGTGGCGTGGGAAGCGCTGGTGGCGAGCCACACGGAGCAGGCGCTCCAGTTCATCGGGGAGTTCTCGAGCCGGGTGTCGCCGCTGGAGGCGCTGGAGCTCTACCTCACGGTGGTGCCGGTCTCCGCGATGATGCACGAGCCCATCCGTACCCGGACCCTGGCGGTGCTGGAGCTCGACCACCTGCCGGCGCAGGCGGCCCTGCCGACGCTCCGGGGCTGGCGCCTGCTCCGGCTCGACCTCGTGGTGAAGCTGATCCGGTACCGGAGGGCCTACCAGGAACGCACGCTCGAGTTGGCCCGGATGGTCGGGGCACGGGCGTCGGAGGCGGTGACGGCCACCCACATCCGCAACGCCCAGGCATTCGCCGAGCTGCTGTCGGGGCACCTGCCGGTGGGGCGCGCGGTGGTGGAGTACGTGCGCGCGTTCCACATGTCGCTCGGGGCGGGGCAGGTGGTGATGCAGCGGGTGAAGGCGGCGGCGGCGGGGAACGCGCTGGCGCTCGAGTACGCGAGCCCCGCGCAGCCGGACGCCGAGCTCCTGGAGCCGGCGCCGGAGGGGGACCTCAGTCTACCTGACCCGCCAGATCCGCATTCGTCGCCGAGCGCCGCATCAGCGTGAGCACCTGCTGCATGGCGTCGACGGGGGTCATCGGGGCGGTGCGCGTGCGGAGGGTGGTGGCCACGGCCAGCAGCGGCGGCGGCAGGAGGAGCTCCTCGCGCCGGGTGCCGCTCGCCTTGAGGTCGATGGCGGGGAAGACCCGCCGCTCCGCCAGTTCGCGGCTCAGGGTGAGCTCGCTGTTGCCGGTGCCCTTGAACTCCTCGTAGATCACCTGGTCCATCTTCGAGCCGGTGTCGATCAGCGCGGTGCCGATGATCGTCAGCGAGCCGCCACCCCGCGCCTGGTCGATGCGGCGCGCGCTGCCCAGGAAGCGCTTGGGCTTCTCCAGCGCGGAGGAATCGAGCCCGCCGGTCAGGGTCCGCCCGGTGCCCCGTTCCACCGTGTTGTAGGCCCGCGCCAGCCGGGTGATCGAATCGAGGATGAGCACCACGTCCTCGCCCATCTCCACCCGCCGGCGTGCCCGCTCCAGCGTGAGTTCCGCCACCGCCACGTGCCGCTCGGCGGGAAAATCGAAGCTCGAGCTCACCACCTCGCCGTAGCCGATCATCTCCATCTCGGTCACCTCCTCGGGCCGCTCATCCACCAGCAGGATGAGCAGGAGCGCCTGGGGGTGATTCTTGGCGATGCCCTCCGCCACCGCCTGGAGCACCATCGTCTTCCCCGCCTTGGCGGGGGCCACGATGAGGGCCCGCTGCCCCTTGCCGAAGGGGCAGAGCAGGTCGATGACCCGGTTGGTAAAGTCCGGCTGGCCGAAGCGGCGCAGCCCGCAGTCGAGCTGGAGGGGCGCGTCGGGGTGGATGGCGCCCAGGCTGGCGAAGGCAGGCCGGCGGCGCATCTCCTCCGGCGGACGGCCGTTGACCAGACTCAGGGATTCGACCGGGGCGGCCTTGCCGCGGCCGGGGGAGCGACCCAGTTCGCCCCAGAGCTCGTCGCCGGTCCGGAGGCCGTACTGGCTGACCAGGCGGGGGGGGACGTAGTAGTCGCCGTCTTCGGGGAGGTAGCTGCACTGCCGCCGTCGGACGAATCCGGCGCCGCGGTCGCTCAGCTCCAGGATGCCAAGTGAAGGGGGGGTGGTCATGGGATGGCGCAATATACCAGTTTGGGTGTCATGCGGACGTCATTCGGGCGTCCTCCGTGCACCACGTCCCGCGCCCGGAAGGCTGCCATGACCCAGGAACCCGACCTGATGTTCTACGATGGTGGCTGCGGACTCTGTCACCGTTCGGTGAAGTTCGTTCTGGCGCGCGACCTCGAGGGGACCCGGTTCCGCTACGCCCCGCTGCAGGGCAGCACGTTCCAGGCGACCTACGACGCCGCCCGGCGGGGCGACCTGCCGGACAGCGTGATCGTCCGCACCGCGGATGGCCGGACCCTGGTCCGGTCCCGGGCGGCCCTCCACATCGGGGAGCGGCTGGGCGGCGGGTGGCGGATGCTGGCCCGCGTCGTGGGGCTGCTCCCGACCTGGCTGCTCGACTGGGGCTACGACCGGGTCGCCCGGGTGCGCGGGCGGCTCTTTGCCCGGCCGGAAGGCGCCTGTCCCATGCTGCCCCCGGAGCTCCGGGGGCGGTTCCTGCCCTGATCGACGGTCGGTCCTCAGCCCGCCACCACGGTCCCCTCCCGCCCGGTGAGTTCGCGGAAGAGGGCGGTGAGCCGTTCGGTGATCGGCCCCACCGATCCCGCCCCGATCACCCGCCCGTCGATGCGCGTCACTGCCGCGAGTTCCCCCATGGTCCCGGAGCAGAAGGCCTCAGCGGCGCGGTACGCCTCGGTGAGCGAGAGGTCGGTGACCTCCAGGGGAATGCCATGCTCGTGGCAGAGCTCGATGACCGTGGCGCGGGTGATGCCTTCGGGGCAGGCGACCGTCCGCGGCGTGCGGACCTTCCCGCCCTCCACGAAGAAGAGGTGGGTGGCGTTGGTTTCCGCGATGAAGCCCCGGGTGTCGAGCATGAGGGCGTCATCCGCCCCGGCCACGTTGGCCTCGATCTTGGCGAGGATGGACTGGAGCAGGTTGTTGTGGTGGATCTTGGGGTCGAGGCAGTCGGGGGGGAAGCGCCGGATCGACGCGGTCACGAGGTTGAGCCCGGTGGTGGCGTAGACCGGGGGCTTGTGTTCCGCGAGGACGATGAGCGTGGGGCCGGCCCGGTTGAGCCGCGGGTCCATCCCGCTGGTCACCTTGACCCCGCGGGTGAGCGTCAGGCGGATGTGGACGCCATCGGTCATCCGGTTGGCCGCGAGCGTCTTGCGGATCTCCTCGGTGATCGCGGCGGCGGACGGGATTTCGGCAAAGGCCAGCGCCAGCGCCGAGTGGCGGAGCCGCTCGAGGTGTTCGTCGAGGCGGAAGATCCGCCCCTGGTAGAGCCGGAGCCCCTCCCACACGGCATCCCCACCCTGGACGACGGAATCGAACGGACTGACGCCGGCCTGGTCCCGATGCACCAGGGCACCGTTGATGTTGACGATGAGGTCGCGGTTGCGGGGGTCGAAGCGCTGTTGCATGGTCCGCGGGGTTGGAGGGTGGAGGATGTTCCCGCGCGGGGGATCGGGGCGCAAGTGGCGGGGAGTCCGGTCCGGGCGGCATAGCCGATTGACAACCTCGGCATTCTGGCGTACAATCCTCGCGTGACTAATCCATCTGAGAATCATTCTCAATGTCCCATCCCCAAGGGACGCCGCTGGATGACCGCGGCGTTCCTGTTCTTCCTGATCAAGGGGCTGCTCTGGCTCGCCGCCGGCACGGGACTCACGCTCTTCGCCTGGAACCGCTGATGACCGGCACCACCACCATGACCGTGATGGACCAGCTCCGTGAGGCCACCGCCCCTGCGCATCGCGCGGCCGAGAGCCGGCCGCTGATGCGATCGATCGCGCGCGGGACCATCGCCCGGGAGCCTTACGTGGCCAATCTCGAGCAGCTGCTCCTGGTGCATCGGGTGCTCGAGACCGCGCTCGTCGGGGCGGCCGCCTCGCGCCCCGCCTGGGCCGCGCTGGAGATCCCTTCCCGGCTCCGGGTCCCTGACCTCGAAGCCGACCTGGCCCATCTGGGCGGATCACCCCGGGCCGAACCGCTTCCCCCCACGGCGACGGCGCAGGCCTGGCTGGCGCAGGCGGCGCCTGAGGCGCTGCTCGGTGCGTTCTACGTGACCGAGGGGAGCACCAACGGCGGGCGGTTCCTGGTGAAGATGGTGGCGCGGGGGCTGGGACTTCCCGAGGGCAGCCGGGCCGGGTTGCAGGCGCTGGACCCGTACGGGACGGTCCAGCCCGAACGCTGGGCGAGTTACAAGCGCGCCATGGACGCCATTGCATTCGCGCCGGTGGAGCGTGAGGCCATCGTCGCCGCGGCGCAGGCCATGTTCGGGCACCTCGGCGCCGTCGCCGACGAGGTAGCGGCTCAGTTCGCGGCCTGACGCCGGCCAGGCCCCGGATCCGGCGTCAGGCGCCGGGGCCCAGCCGCTGCCGGTACAGTTCCTCGTAGAGTGGCAGGCACTCCGCCAGCAGCGGCGCCAGCTCCGGCCCCACCACCCGGCTCCGCGCCTGCCACGGCTCGAACCCGGTGGAACGCTCCACCGCCTCGTACCAGTGCCGCGCCCACACCCCGTCGGTGGCGCGGCGACCCGCCGGCCATGCCAGCATCGGTTCGCTGAACGGCACCCCCACCCGGCCGCAGAACGAACCCAGCACGCCCCGCGGGTCGCGGAGCACATCCTCGGCGTCGAGCACTGGCGGGGTGACCCCGGTGCGCGCCTGGACGAACCGGAACAGTTCCACCTGCTGCGGCAGCCCCGTGTCGCGCAGGATGGGGAGTCCCATCTTGGCGCTGAGCGACGGCAGCATCTCGGCCGGGTGCCGGATGAGGAAGGCGTTCCGGAGCTGGAGGAGCCAGTCGCCCTGGAGGTGCGGCAGCCAGTGGTGGGCCATGTGCTTCTGGTAGTAGATGACCCGCCCCTCGGGGATGGGACCGGTCAGCCCGGCCACCACCACCCGCCAGTCGGTCTCGTGGTGCGCGATGACCTCGTCCACGCCGGGGTGCGCCACGGTCACCTGGGTCAGGTAATGGGCGTAGAGCGGCTCGTCCACCACCCAGGCATCGGGGCGGTTCTCCCAGGCCCGCATCATCGCGGTGGAGATATTTCGCGGGCCGGACCACATCGCGATCCGGACGGGTTCAGCGCGCATGATTATTCATCGCTTGTAGGCCTCGCGGCCGCCGGATATCGTTCTGCCCCAATGCACGCCCCCTCGAGGATTTCCTGATATGATGCGCACCGGCCTACTCTGGCTCTCGGAGCAGCCGCAGGTGTTCCGGTTCGTCCGCAGCAACCCGCTGGCCCGGCGGTTCGCCTCGCGCTTCGTGGCCGGGGAGACCGTGGAGACCGCGGTGGAGGCGGTCCGCGAGCTCAACCGGCGGAAGATCACCGCGACGCTCGACCTGCTGGGGGAGAGCGTCGCCCGGGAGCCGGAAGCCGCCCAGGCCCGCGACACCTACCTCCAGATGCTCGACCGCATCGGCGACAGCGGGGTGGACTCGAACGTCTCCGTCAAGCTCACGCAGATGGGGTTCGACATCAGCGAGGACGCCTGCCTCGCCAATATGACGGCGATCCTCGAGCGGGCCAAGGCGCGGGGCAACTTCGTCCGCCTGGACATGGAGGGGTCGGCCTACACCCAGCGCACGCTCGACTTCTTCTACGGGAAGCTCTATCCTGCCTTCGGGCCCCACGTCGGGGTGGTCATCCAGTCCTGCCTGCGGCGCAGCACCGACGACGTGGCCCGGCTGGTCGAGGCGAAGGCCCGGGTGCGGCTCTGCAAGGGCGCCTACCTCGAGCCGCCCGAGGTGGCCTTCCCCGACAAGGCCGACGTGGACCGCCACTACGTGCGGCTCATGGAGCAGCTGATGCTCCACGGCAACTACCCCGGGCTCGCCACCCATGACCCCGCGATCATCGCGCACGCGCGGAGCTTCGCCAAGGCGCAGGGCATCGACCCGGCGCGGTTCGAGTTCCAGATGCTCTACGGGGTGCGGCGCGACCTCCAGGACCAGCTTCGCGCCGCGGGCTTCAACGTCCGGGTGTACGTCCCCTTCGGGACGCAGTGGTATCCCTACCTGATGCGTCGCCTGGCGGAGCGGCCGGCGAACATCGCGTTCATCCTGGGCAACGTCGTGCGGGAGGCGGTGCGGCACTAGCGATGTCCGAGGCCACCCTGGGGGGCTACATGGACCGGCACGGGCGGGCCGCCGCGTTCACCGGGCACGACGGCCAGCCCTACTCGGTCGGCATCTACGTGGACGACGCGCCGGACGAACTGGGCCGGCACGGCGCCTCCCTCCTGTTCGTGCGCTGGTCCGAGGTCGGTGACCGGCCCACGGGCCACGTCGAGACCGGCATCCTCGCCTGGGGGCGCACCCCCCAGGAGGCCGAGGAGCGGATCCGCGCCCTCTCCCTCTACGACGTGAAGGCCGCCCTGGACGACGCCATCGGTCGCGATCCCGGCACGTGGTGAGCGGGACCGTGCTGGAGCGCGACGGCGCCGCCTACCGGGTGCTCACCCCGGCGGGCGAGGTCCGCGCGGTGCTCCGGGGCAAGGTCAAGCGGGACACCCCGCGGGTGGTAGTCGGCGACCTGGTGCGGCTGGACCTCGAGGGCGAGGGCGGCACGATGGGCATTGCCCACGTCGAGGAGCGGCGGACCCTGCTGGCCCGGCGGGTGCCCGAGGGGCGGGGCACCCGCCCGGTGGCGGCCAATATCGATCAGGTCCTGGTCGTCGCCGCCACCCGCGATCCGGTGCCCATCCCGCAGCTCATCGACCGCCTGCTGGTCGTCGCCGAGTCGAACGACCTGCCCGCCGCGGTCATCCTCAACAAGACCGACCTCGACCCGGGGGCCGCGCTGGCCACGCGGCTCGAGGGCGCCGGCTATCGGGTGTTCCGCACCAGCGTCCGGACCGGGGAGGGCCTCGAGGCGCTGCGCGCTGCCCTCGCCATGCGCGTGAGCGTGGTGACGGGGCCGAGCGGGGCGGGGAAGTCGAGCCTGCTCAACGCGCTCGAGCCGGGACTCGGGCTGCGGACCGGGGAGATCAGCGAACGGATCCGGCGCGGAAAGCACACGACGGTGGGGGCCGTGATGGTGCCGCTGGCGGCCGGCGGGTTCCTGGTGGACACGCCGGGCTTCAGCGAGGTGGGGTTGTGGGGGCTGGCGCCACGCGACCTGGCGCACTGCTTTCCCGAGTTCCGCGCCCGGGTGGACGGCTGCAAATACGCCGACTGCAGTCACACGCATGAACCCGGCTGCGCGGTACTCGGCGCGGTGGCGGCCGGCGCCATCGCGGCCGACCGGCACGTCAGCTACCGCGCCCTGCTGGCCGAGCTCCAGGGCGCCCCGGCCGACTGGGAGTAGTTCCCGCCTACCTGGGCTCGCCGGTGACGCGTCCCAGCGCCTCCCTGACCTCCGTCACCCGTGGCTGCAGCGCGGGATCCACCTTGTCCCACAGCCGCAGGAACCTGCCATTGGCCTCGGCGGCGGCGGCCTTGTTGCCCGCCGCCTCCTCCGTGCGCCCGAGCGCGTACGCCGCCATCGGCGCCACGCCCAGGTCACCGTTGAAGCCGTGTTGCAGCAGCCGGCGGCCGGCGGCCGCGGTCTCGGGCCGGAGCGCCATGGCGGTGGCCATCTGGAGCCGCAGCGGCCCGGTCATCCACGGATTCCACCCGGCGCCGACGTCTTCGAGCGCCGCGCGCATGGCGGCGAGCCCGCCCGCCGTGTCGCCCGCCGTCATGGTGGCCCAGCCCTTCGCCGCCCGCACGATGTCGTAGAGCTTGGGCGGCATCTTCGGGTCGCGGTGGGCGAGCAGGCTGTCCACCAGGCGCTCCCCCTCCGCCCGCTGCCCGCGGCCCAGCTGCAGGATGGCCTGGTAGTAGACCTGGAACGGGTTGGCCCGCGGCCGGGCGCCCAGCGGCCCGAAGATGTCCTGGCCGTACTCGACCGGGGCGTATCCGTACATGTGGGGAAAGAGCAGGATGCCGAAGGCCTGG